>RXJC01000577.1 GCA_003963435.1 Bradyrhizobiaceae bacterium | reverse complement strand
CATCACCGCCTGCGCGGTGGCGTCGATGCGCGCCTTGACGAGGTCGAGCTCCATCTTGGTCGCGATCAGCGGCACCATCACCTCGAGGCCGATGGCCTTGCCCGTACGCTTCTCGGCCTCGACCGCCGCCTCGAAGATCGCCCGCGCCTGCATCTCGGCGATCTCAGGGTACGCGATCGCGATGCGGCAGCCGCGGAAGCCGAGCATCGGATTGAACTCCGACAGCTCGCGCGCGCGATCGGCGAGGCGCCGCGGGTCGGTGTTCATGGCGCGCGCCACTTCCTCGACCTCGGCATGGGTGTGCGGCAGGAATTCATGGAGGGGAGGATCGAGCAGGCGGATCGTGACGGGCAGGCCCTTCATGATCTCGAACAGCTCGACGAAGTCGGCGCGCTGCATCGGCAGCAGCTTGGCGAGCGCGGCGCGGCGGGACTGCTCGTCCTCGGAGAGGATCATCTCGCGCACCGTGCGGATGCGGGTCTCCTCGAAGAACATGTGCTCGGTACGGCACAGGCCGATGCCCTCGGCGCCGAACTTGATCGCGGTGCGCGCGTCGTCGGGCGTGTCGCCGTTAACGCGGACGCCGATCTTGCGGACCTGGTCGGCCCAGTTCATCAGCGTGCCGAACTCGCCCGACAGTTCCGGCTCGATCATCGGCATGCGGCCGGCCAGCACCTGGCCGAGCGAGCCGTCGATGGTGATGACGTCGCCGGTCTTGAAGGTGCGCGAGCCGATGCTCATGGTGCCGCGGCCGTAATCGACGCGGATGGTGCCGCAGCCGGAAACGCAGGGCTTGCCCATGCCGCGCGCGACCACCGCCGCGTGCGAGGTCATACCGCCGCGCGTGGTCAAAATGCCTTCGGCGGCGTGCATGCCATGAATGTCTTCCGGGCTGGTCTCGATGCGGACCAGGATCACCTTGCGCCCGTCGGCCTGAAGCTTGGCCGCTTCATCCGATGAGAACACGATCTCGCCGGAGGCAGCGCCCGGAGATGCCGGCAGGCCCGTCGCGATCACGTCGCGCTTGGCGTTGGGATCGATGGCCGGGTGCAGCAACTGGTCGAGCGAGGCCGGATCGATCCGCGTCACCGCTTCCTTCTTCGAGATCAGGCCTTCATTGGCGAGCTCGACCGCGATGCGCAGCGCGGCCTTGGCGGTGCGCTTGCCGCCGCGGGTTTGCAGCATCCAGAGCTTGCCTTGCTCGACCGTGAACTCCATGTCCTGCATGTCGCGGTAGTGCTTCTCGAGCAGCGTGTAGATCCGCGTCAGCTCCTTGAAGGCCTCGGGCATCGCCGATTCCATCGACGCCTTGTCGGAGCCGGACTCTCTGCGCGCTTCCTCGGTGATGTCCTGCGGCGTGCGGATGCCCGCCACCACATCCTCGCCTTGCGCGTTGATCAGGAACTCGCCGTAGAGCTTGCTCTCGCCGGTCGAGGGGTTGCGGGTGAAGGCAACGCCGGTGGCAGAGGTTTCGCCCATGTTGCCGAACACCATGGCCTGCACGTTGACGGCGGTGCCCCAGGATTCCGGAATGTCGTGCAGCTTGCGGTAGGTCACCGCGCGCGCGTTCATCCAGGATGAGAACACGGCGCCGATCGCGCCCCAGAGCTGGTCGTGCGGATCCTGCGGGAAGTCCTTGCCGGTCTCGCGCGCGACCGCGTCCTTGTACTTGCCGACCAGCTCGACCCAGTCGTCGGCGGACAGATCGGTGTCGAGCGTGTAGCCTTGGCTGTCCTTGAAGGTATCGAGGATTTCCTCGAAGTGATGATGCTCGAAGCCGAGCACCACATCCGAATACATGGTGATGAAGCGACGATAGCTGTCATAGGCGAAGCGGCGGTCGCCCGACAATTCCGACAGCGCTTCCACGGTCTGGTCGTTGAGGCCGAGGTTGAGCACCGTGTCCATCATGCCCGGCATCGAGGCACGCGCGCCCGAGCGCACCGAGACGAGCAGCGGGTTCTTGGTGTCGCCGAACACCTTGCCGGTCAACTTGCCGACATGGTCGAGCGCCTTCTCAACCTGCGCCTGCAATTCCTTCGGATAGGATTTGTCGTGGGCGTAGAAATAGGTGCAGACCGAGGTCGGGATGGTGAAGCCCGGAGGCACCGGCAGGCCGAGATTGGCCATCTCGGCGAGGTTCGCGCCCTTGCCGCCGAGCAGGTCGCGCATCTCCGTCCGGCCCTCGGCCTTGCCGTCGCCGAACGTGTACACCCATTTGCCGGCCTTGCCTGCTGCTGGCACCGCCTTGGCGGGAGCAGCCTTCTTCGGCGCGGGCTTCGCAGCGGCCTTCGGCAGAGCCGCCTTGGTCACAGCCTTTGCCGCCGGCTTTACAGCGGGCTTGGCAGCGGATTTGGCGACCGGCTTCGGCGCGCTCTTGGCCAGCGCCTTGCGGGCCGGCGGCGCGGCCTTAGCGGTGGCGGAGGACTTTGATTTCGCTGGGATTTTCGCGAGGGTCTTCTTCGGCTTCGAGGCGGCTTTGGCCATAGCTTGCACACAACCTGCGAGAGGAATGGGAATTCGCGGGCCTTACACCATTTTGGGCGGGCCCGCGCAAGTCAGACAGTTCCGGAAAATGAACGCCTAGAGGTGGAGCCACTTCAGGAGCCCGAGCCCGATCGCACCGTTGACGATGAGGAAGATCGCGACAATCAGGTTGAGGAGTCGCGGCATGATCAGGATGAGCACGCCCGCAATCAACGACAGGATCGGCGAAATGTGGGCGACGGTGATGTGCATGAACTATCTTTCTGTGGAGATGGGACGAATCGCGGGCGGATCATAGCCCTCCCGGTTCCGCGAGTAGAGACGCGCAATAGGCCAGGTGAGTTCCGGCCCTCACGAAAACTGCCTGAAATTGCCGCGATTGCGGCGGGCCTTTTCCCGGAACATTGCGAAGGGTGCACGCATTGGCCAACCGGCTGCGCCACTGGCGCGTCCGAAAAATCACGTCGAAGGAGTTGTCCATGCGGAACAGGATTCTTGCTCTTGCAGCGATCGCGGCCGCAATCGGCTCGCCCCTGGCGGCGCAGGCGCAAACCAGTGTCACCGTCGGACGCGCGCCCGCCGTGGTCGACAGCGGCCCAACCATCGCAGTCGAGCAGCGGTCGGCCTTCCGCGACTACGTCGTCGAGCAGCGTGTGCCGGCCTTCAGCATTCCCGATCGCGTCGTCGTCGGCACCACGTTACCTGAGGCGGGCGTCACCTATTATGACGTGCCGCAGCGCTTCGGTGCCACCACCTATCGCTACACCGTCGTGAACGGCGAGACCGTTCTGGTCGAGCCGCGCTCGCGCCGCATCGTCGAAGTGCTGGACTGAGCGCGATCTGACATCGACTAGATGTCCGGCGCGTCACATCAGGCTGGCGCGAGCAGTGTAAATCGGACATCAGGCCCCGCCCGGTCTTCCCCCCGCCGGGCGGGGCACTTTTTTTTTGCGGGCCACGTCAACGGCCGTCATTCCGGGACACGCCGAAGGCGTGGGCCCGGAATCCATCGGGCCGCGCGTGATGAGGAGAAATGGATTCCGGGCTCGCGCCAAGTGGCGCGCCCCGGAATGACAGCGGTGTTTGAAGCGCGACCGCGCCTCAATCCTGAATCTTCGAGAAATCCGCCACCGCACGCGTTGCGCTGCGGATCTCGTTCAAGAGCTTCAGGCGGTTCTCGCGCACCTTAGCATCGTCGTCGTTGACGCGGACCTTGTCGAAGAACGCATCGACCGGCGGCCGCAGTTTTGCCATTGCGCTCATCGCGGCGGCAAAGTCTTCCTTGACGACGGCAGCGCTGGCTTCCGTCTTGACCTCGCCGATCGCTTTGGCCAGCGCCTTCTCCTCGGCGAGGCCATAGAGCGCAGCATCCGGCGCACCGTCGAAAGTACGTTTGTCCTTCTTCTCCTCGATCGCAAGGATATTGCTGGCGCGCTTGGTGCCAGCGAGCAGGTTCTTGCCGTCGTCGCTCTCGAGGAATTTTCCGAGCGCCTCGACGCGGCGGACGATCATCAGGAGGTCGTCCTGGCCGCCGAGCGCGAACACGGCATCGACGAGATCGTGCCGCGCACCCTGCTCGCGGAGCTGGACTTTCAGGCGGTCGGCGAAGAAGGCGAGCAGGTCGCTCGGAAGTTTCGAGGCATCCGCCGGCGTCACAGACAGGCCGGCGAGCGCGGACGCTGCGACCTTCATCAGAGAGAGCCGCAACGCGTTCTCGGCAATTAGCCTGATCACGCCCAATGCCGCGCGACGCAGCGCATAGGGGTCCTTGCTACCAGTCGGCTTCTCGTCGATGGCCCAGAACCCGACCAGCGTGTCGATCTTGTCGGCGAGCGCCACCGCGACGCTGACCGGATCGGTCGGCACGCGATCGGTGGGGCCTTGCGGCTTGTAATGTTCCTCGCACGCGGCGGCGACGGACGCATCCTCGCCCTGCGCCAGCGCGTAATACTTGCCCATCAGGCCCTGCACTTCAGGGAATTCGCCGACGACCTCCGTCAGCAAATCCGCCTTGGCGAGATGCGCAGCGCGTTTGGTCTTGGCGACATCTGCGCCGACCTCCGGCGCAATGTCGGTGGCTAGCCGTTCGATGCGCCTGATCCGTTCCGCCTGGGTGCCGAGCTTCTCGTGGAACACGATCTGCTCGAACTTCGGCAGCCGCTCTTCGAGCTTCGTCTTCAGGTCGGTCTCGTAGAAGAACTTCGCATCGCTCAGCCGCGCGCGGATCACGCGCTCGTTGCCGGCGACGATGGTGTTGCCACCGTCGGTCGCCTCAATGTTGGCGACCAGAATGAACTTGTTGGCAAGCTTGCCCGTCTTGGGGTCGCGCACCACGAAGCACTTCTGGTTGTTGCGGATGGTGGCGCGGACCACTTCGCCCGGCGTCGTCAAGAACTCCGGCTCGAACGAGCCCATCAGCACGACCGGCCATTCGACGAGGCCGGCGACCTCGTCGAGCAGGTTCTGGTCCTCGACCAGCTCGAAGCCTTGCGCGAAGGCGAGCTGCTTGGCGTCGGTGAGAATCGCGTCCTTGCGGCGCTCGGGGTCGAGCACGACCTTGGCGTCGAGCAGTTTTGCTTCGTAATCCTCGAAGCGGCGCACGGAGATTGCCGCCGGCGCGAGAAAGCGATGGCCATAGGTCGTCTGGCCACTCTCGATGCCGTCGACCTCGAACTTCACGACATCGGGCTCTTCGGTCTCAAGCCCGAAGGTCGCGGTGATCGCGTGCAGCGGGCGCACCCAGTTCAACGCGCCGGGTTTTCCGGAACGCGCACCCCAGCGCATCGATTTCGGCCAAGGGAAGGTGCGGATGATCACGGGCAGGATTTCCGCGAGCACGTCGATCGCATCGCGGCCGGGCTTCTCGATCAAGCCGATATAAAAATCACCCTTGGGGTCGCGCTGGATCTTGGCTTCATCGAGCGACTTCAATCCCGTCGCCTTCAGAAAGCCCTGCACGGCCGCATCGGGCGCGCCGACCTTCGGGCCGCGGCGTTCGGTCTTCAGATCCGGCTGGCGAGCCGGGATGCCGTGCACGGTGAGCGCGAGGCGGCGCGGCGTCGCGAACGCCTTCGCGCCCTCGTAGACGAGGCCTTCGGCGACGAGCTTGTCGGTGACCAGGCGGCGCAGATCGTCGGCCGCCTTGGCTTGCATGCGCGCGGGAATCTCTTCCGAGAACAGTTCAAGCAAAAGATCGGGCATCAGGCCGCTCCGCCCGCTTCAGTGTGAATCCAGGCCTCGCCGCAGGCTTTTGCCAGCTCGCGTACGCGCAAGATATAGCTCTGCCGCTCCGTCACCGAGATCACGCCGCGGGCATCGAGCAGGTTGAAGACGTGGCTGGCCTTGATGCACTGGTCGTAGGCCGGCAGCGCCATCAGGTGCTGCTTCTTGTTGCCGCCCTCGCGCCAGCCTGCGTCGAGATATTTCTTGCAGGCCGCTTCCGCCATCTTGAACTGCTCGAACAGCATCGCGGTGTCGGCATATTCAAAGTTATGGCGGGAATATTCCTGCTCCGCCTGCAGGAAGACGTCGCCGTAGGTGACCTTGGCATCGCCATCACGGCCGTTGAAATTGAGGTCGTACACGCGGTCGACGCCCTGAACATACATCGCAAGGCGCTCCAGCCCGTAAGTGAGCTCGCCCGCGACCGGCGCGCATTCGAAGCCGGCGACCTGCTGGAAGTAAGTGAACTGGCTGACTTCCATGCCGTCGCACCAGCATTCCCAGCCGAGGCCCCAGGCGCCCAGCGTCGGGCTCTCCCAATCGTCCTCGACGAAGCGGATGTCGTGCACGGCGGAATCGATGCCGATTGCGGCGAGCGACTTCAGGTACAACTCCTGGAGGTTCGGCGGCGACGGCTTCATGATCACCTGGAACTGGTAGTAGTGCTGCATCCGGTTCGGGTTCTCGCCGTAGCGGCCGTCCTTCGGCCGGCGCGAGGGCTGCACATAGGCGGCGTTCCAGGGCTTTGGCCCGAGCGCGCGCAGCGTGGTCGCCGGATGGAAGGTGCCCGCGCCCATCTCCATGTCGTAGGGCTGCAGGATCACGCAGCCCTGCTCGGCCCAGAACCGCTGGAGCGCGAGGATAAAACCCTGGAACGAGCGTTCCGGGCGCATATGGGCGGGCAATGAGGCGTCCATCGTCAGATCAGGCTCTCGCGGGGGTTTGAATCGCGCGGGACCGTATCGACGGCGGGGGTGGGAATCAAGGCGAAGGGGCCAAAATGGCAGTCATTCCGGGGCGATGCGCAGCATCGAACCCGGAATCTCGAGATTCCGGGTTCGCCTTTCGGCGCCCCGGAATGACGGTGCAGGCGACGTGCGCGGCTACCCCGGCCGATACGCCCCCGTCACGGGGTCACGCTTCAGCGTCTGGATATTCCCCATATGGGCGGCCTCGGCGACGCGCGACAGGCGCATCTCCTCCAGCTCCTCATTGATCCTGACAGCGGTCTTGTAGGCCCAGCGGACCACGGCAAGCCCGCCCAGCACGCCCGCGAAAGCGACGAACGGCGGCATCGGTCGATCCTCGTCTAGTGCTCAGCCCCCACGATCATTCTCGCGCACTCCGGGCTGCGCCGCAATTGGCTCAGCTCGGACCAAATGGCGCGGGAGGGCAACGCCTAGAACCCGAATTTCGCCCAAATCGCCCGCGTCTCGACCGCCGAGATCAGCTCGTCCGGCAGCCCGGCCATTGATTCCAGGGCCGAAAGCTGCCCCGCGCCGGGCGATTTCCGGCCCAGAAGGCCGGCGAGCAGCCCGGTCGGCTGCGCGATCACGGGGGTGAGAACCTTCTCGCCGTAGCGGGCACGAAGAGTTGAGCGGAGATCGCCGATGCTGTCGGCCAGCCCCAGCGCCACAGAAGTGTCGCCGGCCCAGTATTCTCCCGTAAACAGGGTGTCGTCGGAGCCCTTGAGGCGCGCGCCGCGGCTGTCCTTCACCAGTGAAATGAAAATCTGGTGGATCTCGCGCTGGATCGCCTTCAGCTTGGCGACGTCATCAGGGTTTTCGGGCAGGAACGGGTCGAGCATCGCCTTGTGCGCGCCGGCCGTGTAGAGCCGCCGCTCGATGCCGAGCCGCTTGATCGCCTCCTGGAAACCGAAGCTGCCGCCGACCACGCCGATCGAGCCGAGGATGGAAGACGGATCGCAAATGATCTCGTCGCCGGCGCAGGCGATCATGTAGCCGCCGGAGGCCGCGACGTCCTCGACGAACACCAGCACCGGCAGCTTCTTCTCCGCCGCGAGCTGCTTGATGCGCAGGTAGATCTGGCGAGATTGCACCGGCGAGCCGCCGGGCGAGTTGATCACCAGCGCCACCGCCTTGGCGTGACGATACGAGAACGCGCGCTCCAGGATTTTCGCGACTCCCGCAAGCGTCAGGCCCGGACGCAGCGGCGTCACCGCGCCGATCACGCCCGAGAGCCGCACCACCGGCACCACCGCGGTGCCGGGGCGGAAGCGCGCCGGCAGATATTGCATGAGCTTGTCGGCCAGGCCGGAACTCTCACGATCGTTCAATTGCTCGGCCATGCCGTTACCTCTGATTAACCATTTCTTATCACGCGACTGTCATTGGAAGTGGCTGGAACGTGTTTTGCAGATTTTCCGATGGGAGGCTGCAATGAGGCAGCGGAGAACACCATGAAAATCTATCTGCTAATGCTGCTGATCGGTGCGCTGTTCATGGCGATCCGTCTCACGACTCCGCAAGAGCAGCAGTCGGAATCGCTTCCGCAGTAAGCCGTCACGGTTCCACCAGCGGCAAGGCCGCCCTCCCCTCCAGAATCTCCGTTATTTCCGTTTGAGGCGCGCGCGCCTCGCTATTGAGCATGAGGCCCGGCAGCAATCGCGTCGGGGCCCGGCCGCCCTTGACCGCACGCACCAGCACACGGATCGCGGGCCGCGCCGCCTCGCCGTGAACCGGCAGGATCGCGAGGCCGCCGAAGCCGCGCGCCAGCGCCGCCAGGACATCGGCGATGCCATCAGCACGCCAGATCAAGGTCAGCACGCCATTCGACCGGAGAATGCGCCGGGCTGCATGCACCCACGCATGCAGCGTCTCCTCCATCGCCACATGCGCCGTGTGGCGCGCCTGATCCGGCGAGCCGCGATGCCTAGCGGGATCGTTGAACGGCGGGTTCATCAGCACCACGTCGACGCTGTCGGGCAACAGCCCATGCGACGCGAAGGCATCGGCGCCGGCCGTGACGTCGAGCACGATCGTCTCGGCGGCAAGCGCATTCGCCGCCGCGTTGTCGCGCGCCAGCTCCGCCAGCTCCGGATCAATCTCGACCAGGCCGAGCCTGATCCCCGGGATTCGCCGAGCCAGCGCCAGCCCGGCCGTGCCGACGCCGGCGCCGAAATCGACCACCCAGTCGCCGGCGCGGGCGTCGGTCGCTGCCGCGAGCAGGATGGCATCATGCCCGGCGCGATGGCCGGTCCGCTTCTGCTTCAGGCGCAACTGCCCGCCGAGAAAGCCGTCCTCGGTGATATCTGCCGCCTCACTCATC
>RXJC01000578.1 GCA_003963435.1 Bradyrhizobiaceae bacterium | reverse complement strand
TGGGTGCCGGTGTTGCCGCAGGGGAAGCCGATCACGTTCGACTTCTTGAAGAACTCGTTGGCGAGCTGCTCGCCGCCGCCCTGGTACCACCAGGAGTTCTGCTGGCGCGCGTTGAGACCGAACGGCACCGAGGCGAAGATCGCGAAGGTGGGATCCTTGCCGACGTAATAGTACGAGACGGTGTGGCACATCTCGACGGTGCCGTTGGAGGTCGCATCGAGCGCCTGCAGGGCCGGAACGATCTCGCCGCCGGCGAACACCTGGATCTGGAACTTGTTGTCGGTCATCTCGGCGACGTACTTCGCCACCTGCTCCGCGCCGCCATAGATAGTGTCGAGCGATTTCGGGAAGCTCGAAGTCAAGCGCCACTTCACCTCGGGCGAGGACTGCGCGATCGCCGGCGAGGCTACCGCGGTTGCCGCCGCGCCTGCTGCCGACACTTTGAGAAAATCACGACGCTTCATCTTCAGGTCTCTCCTTGCTGGGGCGTTTCCCCTTAACTTCTCTTTTGCCGCCGCTCATTCCGGTGACGCGTTAAGGCCGCGTCGAACCGAAGGGGCTTGACTGCCGTGGGCCTTTAACACGGAAGCCCCGTTTGCGGAACGCGACAATGGCATGACGGGGGTCTACGAAAGTCGCATGTCCCCCGAAAGAACGAGCAGGCGTGCCGCGGGCGCCCGATTCAGGCCCGCGCGATGACGCCCTTGAGCTGGTCCCGGACCTGTCCCGCAATGGCGCGGTAGATCGCCGCATGGGGGCCGTCCGGCTCGCTGTCGACGACGGGATTGCCGGCGTCCGAGGAGGCGCGAATCGCCATGTGCAGCGGAATCTCGCCGAGGAACGGTACCTTGAGCTTCTCGGCCTCGTGCCGCGCCCCGCCATGACCGAAAATGTCCGACCGCGTGCCGCAATGCGGGCACTGGAAGTAACTCATGTTCTCGACGATGCCGAGCACGGGCACGTTGACCTTCTTGAACATGGCAAGCCCCCGCCGGGCGTCGATCAGCGACAGGTCCTGCGGTGTCGAGACGATCACCGCGCCCTTGAGCGGCACGTTCTGCGCCAAAGTGAGCTGGGCATCGCCGGTGCCCGGTGGCATGTCGACTACGAGCACGTCGAGCGTGCCCCATTCGACGTCGCGCAGCATCTGCGTCACCGCCGACATCACCATCGGACCGCGCCAGATCATCGCGGTCTCTTCCTCGACCAGGAAGCCGATCGACATGATGGCGAGACCGAAGCGCCGAAGCGGAATCATTTTTCGCTCGTCGTTCAGCTCCGGCTTGTCGTGCAGGCCGGTCAGGCGCGGCACCGAGGGGCCGTAGATGTCGGCATCGAGCAGCCCGACCTTGAGGCCGAGGTCGCGCAGGCCCAGCGCCAGGTTCAGAGCGGTGGTCGACTTGCCGACGCCGCCCTTGCCGGACGCGACCGCGATCACGGCGGCAACGCCTGGGATCTCCGACTGCCGCGCCATGGGCGATTGGGCGCCGCCCTGCGGTGGCGGCTTGTGGGCGTGCACCGGCTGCACCCCCGGCGCGCCGCGACTGGGTTGCGGAGGGGGCGGTGGTGCGGACCCCGGCTTGCGCTCGGCAGTCAACGCCACCATGACGGTGGTGACGCCGGGGATGGTGCGCACGGCGGCTTCGGCCTCGGCCCGGATCGATTCCCAGGCCCGGGCCTCGGCGGCGTCGACATTGATCGAGAAGAACACCTTGCCGTCGGACGCGCTGATTGGGCTCAGCACATTGGCATTGGTGAGCGCGACCCCACGGGGCGACTTGATCCTGGCGAGGCTGTCGAGAACCTGTTGCTGCGTCACGCTCAAAGTGCATCTCCTGAACGGAGCCTGATCCGGGCCCGAAGGGCCGCACCAGCGCACGGCGTGGAGCGGGCTTCGGGCAAGGTCATGCTCGAGACTCTGGGATGCCCCATTAGAGCGGAAACGCCCAAAAGGCTACTGCCTGCCGATATCGCCAGCCATCTCGGCGGGCGCCGCCCCCTGCTCCTTGGCGGCCTCGTAGTTCAGCTCGATCATGACCCCGTTGGGGTCGTTGACGAAGATCTGCCAGAGCTCGCCGCCGGGCACCTGGCGGGAGTCGAACGCCATCCCCTTGGATGCCAGGCGCTGCTTCATGCCGTCGAAGCCGCGGCTGACGAAGGCGACGTGGTGAACGACGCCGGAATCCGGCTTTTGTGGCTCCGCCGTCGCGGAAATATCGACGAGATGCACCACCGCCTTGCCCTCGCTGTACATCCAGGCGCCGGGGAAGGCGAAGTTCGGCCGGGCGCCTTTTTCCAGGCCCAGCACCTCCTCGTAGAAGCGGACGGTCTCGGCCAGGTTCCGGGTCCGGATGTTGAAATGATCGAGGACGCCAACGCTCACGCCGCCCAAGCCCGATGCCATGTTTCGCTCCCTTTTTCGAAGTCCTTAGGTCTGGCCATCCTAGCACAGGGGGCCGCCAAACGAAGCCGTTGCCCTCCGCCCTTAACGGTTTATGGTGCGCCTCCGATCCGCCCTCGCGGCGGAACTTCGAGGACGCCGCCCGGCGCCCTCCCCCGGGCTACAACCGTAAAAACTCAAAACTACGGACAAGGTACCACACATGGCTAAAGTCGCTTTCCTCGGTCTCGGCGTGATGGGCTTCCCCATGGCCGGACACCTCGTGAAAAAAGGGGGCCATGAGGTCACCGTCTACAACCGCACCGCGGCCAAGGCGAAGGAATGGGCGGACAAGTTCGGCGGCAAGACCGCACCGACGCCGAAGGCGGCCGCCGAAGGCCAGGACTTCGTGATGTGCTGCGTCGGCAACGACAACGACCTGCGCGCGGTCACGATCGGCCCTGACGGCGCCTTCGCCGGCATGAAGAAGGGGGCGACCTTCGTCGACCACACCACCGCCTCCGCCGAGGTCGCGCGTGAGCTGGACGCCGCCGCCACCAAGGCAGGTTTCAAATTCGTCGACGCGCCGGTCTCGGGTGGCCAGGCCGGCGCCGAGAACGGCGTGCTCACCGTGATGTGCGGCGGCGCGCAGGATGCCTATTCCGGCGCCGAGCCTGTTATCACGGGTGCCTATGCGCGGATGTGCAAGCTGCTCGGGCCCGCGGGTAGCGGCCAGCTGACCAAGATGGTCAACCAGATCTGCATCGCCGGCCTGGTGCAGGGCCTATCCGAGGGCATCCACTTCGCCAAGAAGAGCGGCCTCGACGTCGCCGCGGTGATCGAAACCATCTCCAAGGGCGCGGCGCAGTCCTGGCAGATGGAGAATCGCTACAAGACCATGAACGAGGACAAATACGATTTCGGCTTCGCGGTCGAATGGATGCGCAAGGACCTCTCGATCGCGATCGCCGAAGCCCGCCGCAACGGCGCCAACCTGCCGGTCACCGCGCTGGTCGACCAGTTCTATTCCGAGGTCGAGAAGATGGGCGGCAAGCGCTGGGACACCTCGAGCCTGCTCGCCCGCCTGCAACGCTGAGGAACGCATTAACGGCCGCAGCCGCTGCGGCCCCTGCCGGTCTCGACGCGGCGCCAGCGCCGCGGCGAGGCTCGCATTGAGCCGAAGAACGATTTTTTGGGGGGACTGATTTGCTGAGCGTGATAGCCGCCGTTTTCATCGTTGCGTACGCTGCCATCGCGCTCGAACACCCGCTCGGCGTCAACAAGAGCGCTTCGGCTCTCCTGGGCGCGGGCCTGCTCTGGACCATCTATGCGATGGCCATCGGCGATGCCTCGCTGGTCAACCACCAGCTCGACGAATCCGTCGCCTCGACAGCGCAGATCGTCTTCTTCCTGATCGGCGCCATGACGATCGTCGAGGTGATCGACGCCCACAACGGCTTCGAAGTCATCACCTCGGTCATCCGCACCACGAAGCAGACCACGCTGATGTGGATCATCGGCTTCGTGACGTTCTTCCTGAGCTCGATCCTCGACAATCTGACGACCACCATCGTGATGATCTCGCTGATCCAGAAGCTGATCGGCCACAAGGGCGATCGCCTGCTGTTCGCCTCCATCATCGTGATCGCCGCCAATGCCGGCGGTGCCTGGACGGTGATCGGCGACGTTACCACGACCATGCTCTGGATTGGAGGGCAGATAACCCCCGTCAACATCATGAGGGCGGTGTTCTTGCCGTCACTGTTCAACCTGCTGATACCGCTGCTCATCATCGGCTATTCTCTGAGGGGCAAGGAGATCGTGCCCCCGCTGCAGGAACAGGCGAAGGCGCTCAGGGTCGAGCTGTTCGAACGCAATCTGATGTTCTATCTCGGCCTCGGCACTCTGGTTGCCGTTCCGGTTTTCAAGGCCGTGACGCATCTCGCACCTTTCATGGGCATCCTTTTCGGGCTTGGCATCCTCTGGCTGGTCGGCGAGATCGTCCACCGCCACAAGGACGAGGATGTGCGCCGTCCCCTCACCCTCGTCCATGCGCTGGCGCGTATCGACATGGGCTCGATCGTGTTCTTCGTCGGCATCCTCATGGCCGCCGCATGCCTGGAGCACGCCCGCCTCCTCGAGCTGCTGGCGAAATGGCTCGACGCCACGGTCGGCCGCCTCGACATCATCGTGATCCTGCTCGGCCTCTTGAGCGCCATCATCGACAACGTGCCGCTCGTCGCCGCGACGATGGGCATGTACAATCCGGTGCAATATCCGCCGGACAGTTTTCTCTGGGAGTTCATCGCCTATTGCGCCGGCACCGGCGGCTCGATCCTGATCATCGGCTCGGCCGCGGGCGTTGCCGCCATGGGGCTCGAGAAGATCGAGTTCTTCTGGTACGCACGCCGCATCGCCGGCCCAGCGCTGGTGGGCTATCTGGCGGGAGCGGCGGTCTACATCGCCCAGCACGCGGCGCTGCATTGAACGGCGCAGGCGAGCTCAAAATTAACGCCGGGTTAACGTAATTCTTTAGCTCCTTAAGTCACCTCTTAAGGATTTCTTGCCAGAGATAGAGAATGCAGAAGGCCCGCGTCCGGCGTGGGCAGGAATCGTTGTTGCTTGATGAGTAACCCCGCTGAAAAGCCTGAGGTTGTGCAGCTTCCGGCCGAGCCGGTGAGCGCCCCGTCGGCGAGCAGCCGACGGGCCGCGGCGCAGCGGGTGCGCGAGGCGCGCGACAAGTTAACGTCGACCAGCGGAACCCGTCCGGCCTTCGACGCCGAGATGCTGCGCCAATACGCCCAGACCCGGCTGTCGGCCTCCTATGTCGTCATGTTGCTGGTGGTCGCGACCGGCGTGCTGTTCGGCCTGTGGATGCAGCCGATCCCGGCCGCCGCCTGGACCGCCGGCATGCTTTGTCTCCACAGCGCGATGATCCGCAGTTGCCGGCGCTTCCTGACCGAGGCCGCCTCGCCCGCGGCGACGCGCGCATGGCGGACGCGCTTCGTCGTGCTCGACCTGCTCTATGGCCTGTGCTGGATGGCGATCCTGATCCATCCCGTGCTCGACATGGTCACGGAAACGCTGATGATGTTCCTGATGCTGCTGGTGATCGCAGTATCGAGCATGCTCGCCGCCAACCTTCCGATCGCAGCGCTTGCCGCCACCGCGCCGGTCGCCGTCGCCATGGCGCTGAGCTTCGCAATGACCGGCTCGCTGGACAATTACATCCTGGCCGCGCTCGCGCTCGCCGCCGAAGGCTATTTCGTGCTGCTGGCGCACCGGCTGCACTCCTCCACCTTCGCCACGCTGGAAGCGCGCGCCGAGAAGGACGCGCTGATCGGCGAGCTCGAACAGGCCAAGGCGATCTCGGACGAAGCGCGCCACCGCGCCGAATCCGCAAACGTCGCCAAGTCGCGCTTCCTCGCGCAGATGAGCCACGAGCTGCGCACGCCGCTGAACGCCATCCTCGGTTTCTCCGAGGTGATGAAGAGCGAGATTTTTGGCGCGCATGCGGTGCCGGTCTATAAGGAATACTCGGCAGACATCCACAATTCGGGCGTGCATCTGCTCAACCTCATCAACGAGATCCTCGACCTGTCGCGGATCGAGGCCGGCCGTTACGAGCTGAACGAGGAGGCGGTGTCGCTGGTCGGCATCGTCGCCGACTGCCATCATCTGATGAAGCTGCGTGCATCGAGCCGCGGCATCACCATCCACGAAGTGTTCGAGCAGGCCATGCCGCGGCTGTGGGCCGACGAGCGCGCGATCCGCCAGGTCGTGCTCAACCTGATTTCCAACGCGATCAAGTTCACCCCGCAGGGCGGCGAGATCTGGCTCAAGGCCGGCTGGACCGCTTCGGGCGGGCAATATCTCTCGGTGAAGGACACCGGCTCCGGCATTCCCGAGGACGAGATCCCGATCGTGCTCGCCTCGTTCGGCCAGGGCTCCAACTCGATCAAATCGGCCGAACAGGGCGCCGGTCTCGGCCTGCCGATCGCCAAGAATCTGATCGACCTGCATGGTGGCACGTTCACGCTCAAATCCAAGCTGCGCATCGGCACCGAGGTGATCGTGACCTTCCCGCCGGAGCGCGTGATGAGCGCGCTTGCGCCGCTGTCGGATGATGCTCCACCGCTCCAGCCGGAGAGTTCCGTACTGCCCGACGAGAAGCGCCGGCCGCGCCACAAACCGATCATGAGCGCCGGCACGGGCTCCTGAACCAGATGCTTGCAGACATGCCCGACAATCCCCCACTATGTCCGAATGAGCCAAGAAACGCCGTGCGTCGCCGTCTGCATGATCGATCCCAAGACCAAGCTATGCTTCGGCTGCGGCCGGACCTTGCCCGAGATCGCGCGCTGGCACGCCATGGAGAGCGCGGAACGGCGCGCGGTCATGGCCCTGTTGCCGGCACGCATGACGGAAGCCGGACTTGTGCCGATCGCAGGATCGCCGAAACGCGTCTGACCGGCCCGCGCACTTGCGGAGGCGCACGATGATCCGCTTCCTGCTCGTTCTCGTCATGCTTGCCGGCACGGCAGGCGCCGTCGTCGCCTATGGCGACCCCGGTCAGATCGCCCGCGCCAGCCACAAGGTCTCGCACATCTTTCGCGCGCAGACGGCGGCGACGCCTGCCCCGGCCGTGCAGATCCCACGCGGCCAGGGCGGCGAATTTGCGCTAAAGGCCAAGATCAACGGTGTCGCAGCGCCCATGGTGATCGACACCGGTGCGACGTCGGTGGTGCTGACCTGGGAGACCGCGAAAGCCATCGGGCTGCCGCTCGATATGCTCGAATACGATGTCGATCTCGAAACCGCGGGCGGCCACACCAAGGCAGCCCGCCTCACGCTCGACCGCCTCTCCGTCGGCCATCTCGTCGAAAAATCGGTGCCGGCCCTCGTGGTCCAGCGCGGGCAGATGAAGACCAACCTGCTCGGGATGAGCTTCCTCGACCGCCTGGAGAGCTGGGGCGTCCGCGCCGACAAGCTGATGCTGACCGGCTATCCCGAACTTCAAAGCAGCCACCGCCGCTCGCGCCCCGCGATCGACTAACGCATGATCCGGAAAGCGCGCAGCGCTTTTCCGAGAAGATCACGCTTGAACAACAACCTAAAGCGCGATGCTCATTCATCCTGATCACATCGCCCTTTAGGTCGTAGCAAGGCCCGCCGCGCGGCAGGCCATCGGCTCCAATCCAGCCGGCTGCCATCCCTTCGCAATAAACGAGGATCAAAAGCGGGCAGCTGTGACCTTCTTGCCATTTACAAACCGCCTGGTCGGTTTATAACCGGCACATTCCCTGACCCAGGGTTGGACGAGCCGCTCCCCAAAAGGAGGCGGCCAAGTGGGAGATTTGAGAATGTTTGCAAGAGCTGCCCTCCGCCGCGCAATGCGCGTCGTGGCCTTTGCCGCAGCGTTAGCAACAGGCAGCGCCTCTGCGGCGGACCTGTCGCCGCGCCATGCAGCCCCCTCCACCGCCTACATGGCTCCACAGCCGGTGTATTCGTGGACCGGACTCTATGCAGGGTTCAACGCCGGCTATGCCGAGAGCGGCGACGACGCCTTCAATGATCTCGTCGGGACCCGCGGCGGCAAGGTCAAGGGCGCCATGGGCGGCGTGCAGATCGGCTACAATTACCAGCTCTCGCCGATGTTCGTGGTCGGCATCGAAAACGACTTCGAAGGCGGAGATATCAAGAACCACGACGCGCTCAACAGCGCCGCAATCAGCCTGCCCTGGTATATGACCGGCCGTGCCCGCGCCGGCATCGCGACGATGGATTCACGCTTGCTGTTGTTCGGGACCGCAGGTCTTGCCGCCGGCGAATTGAAGGATGGTCCGGTCAACAAGATGAACATGGGCTGGACCGCGGGCGGCGGCGTCGAATGGGCGTTCCTGCCCAAATGGTCGGCCAAGGCCGAGTATCTCTACACCGAGCTCAAGCATGACGACCTGCCCGACTGGAACGCCGCGAAATTCCACAGCTTCCGCGTCGGCGTGAACTATCACTTCGACCTGTTCCGCTGAGACAGGCCGACGAAGAGCCGGATGTCACGATCCGGCCCTTCACGGTGAAGCTAGGCAGCCGCCTCGGCCGGCGCGCGGGCACCGACCCGCGCGATCGCATCGCGCAGCACGTCGAGACCGGCACCCGGCTTCACCCCTTGCTCGGCGAGATGGCGGCGGAAGGCCCGCGCGCCGGGCACGGCGTGGAACGCACCGACGAAATGCCGCGTGATCGCATGCAGCCGCGTGCCGCGCGCGAGCTGCTGCTCGATATAGGGCATCATCGCCTCGAGCGCGTCCTGCATGGTCGCATGTGGCGCGGCCTCGCCGAAGATGTCGGGATCGACGGCGAGCAGCCGCCACGGCTCTTGATAGGCAGCACGGCCGAGCATCACACCGTCGACATGATCCAGATGCGCCTTCGCCTCGTCGATTCCGGCAATGCCGCCATTGATGATGACCGGCACATCGGGCATTGCGCGCTTGAGACGATAGACGCGGTCATAATCGAGCGGCGGGATGTCGCGGTTCTCCTTCGGAGACAATCCGTTGAGCCAGGCCTTGCGGGCATGCACGATCAGTGCGTCACAGCCGGAGGCGACCACGGCGCGCGCAAGCGCATCGAGCGCGACCTCAGGATCCTGGTCGTCGATGCCGATGCGGCATTTCACCGTGACCGGAACTGCGACTGCGCGCTTCATGGCCTCGACGCACCGCGCCACGAGCTCCGGCTCCGCCATGAGGCAGGCGCCGAAGCGGCCGTCCTTCACGCGATCGGAGGGGCAACCGACATTGAGGTTGATCTCGTCGTAGCCGAACGCCTCGCCGATCGCTGCCGCCTGCGCCAGCTCGCGCGGATCCGAGCCACCAAGCTGAAGCGCAACCGGATGCTCGCTCGCGTCGAACCCCAGCAGCCGCCCGCGGTCGCCATGAATGACGGCGCCGCTCGTCAGCATCTCCGTATAAAGCAGCGCCCGCCGCGTCAGATGACGGTGGAACACCCGGCAATGCCGGTCGGTCCAGTCCATCA
>RXJC01000017.1 GCA_003963435.1 Bradyrhizobiaceae bacterium | reverse complement strand
GCGGATGGCGGTGCCATCGGGATCCCGGCGCGCCGAGTTGACGTAATCGGGCGCGCCTTCCGGCACGCGGTCGACCGGAACGTCGACGGGCCGGTCGAAGCGGATGATCAGGATGGAGCCCGCGGTCGTCACCTCGGAGGGCACGTCCTCGCCGAGCTTGATGACGAGACGGGCAAAGCCGCCGCCGGCCGAAAAGGTCGCCTCGCCCCTGACGGGATCGGCCGCCCGGCCAGGCGCACCGAGGCCGATCAGCAGGCAGACCGCCAGCGCGCCCGCTTTCCGGACATGACGCCACAGCCCCGGCGCCAAAGCGCGGGCTCGCGACCACAATCCTTCGGCAGCCTTTCGCGCCATTGGCGGCATGTCTTCCGGTTCGACGGTCTCACGCCGGCACTGCTGCCGGCCCCTGCCTCAATCTTAAGGTTTTGCCAATTAAGGACTTCTTAAGTATGAGCCCTCAATTCGGCTTTTGCGTCGGCTTGCCGTCGATCTTGGGCAGCTCCGCGGCCGAAGCCGA
This sequence comes from Bradyrhizobiaceae bacterium, assembly GCA_003963435.1. GTDB lineage: Bacteria > Pseudomonadota > Alphaproteobacteria > Rhizobiales > Xanthobacteraceae > Bradyrhizobium. The sequence continues at coordinate 8,022 of RXJC01000017.1, read as the reverse complement.
CTGATCGCCGCCGCCATTGGCGCGGCGGGCCATCTCGACCGTCAGCTTCTCGGCGGCCTCCGGCGACATCAGGCCCATGATGTCCGACATCTTCCGCGGCGCGATCGCCGAGGCGATCTCGATCAGCACGCCCATCTCGAGCCGGTCGAACACCCGCGCGGCGTCCTTCGGCTTCATACCCTCGTACATGGTGACGAGGCCCTTCATGCGCTGGGCCTCGGCGGCCTTCTGCTCGGCCTGGGTCGCGGAGATGCGGGTTTCCACCGCCTTCATCTCCTCGACCTTGCCTTCGATACGCTTCTCGGCCGATTTGAGCAGGCTCTCGCGGATGTCGATCTCGCGCTGGCGGGCCTCGATCTCCTGGCGCCGTGCCTGCAGCCGCTCGAGGATCGCGCGCTCGGAGGCCGAGACCTGCGGCTGGCCCTCCTCCATCTTGACCACGGTGCCTTCCGGCTTGGTCTCGGGCGCGGCGGGCTTGGGCGCCTCCTTCGGCTCGCCATGGGTCGAGCCGGTGATGATCTCCGGCTCCTCGCGGCCGGTCGGGAAGTTGAGATTCTCCTGCGCCCAGGACTTCTTGGTCTGGTCCGGCTTGTAGTCGAACACGTAGCCGCCATTGATCACGAGGCCCGCCACCTTCAGCGTGGCGAGGCCGGCGACGGCAACCAGGACGACCGGGATGACGCGGATGTTACGAAACGACTTCATATCCTCACTTCATGCGGCAAGGCCGTTGGATCGGCGGCGCTCGGAGAAGGCTTCGGCCGCAGCCGCCACCGCCTTCGCGGTCGAGGGCTTGGCCGCCGGCGCGGCAACCGTTTCCGGATTGGTGACGGGGCGCGCGGCGATGGCGATCTTGGACAGGCGCCGCACCACGTTGTCGGCTTCGCCGAGCTGCTTGTAGAGCTGGTCCGACATCTGCGTCGCCGCCGCGAGCTGGCTGCCGAGATTCTCGTTGACGTCGCGCACGGCGAGCTTCAGCCCGCCGATCGCGCGCTCGGCGATCTCGGTCGCGGTGATCAGCTCGCCGATCACCGCCTTCAGCGAATGCTCGTCCGCCTTCAGCCGCGTCAGGCGCTTGTTGAGCATGACGCAATAGAAGATCGTCAGCATCAGCAGGATAGCCACCAGCGTCTCGATCGCCATTCCCAGGGAGTGGTTCATGGGGCCTCCATCATCTTGTTCTGCTCGTCCACCTTCTCGAACATCGCAAGTGTCGTACTTGGCTTGCGCAAGGGTTTCGTCACGCGGATCGCGACCCGGTCGCCGACCCGGCCCATCCGCCCCTCGGTCAGCGTGACATCGCCGCAGCGCACGGTGACGTTGGCGTCGGCGCGCATCTCCAGCGGCAGCGTGTCGCCGACCTTGAGCCGCATCAGCTGCTTGAGCGGGATGTCGGCCTCGTAGAGCACGGCATCGACGGCGATCTCGGCCTGCACGATCTCGGTGGCGAAATGGCCTTCCCAGACCGGGTCGCGGCCGAACTTCTCGCCCATGAACATCTGGAGCAGGACGCCCCGGATCGGCTCGATGGTGGCATAAGGCAGCAGCAGCTCGATATTGCCGCCGCGGTCTTCCATGTCGATGCGCAGCCGCACCAGGATCGCGGCGTTGGCGGGACGGCTGATCGCGGCGAAACGCGGATTGGTCTCGAGCCGGTCGATCGTGAAAGTCACCGGCGACAGCGGCCGGAACGCCTGCTCGGCGTCGGCCAGCACCACCTCGACCAGCCGCTTGACCAGCTCGGTCTCGATCGTGGTGTAGGGCCGGCCCTCGATGCGGAGCTGGCTGGTGCCGCGGCGACCGCCGAGCAGCACGTCGATCATCGAATAGATCAGGTTGGAATCGACCGTCGCCATGCCGAAGTTTTCCCACTCCTCGGCCTTGAAGACGGTGAGGACGGCGGGCAGCGGGATCGAGTTCATGTAGTCGCCGAAGCGCACCGAGGTGATGCGGTCGAGCGAGACTTCGACGTTGTCGGAGGTGAAATTGCGCAAGGACGTCGTCATCAGCCGCACCAGGCGGTCGAAGACGATTTCGAGCATCGGCAGACGCTCGTAGGAGACCATCGCCGAATCGATGATCGCGCGGATGCCGGAATGGTCGTCGAGGGTGACGTCGCCGACGGTGAAGCCGAGGAGATTGTCGATCTCCTCCTGCGACAGCACCCGCTCGCCGGAATTCTTGCCGCTGCCGAGATCGCGGCTGCCGTCCTCGACCATGGCCGCCCATTGCAGGGCCATGGTCTCCGACAGCTCGTTTTCGGCGGCAGCCTTGGCGGCCTCCGCGGGATCCTCGGAATCGAGCGACGCCTCCCATTGGGCGGCAATCGCATCCTGGTCCATTTGCTCGTTGCCGGCCATGACGCTAGCCCATTACCTTCCGCAAGCCATCACTGGATCACGACTTCCTTGAACAGCACCGCGCTGACCTGGATCGGGGCGACCGCCGCGTTGACGCGCTTGGTCAGCTCCTCCTTGAGGCGGAAGATGCCGGCGGAGCCGTTGAGGTCGGAGGGGCGCAGCTCGCGCACATAGGTCTGGAAGATGTCGGTGACGCGCGGCATCGTCGGCTTGATCGCCTCGATCTGCTTCTCTTCCTTCAGCTCCAGCACGATCTTCAGCCGCAGATATTGCACGCGCTCGCCCGGCGCGCCGGCGAGGTTGACCATCATGTCGGGAACGTCGACGAAGGCCGGCGGCTTCGGCGGAGGCGCGGCCTCGGCATGATGCTCGTCGTCGCCGTGACGGAAGAAGAAGAACCAGGTCGCGGCACCGCCGCCGAGAACGGCGAGCAGGCCGACGGCCATGATGATGAGCTTCAGCTTGTTCTTGGGCGGAGCGGCTTCCGCGCCCTCGGCGGCTGCGCCGCCTTCTGCTTCATTCTCTGCCATGGTTGCCGCGCCTGGATCTCTCAGAAGGGGTCGAACGAGCGAAGCCCCAAGACAGTGACGCGATACGAATGCCCCGGCGCGATGCGCTCCTTTTCATGGCAAACGCTACGGTAATAATGGTTAACGGAATCTTTCGATTGGGCTTCAGCTAGGAAAAATCTGCCGGGCAAACATGGCTAACAGAACCTTTCTGCCGCCCTCAAGCGCCCCTCGAAAATTGACAAGCCACTGAAATCACATCTCTTTCCAGGTTGGCACGGCTTTCGCTGAGAGAGGGCCGAGACCGAACGGTTTGGGAGAACCTGCAGGTCTCATTCACGGGGTCCGCCGCGGCGCTTGGGAGAGCGAAATGGCAGATCTCACTGAGGGGAGATTTTCCGATGCAGAACGCGCTTCTGATCGGCTTGTCACGGCAGATGACGTTGGAACGGCAGATGGATGTCATCGCCAACAACGTCGCCAATGCCAACACCAACGGCTTCAAGGCCGATCATTCGCTGTTCGAGGAGTTTCTCAACTCGAACGCGCGTGAAGACAATTTCATCGGCGCCGACCGCCGCGTCTCCTATGTGCAGGACCGCGGCACCTTCCGCGACGTCGGCCCGGGGCCGATGGAGATGACCAAGAACCCGCTCGACATGGCGATCAGCGGCGACGCCTATTTCGCCGTGCAGGTCAATGGCGGCGAGCGTTACACCCGCGACGGCAAGTTCTCGCTCAACTCGACCGGCCAGCTCGTCACCGCCGACGGCAACCTGGTGCTCGGCACCGGCGGCCCGATCACCTTCCAGCCGACCGACCACGACATCAACATCGCGCCCGACGGCACCATCACGGTGCTCGAGGGCACCGCCAAGACCGATTCGATCCGCGGCAAGATCAAGATGGTGTCGTTCGACGATCCGGCCAAGCTGACCAAGCTCGGCGCCAATCTCTATGACGCCGGCTCCGCGACCCAGCAGCCCGCCACCAAGTCCACCGTGGAGCAGGGCTACATCGAGAAGTCGAACGTGAATTCGGTCGGCGAGATGACCCGCATGGTCGAGGTCATGCGCAGCTACACCGCCATCGCCAACCTGCTCCAGCAGCAGAGCGACCTCCACAAATCGGCGATCGAGAAGCTCGCCGACGTTCCGGCCTGATTGAGGGAGAACTGAAATGCAGGCGCTTCACACCGCAGCGACCGGAATGGCGGCACAGGAACTCAACGTTCAGGTGATCTCCAACAACATCGCCAACCTGCGCACCACCGGCTTCAAGAAGCAGACCGCGGCGTTCCAGGACCTGATCTACGAGCACGTGCGCCGCGTCGGCGCCCAGGCCTCGGACCAGGGCACCATCCTGCCCGTCGGCGTCGACATCGGCGGCGGCGTCAAGACCGTCGGCACGCCGCGCAGCATGACGCAGGGCACGCTGTCGCAGACCGGCAACGACCTCGACCTCGCGATGTCCGGCGAAGGCTTCTTCAAGATCCTGATGCCGGACGGCACCTACCAGTACACCCGCGACGGCACCTTCCAGATGGACAATCAGGGCCGCGTCGTCACCGCCCAGGGCAACCCGGTACAGCCGACGATCACGATCCCGCAAAACGCCTCCGGCATCACCGTGAGCGAGCAGGGCCAGGTCTCGGTGACGCTGCCGGGCTCCTCGACCTCCTCGATCGTCGGCCAGATCGGCGTGACGCGCTTCATCAACAAGGCCGGCCTGCAGCCGGTCGGCAGCAACCAGTTCACCGAGACCCCGTCGTCAGGACCGCCGCAGGACGGCACCGCGAATTCCGAGGGCTACGGCAAGATCACGCAAGGCAGCCTCGAGCAGGCCAACGTCGACGTCGTCTCGGAAATGAGCGACCTGATCGCCGCCCAGCGTGCCTACGAGATGAACGCCAAGGTGATCAGCGCCGCCGACCAGATGATGCAATCGACCACGGCGCTGTTCCGCTGAGGTGATGACGATGATCCGCGCCACCCTCGCCACCCTCTCCGCCCTGCTCGCGCTGGCCTTGCCGGCAGCGGCCGCGGACGACTTCATCGCCTCGCCGACGCTGCGCGCGAGCGTCACCGTGACCTCGGACGTGGTGCGGGTCGGAGATCTCATCGACAATGCCGGATCGGCCGCGCTGATCCCGGTCTACCGCTCGCCCGATCTCGGCACCACCGGCACGCTGACGATCGGACAGGTGCTGTCGGTGCTCCGCGCCAAGCAGGTGATCGGCGTGATGACCGGCGACATCAAGGAGGTCCAGGTCACCCGCCTCGCCCGCACGCTGGCGAGCAAGGATCTGGAGACCGCCGTCGCCTCCGCGCTCGAGCGCCGCTTCGGCCTCGGGGATGCCGCCAACATCACCGTCACCTTCGACCGCGGCGCCGCCGAGATGCGGCTGGATGCCTCCAACACCGGCGCGCTGCAGCCGGTCGCGACCCGCTACGATGCCCGCAGCGGCCGTTTCGACATCGCTTTCGAGATCGCCAACGACAACAATCCGACCCCGACCAAGCTGCGCTTCTCCGGCACCGCGATCGAGACCGTGGAAGTCGCCGTGCTGACGCGCGACATCGACCGCGCCGATACGCTGAAGGCCTCCGACGTCGCGCTGGAGCGCCGACCGAAGGCCGAGGTCACCGGCGAGCCGGCCTCGCGCGAACGCAGCGTCGGCATGCAGCTGCGCCGCGCGATGCGCGCGGGCACGCCGCTTCGTGCCGCCGACATCGTCAAGCCCGATTTCGTGGTGCGCGACCAGGCCGTGACCGTCATCTTCCAGGCACCCGGCCTCTACCTCACCACGCGCGGCAAGGCGGTCGAGAGCGGCGCCGAGGGCGACACCGTCAGCGTGCTCAACCTGCAATCGAAGCGCACGCTGACCGGAATCGTCACCGGCCGCGGCCAGGTGACGATCCAGGGCGCGAGCCAGTCCGTGCCGATGGCGCCCGCGGTCGAGCAGACCTCCTCGCTCAAGCGCGACGAAGCGCCGGCTCCCGTCGACACCGCAGCTCTCCTCCGGAGCCTCGTGCACACTCCCGCATCGCCGGCCCAGATCGCAGAAGCCCAGATCCCGCAAGCTCGCGTCTCGCAAGCTCAAGCCAAGTAAGAGTTCGTCATGTCCGCTTTCAGTTCGGCTTACCGTCTTCGTCGCATCGCGATCTCCGCCCTGCTGCTGGCTTCGTGCGCACTGGGTGGCTGCTCCTCGATCGACCGCCTGTCCCAGATCGGCGAGCAGCCGAAGCTGTCGGCGATCGACAATCCGACGACGCAGCCCGGCTACAAGCCGGTGCAGATGCCGATGCCGAAGCCGGAAGTCGCCTCGTACAATCCGAACTCGCTGTGGCGCAACGGCAGCCGCGCCTTCTTCAAGGACCAGCGCGCCCGCCAGGTCGGCGACCTCCTGACCGTGACCGTGAACATCACCGACAAGGCCAACCTCTCCAACGAGACCCAGCGCAGCCGCACCAACAAGGAAGATTCCGGGATTACCGACTTCATCGGCTCGCAGACCATCTCGCAGGCGAACAAGATTCTGCCCGGCCGCATCCTCACCGCCGACGCCACCGCCTCCAGCGACGGCAAAGGCTCGGTCAATCGCACGGAAGCGCTGCAGACCAACGTCGCCGCAGTCGTCACCCAGGTGCTGCCGAACGGCAACCTCGTGGTCGAAGGCAAGCAGGAGATCCGCGTCAACTACGAGATCCGCGAACTCGTGGTCGCCGGCATCGTCCGCCCCGAAGACATTCAGAGCGACAACACCATCGATTCCAGCAAGATCGCGCAGGCCCGCATCGCCTATGGCGGCCGCGGCCAGATCATGGACGTGCAGCAGCCGCGCTACGGCCAGCAGGTCATGGACGTGCTGCTGCCCTTCTAGCCTTCTTCAAGAGCTCCCACATCGTGTTCGCGAACCTAGGCGCGAACGACGATGTACTACGCGGCCTCCGGTAGCTCCCCTGCCGGAGGCCGCATGTATTTTGGCGATCAATGCAGCCGCTGCGAGTCAGATCGGCCCATAAAGAACGACACTCCATCCACGTCATTGCGAGGAGCCCTTCGCGACGCTCGCAATGACGGCGGAGAGAGCGAGCACGCCTCACGCCGCGTCCGCGACGGCGCGAATCTCCAGATGCACGCCGGTCTCCTTCTGAAGCGCATGGATCACCGCCATCAGATTTTCGGCCGTCGGATTGCCGCGCGGCCCGAACATCCGCATCAGGCTTTTCGGCGGGCGGTCCAGCACTTCGCTCAAGCGCTCAAAACCGATGGTGGCATTGATGTAGGTCCGCAGCGCCGTACGGCCATAGTCGACGTCCCCCTGCAACAGGCCCTGCATCGCCTCCAGGAACAGCGCCTCGCGAAAAGCAGGATCGCGCTCGGCCATCGCGCGGACCGTGTCACGAAAACTCCGGGTCAATGGCATCATCTTCTCCCCTACCGTGCTCTCGACTTGTACTCACGCCAGCGGCGCAGCGCCGCATCGATGTCGTCTTGCTGTCTCTGCTTGGTGCCGCCTCCCAAGAGAATGACCAGCAAGTTGCCATGCCACCCAAAATAGACCCGGTAGCCCGGCCCACGGTTGATCTTCAATTCGGCAGCGCCCTCTCCGATGGACTTGACGTTCGACTTGTTGCCATCGGCCAGCCGCTCGATCGCAACTGCGATCATCGCGCGCGCCTGCGGATCAAGTCGTTCGAGCCAATCGCGGAAAGGGCTCCGATCATTGACGATGTATTCCTTGATCTTGACCTTTGGTACCATATCCGTTACCAATTTTCAATTTCAGAATATTCGGATTTTAGAAATTCTTGTTGACAGGCTCCGGCCGCCTCATTATGTTCCTGTTCTGTTCCATTCCACAAGAGGGCATATCGCGATCGTCACGGAACGCGGGATGGGATGCGGTGGCCGCGACGGCGTCGGCGCGCAATGGTCGCTTGCAGGGCGGGAAACCGTGAGCAGCGACAGGCGCGGCACGACACGGCGCTGACAGCGTCTTCGCATGGTCTCGACGGTGAGCGCACGCCAGCCGTGGAGAACCCAGCGGGAACGTGCGCGGACGGAGAAGTCGTGTGGTCCCGACGCCCGAGGTTCTGGCGTCAAGTCTTGCGGTGATGTGGCGGCCAACCGGCGCGCGCATCGATCAT
>RXJC01000236.1 GCA_003963435.1 Bradyrhizobiaceae bacterium | reverse complement strand
GAGCATGCTTGCGCGTATTGTGTTGGGGGCTGTCACGGCGGCAGCAACGTTTGCGCCGGCCATTGCCGGAAGCATGAACGCCGACGAGGCGCGTCGCTTCGTGGCGGGCAAAGTGTTCGCCTTCACCTGTTTCGACGGCACCCGCGGCGCAGGCCGCATCCTCGACGATCTCGGTGCCGCCGGCGCGGTGCAGTTCTCGGGCGCAGGCCCGGTCAGGCATCTCCGACTGCCCGGCAATACGCTCCAGATCCGTGGCCAGAACGTCTGCGCCTCGATCAAGGGGATCCCGTTCGAGCCGTGTTTCAACCTGGAAAAGACTGACGATCGCAGCTTCCGCGGCTCGGTCTCGGGCATGGGCTTCGCCTATTGCGACTTCCATCACCAGGGCGGCAATCAGATGCTGATGGCGCGTGCTGCGGCGCGGCCGCGTTCGCTGCACAGGGCGGAGCACACCGGTTCGGTCGGCCCGTCCAACACCGAAATCGCGGCGCGCGTGGAGACGCCGCGTGTCGAGAGCAGCCGGCTTGAGCCGGTGAAGTCCGAGGCCAGGGCGGAGCCTGCCAGGAACGAGGCCCCGCTGGAGCTGCGCCGTTCGACCCAGTGAGGCCGCCTGGGGCAGTCCGCACTTTTTCGTTGAAGACGCCCGTCGAACACGAAGCCGCCGCGCCGTAGTCATACGGACGGCGGCTTTCATGCGTTGGTAGCCGTTCGCGTCCCAGTTTGCGTACGGCCGGGGGGGCGCGGCCCTATACAAGGGTTCAACGATGTCGCTGTACTTCTTCCGCATCAGTACCGGTCGCTATTCCGGCGCCGCCGACCAGCCGTACGAGTTCGAGGATCGCGCAGCCGCCTGGACCGAGATGACCGAGGTCTGCGCCAACCTGCTCGGCGGCATCGCGCGCAGCCTGAAGCCGAACGCCGAGTGGTGCATGGAGCTGCTCGACGAGAACAAGAAGCCGGTCTTTCGCATCAGCCTCCTCGGCGAGAGCGTGCGCTGACGATCGTCGACGGCGCGGGCGGCGTTAGCGACGCCCATGCGTGCAAACCCGCGAAACCGGTGTCATTGCACGCAAAAGCTGCGGCAATTCGGCAGATCGGGCGGCCTTTCCCGTACTTCTACGTAGGCCGCCGAGGTTCTGCTTAACGTTAATGAGGAAGCTCGCTGTTAGTTTTCCCGGGTTGTGCACGCTTCGTCGCGGCAAAGGCGTACCCCCGGGGATATTTTCGATGACGTTCATTCAGAACCTACGAATTGGCACCAAGCTCGCCATTACCTCAGTGCTGACCATCGGGCTCGTCGCGCTGATGATCTTCCTGCAAATGAGCGGAGATGCCTCTGTCCAGAAGCTCGGTGACGCCGCGTCGGGACAGCAGGCGATCGCGCTAAACGCGGCGGAAGCGAAGGCGTCGGTCCGCGGCATGCAGATCGGCATTCGAGATATTCTGACGTCGTCCTCTCCGGTCGAGATGCAGAAGGCGGTCACCTATTTCAACGACCGGAAGACAGCGGCGCTGAAGTTCTCCGGTGAGATGGCCAAGCTGTCGCGCTCGGCTGAAAATCGCAAGCGGATCGATCGCCTGACCGTGTTGATCGGCGAATTCGGCAAGGGTCAGCAGCAGATCGAAGCCATCCGCAAGCAGGAGCTCGTGCTGGAGGGGAAGAAGGACGGCGAAGCGGCGGCGCAAATCGCCAAGTTCGTGGCCGAGGTCGAACACTTCCGCAAGGGTACGCTCGCGCCAATCAACGAAGAGATCAACCAGCTCTCCAACCAGATCACCGATTTCGCCAAGCAGAGGAGTGTTGAGGCGCGCGTGGAAGCGGAAGCCGAGGCCACCTCGGTTGCCCGGACGTCGCTCGTCACCGGCGTGCTGGTCGCGCTCGTCCTGATCGGTGCCTGCATCTTCTCCGTGTTCAGCATCGCGCGGCCGATGCGCGCGCTGACGTCGGCGATGGAGAAGCTCGCCGGCGGCGACTTCTCGGTGGTGCTCCCGGGCCTCGGCCGCAAGGACGAGGTTGGCGAGGTCGCGGGCGCGGTGGAGAAGTTCAAGATCGTGTCCGAGCAGAAGGCGCGCGAGGAAGCGGACGCCAGGCTGCGGCAGGAACGGGTCGCGGCCGAGCAGCGCAAGACGGAGATGCACAGGCTGGCCGACAGTTTCGAAAGTGCCATCGGCGAGATCGTCGGGACGGTGTCGTCGGCCTCGACCGAGCTCGAGGCCTCCGCCACTACCCTGACCTCGACCGCCGAGCGCACGCAGCAGCTTACGACTGTGGTTGCGGCAGCTTCGGAAGAAGCATCGACCAACGTGCAGTCCGTGGCGTCCGCCACGGAGGAGCTGTCCTCCTCGATCACGGAGATCAGCCGGCAGGTGCAGGAATCCGCGCGCGTGGCGGGCGACGCCGTCGGACAGGCCCGCACCACGACCGAGCGCGTCAGCGAATTGTCCAAGGCGGCGACGCGCATCGGCGACGTCGTCGAGCTGATCAACACCATCGCGGGCCAGACCAACCTGCTCGCCCTCAATGCCACGATCGAGGCGGCGCGTGCCGGCGAGGCCGGCAAGGGATTTGCCGTCGTCGCATCCGAGGTCAAAGCCCTCGCAGAGCAGACGGCGAAGGCGACCGGCGAGATCGGCCAGCAGATCTCCGGCATTCAGGCCGCAACGCAGGAATCGGTCGGCGCCATCAAGGACATCAGCGACACCATCGAGAAGCTGTCCGAGATCTCCTCGACCATCGCGGCTGCGGTCGAAGAGCAGGGCGCGGCAACGCAGGAAATCTCACGCAACGTCCAGCAGGCCGCGCAGGGCACGCAGCAGGTGTCGTCCAACATCACCGACGTGCAGCGCGGCGCGAGCGAGACCGGTTCGGCATCCTCGCAGGTGCTGTCCGCTGCGCAAATGCTGTCGGGTGACAGCGATCGCCTCAAGCTCGAGGTCGACAAGTTTCTCCGCACCGTACGCGCCGCCTGACGGCGGCGTTCCCCAGCAGATCCGGTTGCAACCGTCGTGCGTGACGTTGCGTCGTCGCGCGCGTTCGTATCCCGCCGCAATCCGTGCGCACGAGGGGTTACTTTCCGGAAAAGCGACGTAGTCATGATTGCCAAGGCGGTCATCGACCGCACCATGGCGATCCGCGCCTGCGAGTGAGGGGTTAACCTCTTCCGTCTCCGAGATCAGCCGTCAGGTGCAGGAATCCGCGCGCGTCGCCGACGTCGCGGTCGGGCAGGCCGAACGCCCCATGCACGCGCTGCAAAACTGACGAAGGCCGCCTCCTTCACCGGCGACGTGGTCGAGCCGATCGACACCATCGCGGCCCAAACCAACCTGCTGGCGCTCAAGGCCCCGTTCGATCCCCCGCGGAGCGGTGCGCTGGTATTGCACTGCGTTATATCGGTCGTGCTGCAACAGATGGTTGCAGAACATTTGACGGCGCCGCTGCCGAATTCCGTAATTCGACGTAGCTTCCTGTTAACGCCTGTTTGCAACTATGGGCGCAATCTTACGGGATAAGAACCAGCCAGCATCGTTGGAATGACCACCGCCCTTTCGTCCGTCGCGACGATCGCGGCGCGGGTGACTTGTGCGTTGTAGGTTTCATCGGGATTTGTCGTGATGTCGAAGTTGTCGATCGTCTTCAAGCTGCTGACAGTGCTGTCGGTCCTCGTGCTTTCGCTTGCCGGTGTCGGTGTGATGGCAATCGGCACGATGCAGAACATCAACTCCCACACTGTCGAGATCGCCGAGAGCTGGCTGCCGAGCGTGCGGGCGCTGGGCTCCATGCGTGCCGACATCAACGAGCTGCGCGTCGTCCTCCGTCTGCACCTGATGCAGGAGAGCATCGAGGGCAAGGACGCCGCCGAGAAGCGTATGGCCCCGCTGCGCGAGCGCATCGAGAAGACGCGCAAGGTCTATGAAGGCCTGATCACCTCGCCGGAGGAGCGCTCGATCTACCAGCAATGGACCAAGGCTTGGGCCGAATACTTGAACGGTGTTCAGGAGACGATGGCGCTGTCGCGCAAGAGCGCCGGCCGCTTCCCGACCGACGCCAATGAAATGCTGCAGACCAAGGTGGCGAAGATGGCCCAGGCGGCTGACCCGCTGCTGCGGAAGGGCATCGAACTCAACAACAGCGGCGCCGAGATGGAGACGAAGCAGGCGGCGGAGAGTTATGCATTCATCTTCCGCGTGCTGGTCGGCATCATCGTCGCGGCCGTCGTGATCGCGATTGCCGCTGCCTATTATCTCGTGCGCGACGTGTCGCGTGGCATTGCCTCGATCATCAAGCCGATGCAGTCGCTCGGCGAAGGCGACCTCTCGGCCGAGGTGCCGCATCGCGGCGAGAAGACCGAGATCGGCGCGATGGCGAACGCGCTTCAGATCTTCAAGGAGGCGCTGATTGCGAAGAAGGCCGCCGACGAGGCCGCTGCGCGCGACGCCGAGTCCAAGATCGAGCGCGGCCGCCGCGTCGATGCCATCACCCGCAAGTTCGAAGCCATGATCGGCGAGGTCGTCGGCACCGTCTCCTCGGCCTCGACCGAGCTCGAGGCGTCGGCCTCGACGCTGACCAGCACCGCGCAGCGCGGCCAGGAGCTTGCGACCGTGGTTGCGGCGGCGTCCGAAGAAGCCTCAACCAACGTCCAGGCGGTCGCATCCGCTTCGGAAGAGCTGTCGTCCTCCATCACAGAGATCAGCCGCCGCGTGCAGGACTCTGCGCGCATGGCGGCGGAAGCCGTCGAGCAGGCCGCACGGACCAACGAGCGCGTCAACGCGCTGTCGCAGGCGGCTTCCCGCATCGGCGACGTGGTCGAGCTGATCAACACCATCGCGGGCCAGACCAATCTGCTGGCGCTGAACGCCACCATCGAGGCGGCGCGCGCGGGCGAAGCCGGCCGCGGCTTCGCCGTCGTCGCCTCCGAGGTCAAGGCACTGGCCGAGCAGACCGCGAAGGCGACCGGCGAGATCGGCGCGCAAGTGTCGGGCATCCAGGCCGCGACGCAGGAATCGGTCAGCGCCATCCAGGAGATCGGCGGCACCATCGAGCGGCTGTCCGAGGTGTCCTCGGCCATCGCTGCCGCCGTCGAGGAGCAGGGCGCGGCCACGCAGGAGATCTCGCGCAACGTCCAGCAGGCCTCGGTCGGCACGCAGGAGGTCTCGGCTAACATCACCGACGTGCAGCGCGGTGCGATCGAGACGGGCGAGGCCTCGGTCGAGGTGCTGTCGGCGGCGAAGTCGCTGGCGAGCGACAGCACGCGCCTGAAGGTCGAGGTCGCCCAGTTCCTGGAATCGGTCCGCGCGGCCTGATCTTTAACTTCCCGTTTGCGGGGCCGGCGGCGGTGTTACCTGCCGCCGGAACAGGATGCGCTGGTACAGCCAGCCGATCGCGACCAGCACTATGCCGAGGCCCATGAACGACAGGGCCCGGTAGACGCCCGCCAGCGTCGACATGTCGATGACGAAGGCCTTGAGGATCGTCAGCGCAATGACCGCTGCCGACGCCAGCCGCGCCCGCTCGGAGTTGACGAGAAGGCCGACGCCCAGCAGCACCACGCCGAAGCCGAGCCAGCCGATCGAATAAGTGTATTGCTCGGCGCCCGTGGTCGGGCCGCTCGAGAGGATCAGACCGTGATAGAAGCGGCGGATCTCCAGCGTGACATAGGCGAGCGCGAACACGAGCGCGCCGCCGGCGATGGTGTTGGCGTAGGCCCTGCCGCGCGTCCCGGCCACTGCATAGGACAACAGCAGCATCAGCACCGCCGGCAGCGCATAGCCGAGCAGCAGCAGGTTGAACACCGCGCCGCCAACGTCGACGCGCCAGATCAGCGGGTTCTCCAGGATCAGGAGGCCGAACACGCTGACGAGCCCGCCGATCGCCGTGAGCACGACGGCGCCGACGTTGTGCACGACGCTGTGGCTGCGCAGCGCCAAGCGCTCCAGCCCGATCGCCATCGCGAGGGTGACACAGACCTGCAGCGCGAACTCGAGCAGCGATGGCGGCGAGATCATGTCACCTCCGGTCGCAAAATGCCGAATTTCCATGAACGCCAGTAGTGCGGTGAACAGGATCGCCGCAGTCTCGACCATGCGCAGAGGCGCATCGTCGGCGCGGCGACGGAGGAACAGGCTCGCGGCCCAGAACGATGCCGCCGGCAGGCCGTAGCCCCACAGCAGCCAATTGAAGATCGGCGTGGTGCCGACGGCGTCGCCGACGATGCGCGGATCGTAGGCGATGCGCGCGGTGACGAGCCCCGCGAAGAGCGCAGCGAGCCAGCGCAGGAACGGGATCGGCCGCTGCAGCGAGATCCAGGCGGTGCCGAGCGACATCAGCGCCAGCGCGATCGTCAGCCAGCCCTTCTCCAGCGCGAAGGTCAGCGCCAGCGCACCGAGCGTGCCGGTCGCGAACAGGGCAGCGGAGATCATGATGCCCGGCCGGGTCTCGCGGCGCGTGAGGGCTTCGGTCGCCGCGCCAAAGCTTGCTGCGAGCAACACCGCGAGGATCGCGAACGGGATCGAGCGATCGAGATGGGCGATGCGCGCGTAGAGCGCAACCAGGATCGCAACCGGCGTCGCGACGCCTGCCACCGACCACACCACCGGGATGATCGCCGAATTCGACCGGCCCTGCGCGAGGAAGCCGGCAATACCGAAGCCGGCTGCGAAGATCGCGGCCGTCACCAGGTGCAGCGTCACGGAACTGTCGGTCGAACTCGGGCCGATGCCGGACATCGCGCCGCCCGGCAGCACCAGCATATCAGGATTGGCGCGCACTGCCCATTCGGCGAACACGATGAAGACGGTCGCAGCCGCCGCGCCCAGCGCACCGGTCGCCGCTTGCGCGCGCCAGGCGACGAAAAGGGTGCCACCGACCAGCAGCGTGAAGGCGGTCAGCGCCAGGTCGGCATGCGCGCTCGACAGCACGATCACCATCGCGCCGAACAGATAGGCGCCGAGCGCGCCCGACGAGATCGGCTCGATCTCGCCGTCCTCGATCGCGGGTCCGAACATGAAGCCGCAGACGACAAGGAGGGCGGCCAGCACGAAGCCTGCGATGACGTGGAAGGCGTGCGGCGCGACCTGGACCTGATCGGTGTCGAGGCCCGGAAAGAGCCAGAGCACCGCGAAGGCGATCGTCGTGACCGCGAGCCAGCGCCACAGCCGGATGCGGGCGAGGCCGAAGCTCGCGGCGGTGACGACGGCAAGATAGATGTAGAGCGCCCAATAGTCCGGCTTGCCGCTGGAGACGAGTACCGGCGTTGCGAAGGCGCCGACCACGCCGAGCCCTGCCAGCGCAGGTCCGTGCAGCAGCGCGGCGGCGAGCGTGCACATCGCGACGATGCCGAGCAGCACGAAGGCGGTGGCGGGCACCAGGAAGCCGTAGAGCGCGTAGGCCGCATAGATGGTGGCGAACGCCACCGCCGTTCCGGCTGCTGTGAGGATCGCGGGGATATTGGCGATCGGCAGCGCCGCGATGTTGGAGATGCTCTCCTTGCGCCGCGTCCATTCGCCGGCGCCGAGCAGCGCCGCCGCAAACAGGCCGCCAAGGAACACGCGCACGCCGGGGCCGAGCAGGCCGGCCTCGATCGAATAGCGCACCATGAAGAAGCCGCCGAGCGCGAGCGCAAGGCCGCCGATCCATACCACCCAGCGTGTGCCGAGCCGCTCCTCGAAGCCGGGTTCTCGAATATCAGGTGGGGATGCGGGTAGCGGCGGGGGGGCGCCGGCCGCAGGGCTCAGTGTGAGCGGCGGCGGCGACAGCTCTTCAGTGACGAGCGGAGGCGACACAGCTTCGGCTTCAGGGGCGAGCGGCGGCGGCTCGACGGTAGCTGTTGCGGGCATTTCAGCCTGCGCCTGCGTGGGCAGCAGCGGCGGCGGCTGGATCGGCCGCTGCGCGTAAAATCTCTCTTCGAGCGCGTTGAATCGCCGGCGCAGGTCGGCCGCCTGGCTGGAGGCCTTGATGGCGATCAGGATGGCGATGATGGCGATGATCAGCGCGAAGACGTCAAACGGGCCGTCGAACATGAAGCCTCCAGGCAACCGGCGGGCAGGGCCGATCGCGAAATCCTTGTTTAGCGCCGGGAGCGCACGCGCAAGCCCGGCGCAGGCCGCTCCTGGAGCACGTCGCGGCGGAAGCGGTAGAGCGCCGCCGGCCGTCCGCCCGTCTGTGTCGACATGTCCCCGGTCGGTTCGACCAGGGCTTCCATTTCGACCAGGCGGCGAAAGTTCTGCTTGTGCAAGTGCCGGCCGGAGATTGCCTCCACCGTATGCTGCAGTTCCGTAAGTGTGAATTCGGGCGGCAAAAGTTCAAAGACGACAGGACGATACTTCAGTTTTGCCCGCAGCCGCGCGATTGCCGTGGCGAGAATCCGGCGATGGTCGAACCGCATCGAGGTCCCGAGCGGGGGCAGCGCTGCGCGCGCCAATGCAGCAGGGCGGCCGTCGCGCCGCGCTTCCTCGACCAGCCCGGCCTCGTACAAGAGCTCGTAGCGGTCGAGCACGCGCTCCTCGTCCCAGGCTGCCCCGTCGAGGCCGAAATAGAAACGCACGCGATCTTTGCGCGGCAGTGCGCGCGTGGTCTCCGGCGTCTCCTCCGCGGCCCATTCGGTCAGCGCGGGAATGATGTCGCGGGCGATGATCGCCGGCGGCTGCTCGCGCCAGTCTTCCCAGGGGAAGAAGCGGTACCATGGCGCAAAGCTCGCCGCGTTTGCCGCAAGCTCGCCGTCCACCGCGCGCGTCAGCGCGAGATACCCGATCGACACCATATGCGCTCCGGTGTCGCCGGCTTCGGCATGCCGGCCGCGATCGCCGAAGGTGTAGAGCTGCTCGACATAGCCGAGCCGCAAGCCGGCCTGCTCCTCGACCCAGGCACGCAGGCCGATCTCGAAGGTGCGGTGCGCGAGCGCGTCGAACGGGCCGAACGGCAGGCCGGCCAGCCCGTCGCTGCCGCGCGCGGTCAGGATCTGCGGCTCATGGCCCGCGATCGCGACGATCGCCGCGGTCAGGCCGATCTCGATCGGCGTCAGCAGCGTCTCGCTCATGCGTTGACGATCGCAGATGGTGCCACGTCATGCCCGGGCTTGTCCCGGGCATCCACGTTCTTCACACTGCTGGAAAGTTCGTGGATGGCCGGGACATAGGCGAGCGAAGCGACGCCGTCCTTCGGACGGCTATGCCCGGCCATGACGGCAACACTTGTGATGTGGCGCCGTCTCATTCGAGCTCGATCACGAAGGGGCGGCCCTCGACCATCATCGCGCCCGGGCCGATCTCGTCGAGTGCGCGCAGCATGCGGCCGTTGCGTCCCAGCGCACGGTCGGCAAGGCCGACGATCCGCCGGTTCGGCGAGGCGATCGGCGAGGCTGCGCGGATCTTCTTGGCGATCTCGAGCTCGTCGCGGTTTGGATTGAGGGCGCAGACCGCCGCAAACGCGCTCGCGGTGGAGCGGCTGATGCCGGCATAGCAATGCACCACCAGCGGCGCGCTGCGGTCCCAGCCGCGCACGAAATTCAGCACCTGATCGATGTGCCCCTCGGATGGTGCGACGAAACCGTCCATCTCCTCGGTGATGTCGTCCATAGACACCTTGAGGTGATTGGCAGGGAGCACCGAGACCGGCCGCGCCACCTGCTCGACATTGGCCATCACGGTCAGCACATGGCTGGCCCCGGTGAGGCGGACGGTTTCGGGAAGCGCGGCGAGGGAACAGACGTGGATCATGGCGGACCTTTTTCTTGATTATAGCCGCGGCCCGTGGAGTGGGCAAAGCGAAGCGTTGCCCACCTCTTTGTCGCAAACGCGGGAGGATGGTGGGCACGGTGCAAGCGCGCCATTGCCCGCCCTGCGAGACCTACGCAAACACCGCGCCGAACCGCTCCAGAAACTGCTTCTCCGCCCGCGCCGCGGTCCAGGGCGTGAGATAGTCGCGCCGGACGCTGTCGGACAGGCCGGGATCCTTGCCGAACAGGCGCTTGGCCTCGCTTTCGCTGAAGCCGGCCAGCTCCGTCGCCTCCAGATAGGCCGCGCCGCGATCGGCGGCCTTGATGGCTTGTGTGATCTCGTCAGGCAGCTCCGGCGGCAGTCCGAAGCGGATGTGGATGGCGCCAAGCAGGCGCTTCTCGACCGCCTTGTAATGGCCGTCGAGCACGGCCTTGAACGGCGAGATCATGTCGCCGATGACATATTCGGGCGCATCGTGCAGCAGGGCGGCGAGCCGCATGCGTTGGTCGGCGCGCGGCATCTCGTGCCGCAGCACGGTCTCCACCAGCAGCGTGTGCTGCGCCACGGAGAAGATGTGCGCGCCAATGGTCTGGCCGTTCCAGCGCGCCACGCGCGCCAGCCCATGCGCGATGTCGGCGATCTCGATATCGAGCGGGGAGGGATCGAGCAGATCGAGCCGGCGGCCCGACAGCATGCGCTGCCAGGCGCGGGACTGCGCATCGCTCGTCGTCTTCTTCGCGCTCATTTGGCCTTGAGGCGCGGCTTGCGCGGCGTCTTGCCGCAGGTCGCGTGACAATGGCAGTCGACGAGATGGTCGTTGACCATGCCGGTCGCCTGCATGAAGGCATAGACGATGGTCGGGCCGACGAACTTGAAGCCGCGCGAGGACAGTTCTTTCGAGATCTGCACCGACAGCGGCGTCGAGGCCGGCACGCTCGCGGTGGTCTTGAAGTTGTTGACCTTGGGCCTGCCGTCCATGAAGTCCCACAGCAGCTTCGAGAAGCCCGGGCCCTTCTCCATGATGTCGAGATACGACTTGGCGCTGAGGATCGCGCCGTCGATCTTGGCGCGGTTACGCACGATGCCGGCGTCGTTCATCAGCGCGTGAACTTTCTTATTGTTGTAGCGCGCGATCTTCTCCGGCTGGAAATCGTCGAAGGCTTTGCGGAAATTGTCGCGCTTGCGCAGAATCGTGATCCAGGACAGGCCGGCCTGGAATCCGTCAAGGATCAGCTTTTCGTAGAGCGCGCGGTCGTCATACTCCGGCACGCCCCATTCGGTGTCGTGATAGGCGACATAGAGCGGGTCATCGCCCGGCCAGGGGCAGCGGGTCTTTCCGTCGGGATGCAGGCGGGGCGGTCGGCTCATGCGATGGGCTGCTTCGCAGGGATACGGACGACATCAGGTTCGGCGAGCTTCAACGCGAGGCCCCCGGCGGTGAGCGGCTGGCTGGCATCGAGCGCCTCGGCAACGCGGTCGATGCGCACCAGTGCGATGCCCTTGCCGCCGGACGTCGAACCGATGGTGCCGACCGGCTTGTCGCCGGCGAGAATGGTCGCGCCAGCCTCGGGCGAGGGGCCGTCCAGCAGCACCTTGACGCTGCGGGTGCGCGCGGTGCCGCGATGCTGCATGCGCGAGACGACCTCCTGGCCGACATAGCAGCCCTTGTCGAAATCGACACCGGCAAGGCGGTCCATGTTGGTCTCGTGCGGGAAGGCGTCGTTGTAGGTGAAATCGAGCCCGCCGCGCGGCACGCCGAGTGCGATGCGGTGCGCCTCGTATTCGCTCGCGTCGACCAGCTCGGCCCCGATCAGGTCGGAGAGCTTCTGCTTGAGATCTTCGGGAATCAGGATGCGAGTGCCGAGCCCCTCCTGGCGCGGATCGATGAAGGCGAGGTCCGGCCGCGCCGCAGGCTGGCCGTCCCAGGCCGCGAGCACGCCGAGATCGAGGATTTCGACGGTGACCTTGGCGCGCAGCTTGTAGAATTTCAGCTTGGTGGCGAGGGTGTCTGCCAGCGCCTTCGGGCAGTCGATCAGGAACCCGCCGCCATGGCCTGCGGGCACCTCGGTGATCAGGAAATCGACAATGATCTTGCCCTGCGGCGTCAGCAGCGCGCCGAATCGGCCTAGCCCCGGTTTCAGCCTGTCGAGGTCGGTCGTGACCAGGCCGTTGAGGAAGTTGCGCGCGTCCTCGCCCGCGACCTTGACCACACCCCGGTCGGGAAGAAACGCTGATTTCATGCGAAAATCTCTTGCGACATGTTGCTCCGGAACGTAAGCCCGCGAGGCATAAACGACAAGACCTCGAGCCCTGCGCTTGGGGATGAGAGAGGCCTTCAGCCATGACCCAGCGCTTCGACGTGATCCTCAAGAACGGCACCGTCGTCAACCAGGATGGCGAAGGTGTTCGCGACATC
>RXJC01000490.1 GCA_003963435.1 Bradyrhizobiaceae bacterium | reverse complement strand
GGCCTGAATGCCGGCCCCCGTCACCGCCCATTGTCTGCCGACCCAGAAGATGTCGCGGTGCAAGGCCATGAACGAGCGGGTTCGCGTTGCGGGGTCGGCAGGATAGCCGGCCACCCGATCTGCGCAACGCGATTCTCGTCATGTCGCGTTTTCTCGACGCGAACCGGTATCCGCTTCGCTCGAAAACGCTTTACTCGCGCGCGATTACTTTCAGTCCGCCCATATAGGGCTGCAGCACGTCGGGGACCGCGATCGAGCCGTCCCCCTGCTGATAGGTCTCCATCACCGCGATCAGCGCGCGGCCGAGCGCGGTGCCCGAGCCGTTCAGCGTATGGACGAAGCGAGGCTTGCCGTCCGGACCGCGCGAGCGCGCATCCATGCGCCTAGCCTGGAAGTCGCCGCAGACCGAGCAGCTCGAGATCTCGCGGAACGCTCCGCCCTCGCCCTGGCCGGGCATCCAGACCTCGATGTCATAGGTTTTTTGCGACGAGAATCCCATATCTCCTGCGCAGAGCGTCATCACGCGGTAGTGCAGCCCGAGCCGCTGCAGCACCTGCTCGGCGCAGGACAGCATCCGCTCCAGCTCGTCCTTGCTGGTCTCGGGCGTCGTGATCGAGACCAGCTCGACCTTGGTGAACTGGTGCTGGCGGATCATGCCGCGGGTGTCGCGGCCGGCAGCGCCCGCCTCGGCGCGGAAGCACGGCGTCAGCGCGGTCAGGCGCATCGGCAATTGCTTCTCGTCGAGGATGGATTCGCGCGCGAGATTGGTGAGCGAGACTTCCGCCGTCGGGATGAGGCCGAGGCGCTCCGTCCGCAGCCGCTCCTGGTCGGGCGATGCAAGCAGCTCGCCCTTGATCGCCCAGAACTGGTCGTCTTCGAATTTCGGCAACTGGCCGGTGCCGAACATGATCTCGTTGCGCACCAGCAGCGGCGGATTGATCTCGGTATAGCCGTGCTCGTCGACGTGTAGATTGAGCATGAACTGGCCGAGCGCACGTTCGAGCCGCGCCAGCGCCTTCTTCAGCACGACAAAGCGTGCGCCGGAGAGTTTTGCCGCCGCCTCGAAATCCATATAGCCCAGCGCCGTGCCGAGATCGTCATGCAGCTTCGGTTCAAAACTGTAGCTGCGCTTGTTGCCGAACACATGGTGCTGCACGTTGCCGTGCTCGTCGACGCCATCGGGCACTTCGTCGAGCGGAATGTTCGGGATCGCGGACAGCTCTCTGGTCAGCTCCTCGTCGGCAGCCTTCGCGGCGGCCTCGAGCTCAGGCATCGTGGTCTTGAGCTCGGCGACCTCGGCCATCAGCTTGGCCGCGCGCGCCTCGTCCTTCGCCTTCTTGGCGTCGCCGATCTCCTTCGAGGCTGCATTGCGCCGGGCCTGTGCCTGCTCGGACGCCAGGATCGCGGCACGCCGCTTCTCGTCGATCGCGAGCAGCGAAGCCGACAACGGCTTCAGGCCCCGCCGTGCGAGGCCGGCGTCGAAGGCTTGCGGATTGTCGCGGATCGATTTGATGTCGTGCATGGCTGTCTTCCCGTCATGGCCGGGTTCATCCCGGCCATCCACGTGTCTGCAGCCTTAGACCAAGTCGTGGATGCCCGGGTCAAGCCCGGGCATGACGAATCATGGGCTGAGCAGCGCAAACAGAGCGAAAGCGCCCTACTCCGCCGGGTTGGCCGGCGTCGACACGTCGGTGCCGGTGGCGGCCTGCGCGGCGGCCACCTTTTTCTCGACCATCGCCACCGCGATGATCGAGCCCTCGTAGAGCGCCAGCAAGGGAATCGCGAGCGAGCACTGGCTGAGCACGTCGGGCGGCGTCAGCACGGCCGCGATCACGAAGGCGACGACGATGAAATAGCGCCGCTTCTCGCGCAGCATTTTCGAGGTCACGATGCCGATCCGGCCGAGCAGCGTCAGGATCACCGGAAGCTGGAAAGCGATGCCGAAGGCGAAGATCAGCGACATCATCAGCGACAGATATTCGCCGACCTTGGGCAGGAGCTGAATCTGCGCCGTGTCGTCGCTGCCGGCCTGCTGCATGCCGAGCGAGAAGCGCACCAGCATCGGCAGCACGACGAAATAGACCAGCGCAGCGCCGAGCACGAAGAAGAACGGGGTCGCGACCAGATACGGCAGAAAGGCCTGCTTCTCATGCTTGTAAAGGCCGGGCGCGACGAACTTGTAGATCTGCGTCGCGACGATCGGGAACGAGATGAAGCCGGCGCCGAACAGCGCGAGCTTGAGCTGGGTGATGAAATATTCCAGCAGCGCGGTGTAGATGAACTTGGAATTCTCGGGGCCGGCGACCCACACGAACGGCCAGACCAGCACGTTGTAGATCTGCTTGGCGAAGAAGAAGCAGAAGATGAAGGCTATGCCAAAGCCGAGCATCGCCTTGATCAGCCGCGAGCGCAGCTCGATCAGGTGGTCCATCAGCGGGGCTTTGCTGGCCTCGATATCGGCGTCGGTCATGACGCTTTGGCGTCCTTGATCGCTTCGGATGGCGCGGTGTCCTGTGCGACCTTGGCCTGCTCGACCTCGCGCGTGATCGCGAGCGGCTCGCCCACGGCCGCATGCGCCTCGGCTTCCATGAAGGTCGCAGGCGTCGGCGCTTCCGGAGTGGTTGGTGTTACCGGCGCTTCACCTGAAGTCGCCGGCGCTTCACTTGAAGTCGCCGGAGTTTCGACAGCCGTGGTGGCCGGGGTCTCGGCCGGCTTGTCCAGCGCATCGACGCGAAGTGCGTCGCTGACGTCCTTCTGCAGCGAGGTCAGCGGATTGAAGCCGGTGGCGGCTTCCTTGACCTCGTCAAAGCTCTTCTTGAGGTCGGCCATCTCGGCCTCGCGCATCGCTTCCTGGAACTGGCCCTGGAATTCGGCGGCCATCTTGCGCGCCTTGCCCATCCACTGTCCGACCATGCGCAGCACACCCGGCAGCTCTTTCGGGCCGATGGCGATCAGGGCCACGACCCCGATGAGGACCAGTTCACTCCAGCCGATGTCGAACATGAGGTCTTCCGTTCAAGCCAAGCCGCAACTCACGCCAAGCCGCGACCGGCCCAATCCCTTGCGCACAGGATCGGGGCGGCTACCCGCCTTTCGCGTGCTTCTTTCGGCTCAGACGGCCTTGCTGCCGACGTCGGACCGCGCCGCGGTCGGCGCATTGTTGTGCTCGATGGACTTGGCCGGCTCGGGCTTCTCGGCGGGCTTGTCGTCGTCCTGCATGCCCTTCTTGAACGCCTTGATGCCCTGCGCCACGTCGCCCATCAGATCCGAAATCTTGCCGCGGCCGAACAGCAGCAGGACCACTGCGATCACCAGGATCCAGTGCCAAATGCTGAGTGAACCCATCCTGCAACCCTCCAAACGCGCATGGCCGGGGACCCGGCCGATCTTCACCGAAACCTAGGCTTGGCAGGCCTCAAAAACAAGGACCAAGGCAGCGCCAATTCGCTGTGGGCGCTACGTAATCTTGCTAGTGTTAACTGTCGCAGGGGCGGGTGAGCGGACGGTACGTCAGTCCTCGGTGCCGCCTTGGCTGCCGCCGTCCTCATGGCCACCTTCCGGCGCCGCTTCCGACGTCTCAGGCTCGACCGCAGGCGCCAGCGCCAGATCAAGGTCCTCGCCGGGTTCCAGGGGATCCTCGTCTTCGCGGAGTTGCGGGTCATCGGACGGCGTCGGCACGCTGAAGCCGGTCGGCAGGCGCGAATCCAGGAGGCCCGTGCCTTTCAGCTCCTCCAGGCCCGGCAGATCGCCGAGCTGTTCCAGGGTGAACTGCGACAGGAACTCCTCGGTGGTTCCGAAGGTCAGCGGACGGCCCGGCGTCTTGCGCCGGCCGCGCGGCTTGATCCAGCCGGTCTCCAGCAGAACGTCGAGCGTGCCCTTCGAGGTGACGACGCCGCGGATCTCCTCGATCTCGGCGCGCGTCACCGGCTGGTGATAGGCGATGATCGCCAGCACCTCGATCGCCGCGCGCGACAGGCGGCGGGTCTCGGTGCTCTCGCGCGTCATCAGCCAGGCGAGATCGCCGGCGGTGCGGAAGGTCCATTTGTTGGCGACGCGGACGAGATTGACCCCGCGCAAGGAATAGTCGGCCTGGAGCTGTTCCAGCGCCGCCTTGACGTCGACCCCTTCGGGCATGCGCTTGGCCAGCGTCGCGGTGTCGAGCGGTTCACTCGACGCGAACAGCAGCGCTTCCAGCAGCCGCAACTCCTCGGGACGTGCCTGGGATTCGTTCTCCATCGGCTCGGCCTCTTCTACCCGCACTTCAGCCAGGCTTGCCATGGCAGATTCTCCTTCTTGCACTTAAGCGACCGGCGCATCAGGCGCAGGAGCTGCGTCCGGCACCGGTTTTGGGCGCCCCTTCCGGAAATAGATGGGCGCGAACGCCTCTTTCTGGTTCAGCTCGAGCTGACCCTCGCGCACCAGTTCCAGCGCAGCGGCAAAGCTCGAAGCGAACACCGTCGCGCGCTGCGTCGGATCGGCGACATGCCGGATCAGGAAGTCGTCGAGCACGCCCCAATCGTCCTGCTCGTTGAGGCTGCCGACCAGCCGTTCCAGCGTGGCGCGCGCTTCCGCAAGCGACCACACCGTGCGCTTGGCCAGATGAACGCTCGCCAGCACGCGCGACTGGCGCTGCGAGGCATAGGCGGTGAGCAGATCGTACAGCGTCGCAGTGTATTTCGGATGCTTGATCTCGGCGATCTGTTCGGGCTCGCCGCGCGGGAAGATGTCGCGCTGCAATTGCGGCCTGTTCATCAGCCGGTTGGCGGCTTCGCGGATGGCTTCCAGCCGGCGCAGGCGGTTGGCGAGCGCGGTCGCCATCTGCTCGGCGCTCGGGCCTTCCGCGCTCGGCGGCTCCGGCAGCAACAGGCGCGACTTCAGGAACGCCAGCCAGGCCGCCATGACGAGATAGTCGGCGGCAAGCTCGAGCCGGATCTTTCGCGCGGCTTCGATGAAGTGGAGATACTGGTCCGCCAGCGCCAGGATCGAGATCTTGGCGAGGTCGACCTTCTGCTGCCGCGCCAGCGCGAGCAGCAGGTCGAGCGGGCCCTCATAGCCCTCGACGTCCACCACCAACGCCGGCTCACCCTCGGCAAGCTCTGCGGGCCGCCCGGTCTCAAAGGATAGAATTTCTGCGGTCATGCGGATGCCGTGTTTGCCCGTGCGATCAATGCGTCCAGTTCCGCGCGCGCGGCCGCGCGGTCGAGCGGCTGCGGCGGCTTGCGGGCGGCGAGCGCGGCCTTCGCCCGCTCCAGCGCCCGGCCCGACAACTCTGGTGTCTGGCCGGCCACCGCGCGCATCTCCTCGATATTGCCGTTGCAATGCAGGGCCATGTCGCAGCCGGCCGCGAAGATGGCGCGGGTCCGTTCGGCGATATTCCCCGACAGCGCGTTCATCGACACGTCATCACTCATCAACAAACCCTGGAACCCGATTGCGCCGCGAATCACGTCAGCAATCATTGTCGCAGATGTCGTCGCCGGATGGGCGGGGTCGACCGCGCTAAACACAACATGTGCAGTCATGGCCATCGGCAGGTCCGCCAGCGGCTTGAACGCGGCAAAATCGGTCCGTTCCAGCTCGTCCCTCGACGTATCCACCGTCGGCAGCTTGAAATGGGTGTCCGCGGTGGCCCGGCCATGGCCAGGAATGTGCTTGAGGACCGGCAGAACGCCGCCCTGCTGCAGCCCTTCGGTCACGGCGCGCGCGATCGCCGCAACCTTGGCCGGCTCGGTTCCATAAGCCCGATTGCCGATGACGGCATCGGCGCCCGCCACCGGCACGTCGGCCAGCGGCAGGCAATCCACGGTAATGCCGAGATCGGCGAGATCGGCGGCGATCAGGCGGGACGACAGCCGCGCCGCGGCGAGGCCTAGCGCCGAATCAGTGTCGTACAGGATCGAGAAAACAGCGCCCGGCGGATAGACCGGCCAGTGCGGCGGACCGAGCCGCTGCACCCGCCCGCCTTCCTGGTCGATCAGCACAGGCGCGTCGGGAGCGCCCGCCACGTTGCGCAATTCTGCAACCAATGCAGCGACTTGCGCCGGCGTCGCGACATTGCGCTTGAACAGGATGAAGCCCCACGGGCGCTGCTCACGGATAAACTCCCGCTCGGCGGCGGTCAGTTCCGTTCCGGTAACGCCGGTAATGAAGGCCCGCGTGCTCATAACGGCCGATTAACCCTGACCCGCGAGGGGGTCAAGGAAACGGCCGTTAATTCCTCTGGACGAAGCAGTTCGGCAGGCCAGCGGACTTCAGGCTGTTGCAGGCATGCGTCGCTTCTTCAGCCGAGGCATAGGGACCGGCGAAGGCGCGATAGACGATGCCCTTGCCCTTGTCGGTCAGATCGGCCCGCTTGATCACCGGGGAACGCGATCCAAGGATGCTGCCATACTTGCCCTGCAGCACGCGGTAGGACGCGGCCGCGCTATCCTCGCTCTGCTGCGAAGAGACCTGCACGATGTAGCCGCCGCCACTGCTGGTGGGTGCGATTTGTGTCGGGGTTGTTGCAGCCATCCGCTGCGGCGGCTCGGTCGCCGGAACCGATTGCGGCGCCAGCGACATCGGCTGATTGGCGCTGGCATTGGCCGAGCTCGGCGGATTGCGCGACGCGGACGAAGCAGGCGGCGCGGCAACAGGCTTCGGCGCAACCGTCGGCCTGGCGGCGGCAGCCGATTGCGGCGTGGCGCTGTCGGTCTGATCGCCCTTCACGGCGACAGTCCGGATCGGGCGCGGTGAATTGTTCGGCAGCGTACCGTTGCTGGCGGCCGCCCCCGCGCCCGGCGGCGGCACCGCGGACGGCGACACGCTCGCGACCGACGGCGGGTTCGCATTCTGGTTCAGCGGCGGGAACACCACGCGGGGGCCGCCCGCCCTGGCGTTGACATCGACCGGCGCTTCTTCGCGCGGCACGATCTTCTCGGTGCCGTCGCCCGTGACCATGCGGTCCGGCACCTTGGCCGAGGAATCCGTCGGCGCCGGCACGATCTTGGTCGGGGTGTTGTCGGCCTTGATGATCGGCGGCTCGCCGCTGCGGGGCGAGCCGATATAGGTCTTGTAGGCGAAGGCCGCGCCGGTGCCGACCACGGCCAGCGCCAGGATCGCCGCAACCGTCATCATGCCGCCGCGCTGCTTCTTGGGCTCGTCGAACTCCTCCTCGGGGTAGTCGCTCTGATACGCGTAGGGATCGTCCGGGTAGGCCGGCTCACGCTGATAGTCCTGCTCGCCCGCCTCGAGCCGGCCATACAGCGCATCGTCGTAGCGCGACGGATCGGGCTGATACGGCTCCTGGTAGGCTGGCTGCTGGTAGGCCTGCTCCTGCTGGTAGGCCTGCCCCTGATAGGTGGGCTCCTGATAGGCCTGCGGCTGACGAAGCTCGGGCTCCGGTGCAGCAGGCTGGGCCGAATAGCGATGCAACGGATGAACCGGATTGACGGTCACCGGATAGTCAGGCTCGGGAGCCGGCGCAGGCTGAACATTGGCACGCCGCATCCATGAGGGCGGCCCGGGCGGAGGCGGCGCGGCCGGCTCCGCATAGTCCTGCTGGTCATCGTCCTGTCGATAGTCGTCGTCCTGATAGCTCTGTGCGGGCGCAACCGGCGGGCGCGCGCCTTGCCGCGACTGCGCGGCGAAGGGATCGGTCTGTCCGATCAGGCGGGCGAGCTCAGCCAAGGGATCGCTCTCCGCCCTCCCACGCTGATCGCCACCGCGACCATAGTCATCGGAAGGAAACGGTCTGTCCTGATATCGTTCGGCCATCGTGATGATGCGTCCCTTCGGGAAAGCCGCGCGCCCCTCGACCAAGGCACGGCTTTCGACCCACAAGGCTTTCAACCAAATCTAAGCGATCCGGCTTCTGCCGGTACCCCCGAATTCCCCTTAAGTAGTTCGCCCCAAACTACCGCATCTCGTTCGGAGCATGGACGCCGAGGATGGCGAGGCCCGATGCCAGAACCGAGACGACGCCCTGGACCATGGCCAGTCGCGCCTTTGTTAGAACTGCATCATTATTGATAATGAAGCGTAAATAGGGCAAATCCCGCCCCTTCGTCCAAAGTGCATGAAACTCGCTGGCTAAATCATAGAGATAAAAGGCAATTCGGTGCGGCTCATGGGCCGCGGCGGCAGCTTCCAGCATACGAGGATATATTGCGAGGCGCTTGAGAAGTTCAAGTTCGACCGGGTCTGACAACCGGTCCAGCTCCGACTCACTAAGCCAGGCGATCCGCTTGTCCGAATCCTCTGGGAGTTCCGGGAACACCTCCGCCCGCGCGTTACGGAAGATCGAGTGGCCGCGGGCATGGCCGTACTGGACGTAGAACACCGGGTTGTCACGCGACTGTTCCATCACCTTGGCGAGGTCGAAGTCGAGCACCGCGTCGTTCTTGCGATAGAGCATCATGAAGCGGACGGCGTCCTGGCCGACCTCATCCACCACCTCACGCAAGGTGACGAAGTCCCCGCTCCGCTTCGACATTTTCACCGGCTCGCCGTTGCGCAGCAGCTTCACGAGCTGGACGATCTTGACGTCGAGCGAACCTTTGCCCGAGGTCGTCGCCTTCACCGCCGCCTGCATGCGCTTGATGTAGCCGCCATGGTCGGCGCCCCAGACGTCGATCATCTCCGCAAAACCACGGTCGAACTTGTTCTTGTGGTAGGCGATGTCGGAGGCGAAGTAGGTGTAGGAATTGTCCGACTTGATCAGCGGGCGGTCGACGTCGTCGCCGTAGGCGGTCGCCTTGAACAGCAGCTGCTCGCGGTCTTCCCAGTCCTCGACCGGCGCGCCTTTCGGCGGCGGCAGGCGGCCTTCGTAGATGTCGCCCTTGGCCTTGAGGAAGTCGATGGTCTCCGCAACCCGGTTGTTGCCGCCCTCGATCAGCGAGCGCTCTGAGAAGAACACGTCGTGGCGGATGTTGAGGGCGGCGAGATCGTCCTTGATCTCGTCCATCATCATCGCGATCGCCTTGGCACGCACGGTCGGCAGCCACTCGGCCTCGCTCTTGGCGAGCAGCTTGTCACCGTGCTCCTTGGCAAGGGCCTCTCCGACCGGCTTCAGATAGTCGCCGGGATAGAGCCCTTCCGGAATCGCGCCGATGTCCTCGCCGAGCGCTTCGCGATAGCGCAGGAAGGCCGAGCGCGCGAGCACGTCGACCTGCGCGCCGGCGTCGTTGATGTAATATTCGCGGGTGACATCGTGACCCGCGAATTGAAGCAGGCTCGAAAGCGCGTCGCCGAACACGGCGCCGCGGCAATGGCCGACATGCATCGGCCCGGTCGGATTGGCCGAGACGTATTCGACATTGACCCTGGAGCCGCCGCGGACGCGGCCGTAATCGGCGGCTTCGCGCAGCACGGTCCGCAGTGCCTCGGCCCAGGCGGCCGGCTTCAGCGTCAAATTGATGAAGCCCGGACCGGCGACGTCGACCTTGGCGATCAGCGCATCGGCGCGCAGCCGCTCGGCGATCTGCTCGGCGAGATCGCGCGGCTTCGCCTTGGCTTCCTTGGCCAGCACCATGGCGGCGTTGGTCGCCATGTCGCCATGGGTGGCATCGCGCGGCGGCTCGACCACCACGCGCGAAAAATCGATGCCCTCGGGCCAGCTCGCGTCCTTCGCAAGCGCGCGGCAGGCGGCGTGCACGCGGGCAAGCACATCGGCGAACAAATGCAGGGCTGAGGAGGTCTGGGGCATGGCCGCCGCCTAACGCAAATCCGGGGTCGAGTCAAAGAGCCGCTGGTGCTCGGT
>RXJC01000385.1 GCA_003963435.1 Bradyrhizobiaceae bacterium | reverse complement strand
CGAGGACAAGGACACGCCGACCGAGCTGTTCGTGAAATGGGGCGGCGCGCTGTTCAAGACGAAATTGCCGCATTCGCCGATCGACGTCGTCGCCTGGCACGGCAATTACGCGCCGTACAAATACGATCTGCGCACCTTCTCGCCGGTCGGTGCGATCGGCTTCGACCATCCCGATCCCTCGATCTTCACGGTGCTGACCTCGCCGTCGGAGACCGCGGGCACCGCGAATATCGACTTCGTCATCTTCCCCGAGCGCTGGATGGTGGCCGACAACACCTTCCGTCCGCCCTGGTACCACATGAACATCATGAGCGAGTTCATGGGCCTGATCTACGGCGTCTACGACGCCAAGCCGCAAGGCTTCGTCCCCGGCGGCATGAGCCTGCACAATTGCATGCTGCCGCACGGCCCCGACCGCGACGCCTTCGAGCACGCTAGCAACGGCGAGTTGAAGCCGGTGAAGCTGACCGGCACCATGGCCTTCATGTTCGAGACCCGCTATCCGCAACGCGTCACCGCGCATGCAGCGAATGCGTCCACGCTGCAGGACGATTACGCGGATTGCTGGAAGGGATTGGAGAAGAAGTTCGATCCGAGCAAGCCGTAACCTTGTTGACCCTCCCCTGGAGGGGGAGGGTCGCTACGCATGCAGCGAAGCGGAATGCGTAGCGGGGTGGGGTGACGGTCTCTCCGTAGGGAACACTGCCCGTGTTGAGAGATCACCCCACCCCGTCTCATATTTCGCTGCGCTCAATATGAGCCGACCCTCCCCCTCCAGGGGAGGGTGACACCGTCACCGCTGCGCCACGGGAAACCAATGCCCCACCCCAACGACCCCAGCCTCCGCTCTTTCATCGAGGTCGATCCTCCTTCCGACTTCCCGATCCAGAACCTGCCCTATGGCGTGTTCTCGACCGCGGCCAATCCGACCCCGCGGGTCGGCGTTGCGATCGGCGATTATGTGCTCGATCTCTGGGAGCTCGAGCAGGATTGCCGGCTCGACGTCGGGCCGCTCGGCGTGTTCTCCGGCGGCTCGCTGAATTCCTTCATGGCGCTGGGGCCGAAGGTCTGGACCAGGACGCGGGCACGGATCAGCGAGCTCCTGCGCGCCGATCATCCGGAGCTGCGCGACAATGAGGAGCTGCGTAAGAGGGCGCTGGTGCCGATGCGCGATGCGAGGCTGCATCTGCCCTTCACCGTCTCCGGCTACACCGATTTCTACTCGTCTAAGGAGCACGCCACCAATGTCGGCGTGATGTTCCGCGGCAAGGACAACGCGCTGCAGCCGAACTGGCTGCATATGCCGATCGCCTATAACGGTCGCGCATCCACCGTCGTGGTGTCGGGCACCAAGGTGAAGCGTCCGCGCGGGCAGTTGAAGCCGCCGAATGTGGAGGTGCCGAGCTTTGGCCCGTGCAAGCGGCTCGACTTCGAGCTGGAGATGGGCGTGGTCATCGGCCAGCCCTCGCCGATGGGCGGCATGCTGAGCGAGAGCCAGGCCGAGGAGATGATCTTCGGCTTCGTTCTGCTCAACGACTGGAGCGCGCGCGACATCCAGCAATGGGAATATGTGCCGCTCGGCCCGTTCCTCGCGAAGGCGTTTGCGACCTCGATCAGCCCGTGGGTGGTGACGCGCGAGGCGCTGGAGCCGTTCCGCCTGAAGGGACCGGAGCAGCAGCCGGTGCCGCTGGACTATCTGAAGCAGAGCAAGCCGCAGAACTACGATATCGCGCTCGACGTGTCCCTGCGCGCGGCCGGCGCCAACGCGCCCGCCAGCATCAGCCGCACCAGTTTCAAGTACATGTACTGGTCCTCGGTGCAACAGCTCATGCACCACGCCTCAAGCGGCTGCGCCATGAATGTCGGCGATCTCCTGGGGTCCGGCACGATCTCCGGCCCGGAAAAGAACCAGCGCGGCAGCCTGCTCGAGATCAGCTGGAACGGCACCGAGCCGGTCGAGCTCCCCGGCGGCGTCAAGCGATCGTTCCTGGAAGACGGCGACAGCCTCGTGATGCGCGGCTGGTGCCAGGGCGACGGCTATCGCGTCGGCTTTGGCGAGGTCGAGGGAACGATTCTGGCGGCGGAGTAGGTCGATCTGCTTCCACAACCTCCGTCATTGCGAGGAGCTCTTGCGACGAAGCAATCCAGACTGCCTCCGCGGATACATTTCTGGATTGCTTCGCTGCGCTCGCAATGACGCGGGGAGAACCTACCGCCTCTCCGGCGGCACGTCCCTGATTCGCGCACAATGCGCCGCGACGTCCTCGGCGCTGTACTTCAGATGCACCCGCTTGTCGGACGGCGCCTGCTTGCTCGTGCACACGCCCGGCCGCCATTCCTGCGCGGGGCGGATCGGGCGCGGCGCAAATCCGCCGCCGCAGTTCGGGCAGACGTTGAACAGTTTGGTCTCGACGCAGTCCGCACAGAACGTGCATTCGTAGGAACAGATTCGCGCATTCGTCGCGTTCGGTGGCAGGTCGCAATCGCAATATTCGCAGTTCGGTCGAAGCTGGAGGGCCATCTCGTAAAGCCTTGTATCGGGGAGCTCCGGAGTATCGTCGATCGCGCCCGCGGAGCGAATGCCGTAGTTCCCTCGATTTCAGCCGGGCTTGATCTCCTTCAGCGGCAATCGCGAGCTCTCCTTCAGCCTGTCGAGCACGATCGAGGAGCGCACATGCGCCACGCTCTGATGCGGCATCAAGACGTCGTTGACGAGGTTGGACAGGCCCTTGAGGTCGCGCAGCACCGCCTTGAGCACGTAGTCGGCATCGCCGGTGAGCGAATAGGCCTCCTGGATCTCGTCGATACGGTTCACCAGCGCGCGAAACCGCTTGGAGTTGTCAGGCGAATGGGTCGCGAGCCCGACCTGGATGAAGGCGATCACGCCGAAGCCGAGCGCCTCGCTGGAGAGGTCGGCGTGATAGCCCGCGATCACCTTCTCCTCCTCCAGCCGCATGCGCCGGCGCGAGCATTGCGAGGCCGACAGCCCGGCGAGGTCGGCGAGCTCCTGATTGGTGAGGCGGCCGTCATCCTGGAGCGCGCCGAGGATCTTGAGGTCGAAGGTGTCTACCGGAATCATGCGTATTTTGTCCATTTCGTGCACGGATCGTGCATATCATGCCGGAAACGCGTTCCGTTTGCACGCTCCTCGCGCGTCCCATGAAGGATAGTTCCTCCTAGCAACCATTCGGGAGAACACCATGGGACCGTTTCCGCACGATGCACCGCCGGCCACTGTCAGCGCCGACAATCCGATGGGCACCGACGGGTTCGAGTTCGTGGAATATGCGCATCCCCATCCGGAAGAGCTGCATGCGCTGTTCAAGCTGATGGGCTATGCGCCCGTCGCGCGCCACAAGACCAAGAAGATCTCGGTCTACCGCCAGGGCGACATCAACTACCTCGTCAACGAGGAGCCCGGCACCCACGGCTACGAGTTCGTCGCCGCGCACGGTCCGTGCGCGCCGTCGATGGCGTTTCGCGTGGTCGATGCGAAAGCCGCCTATGACCGCGCCATCGCGCTCGGTGCCGAGCCGGCCGATGCGTCACCCGCGCAGAAGACGCTGGACGTGCCCGCGATCAAGGGCATCGGCGGCAGCCTGCTCTATCTGGTCGATCGCTACGGCGCCAAGGGCTCAGCTTACGACGCCGAGTTCGAATGGCTCGGCGCGCGCGACCCGCGGCCGGTCGGCGCCGGCCTGTTCTATCTCGACCATCTCACCCACAACGTCCATCGCGGCCGCATGGATGTCTGGGCCGGCTTCTACGAAAAGCTGTTCAACTTCCGCCAGATCCGCTTCTTCGACATCGAGGGCCGCGCCTCCGGCCTGTTCTCGCGCGCGCTGACCAGCCCCGACGGCAAGATCCGGATTCCGATCAACGAGGATGCCGGCGATTCCGGCCAGATCGAGGAATATCTCAAGACCTATCGCGGCGAGGGCATCCAGCACATCGCCTGCGGGTGCCGCGATATCTACCGCACCATCGAAGGCCTGCGCGCGGCCGGCCTGCCGTTCATGCCGTCGCCGCCCGACACCTATTTCGAGAAGGTCGACGCGCGGCTGCCTGAGCATGGCGAGGATCTCGCGCGTCTGAAGAAGAACGGCATCCTGATCGACGGCGAAGGCGTGGTCGAAGGCGGCCAGACCAAGGTGCTGCTGCAGATCTTCTCGGCCAATGCGATCGGCCCGATCTTCTTCGAGTTCATCGAGCGCAAGGGCGACGACGGATTCGGCGAGGGCAATTTCAAGGCCCTGTTCGAGTCGATCGAGGAGGACCAGATCCGCCGCGGGGTGTTGAAGGTGGATGCGGCGTAGAGGACGCTGCCATCACACGCACACTGCCGTAGGGTGGGCAAAGCGAAGCGTGCCCACGCGCTGCCCAAATGATGTGAGGACGTGGGCATGGCGCAAGGGCGCCTTTGCCCACCCTACGCGGTCGTGCGCCGAGACTAATTCGTCGCCTGCCACGCCTTCGTCACCGCCCCAATCTCGGCACCTTCCGGCTCGCGCACCGTCGACGGCGTGCGTGAGAATCTCGGCGCGGGCGCGGGCTGCTTCACGCCGTGGCGCTCGATGAAGACGTTGCGCGCGACCATGTGCGGATGCTTGGTCGCCTCCGACATGGTCAGCACCGGCGCGAAGCAGATGTCGGTGCCTTCCATGATCTTGCACCAATCCTCGCGCGTCTTGCTCTTGAACACCGCCTTGAGCTTCTCCTTCAGCGCCGGCCAGGCCTTGGGATTCATCTGAGCGTCGAAATCGGCGTCCGTCAGGCCCGCATGCTCGCGCAGCAGCGCGTAGAACTGCGGCTCGATCGAGCCGATCGAAACGAAGTTCCCGCAGGCGCATTCATAGACACCGTAGAAATGCGCGCCGCCGTCGAGGAAGTTCTGGTTGCGGCCTTCGGTCCAGCGTCCCATCGTGGTCATGTCGAAGAAGAACGACATCAGCGAGGCCGCGCCGTCGCACATGGCGGCATCGACCACCTGGCCCTTGCCGGATTTCTGCGCTTCCAGCAGCGCCGCGAGCACGCCGACGACGAGATAGAGCGCGCCGCCGCCGAAATCGCCGACCAGGTTGAGCGGAGGCACCGGCGCTTCCTTCGGGCCGATCGCGGCGAGCGCGCCGGTGATGGAGATGTAGTTGATGTCGTGGCCGGCGGCGTTCGCCAGCGGGCCTTCCTGGCCCCAGCCGGTCATGCGGCCGTAGACCAGCTTGGGGTTGCGTGCGAGCACGACGTCCGGGCCGAGCCCGAGCCGCTCCATCACGCCGGGACGAAAACCCTCGACCAGCGCGTCGGCGCTGGCGAGCAGATCCAGCACCTGCGCGATCGCCGCCTTGTCCTTGAGGTCGAGCTCGATCACCTTGCGGCCGCGGCCCGCCACCGACTTCATGCTCTTCTTCGCGCCGATGCGGTCGAGCGTGACGACGTCGGCGCCCATGTCAGCCAGCATCATGCAGGCAAACGGGCCGGGCCCGATGCCGGCGAATTCGACGATGCGGAAGCCCGAGAGCGGGCCGGAGGCGCGGACGGTCGAGGTGGGGGCTGATTTGTCGAGCACGTTTTTGTTTCCTCGGGTCGCGGGCAGAGACCGATGGTTCGGCAATCGCCGCTGACATTCTTCTTGGGAGCTGAGTTAATCGGCTGATTAACTTTTCTCGCCTTCATGCCGACGAGGCAAGCGGTTTTCATGCCGCACGGCCAAAATAAAACGGCGCGCACCGAAGTGCGCGCCGCGGAAAATTTGTGTCGAGACGCTGCGGCGAAATCAGCCTGCGGCGGCCACCGCGCGCTGCGCCATCACCTTGACGAGGTTGGCGCGGTACTCCGCCGTGCCGTGGATGTCAGCCAGCAGTCCGTTCGCCGAGATGCTGACGCCGTCGATCGCCGACGGCGACCAGTTCGCCTTCAGTGCGGCTTCGATAGCCG
This sequence comes from Bradyrhizobiaceae bacterium, assembly GCA_003963435.1. GTDB lineage: Bacteria > Pseudomonadota > Alphaproteobacteria > Rhizobiales > Xanthobacteraceae > Bradyrhizobium. The sequence continues at coordinate 14,470 of RXJC01000385.1, read as the reverse complement.
GCACCCGCATCACGCCGCTCTGCGAGGCGCCGGTGGCGGCGACCCTAACCTCGCCCGACTTGGTCTGCGCGACGAACACGCCGGTCAGCGCGAAGCGCGAGGCCGGGTGCCGCATCTTCTCGTAACCCGCCTTCGCCGGCACCGGGAACGACACGGCGGTGATGATCTCGCCGTCTTCGAGCGCCGTGGTGAACAGGCCCTTGAAGAAATCGTCCGCCGAGATCGACCGCTTGTTGGTCTTCACGGTGGCGCCGAGTGCAAGCAGCGCGGCCGGGAAGTCCGCGGCGGGATCGTTGTTGGCGATCGAGCCGCCGATCGTGCCGCGGTAGCGCACGGCGGGATCGCCGAGCACCGAGGTGAGATGGGCGATCGCGGGAATCGCCTTCTTCACATCGGCATTCGTCATGATGTCGTAATAGGTCGTGGCGGCCTTGATGGTCAGCGTGTCGCCGGACAATTCGACGCCCTGCAGCTCCTTGATCTTGCCGAGGTCGATCACGTCGGAGGGGCTGGCGAGGCGCTGCTTCATCACCGGCAGCAGCGTCTGGCCGCCGGCGAGGAACTTGGCTTCGCTGCTCTTGCCGAACAGGCTGGCGGCCTCGTCGACCGAGGAGGCGCGATGATAAGTGGTCTGGTACATCTTTGATGCTCCTGAAATCCTTTTCTCGGTCATTCCGGGATGCGCCGGAGGCGCAGACCCGGAATCTCGAGGTTGAATTCTTCAGCTCTGGATTCCGGGTTCGACGCACCGCGTCGCCCCGGAATGACGATGGTGTGTCAAGCCGCGTGGATCGTGCGCCACACCCGGTCCGGGGTTGCGGGCATTTCCAGGTTGTTCTTGCCGATCGCGTCCGTGATCGCGTTGATCACGGCCGCTGACGCCCCGATCGCGCCGGCCTCACCGCAACCCTTGATGCCCAGGGGATTGCCCGGGCACAGCGTCGTGGTGTGGGAGAGGTTGAAGGAGGGCACGTCGTCGGCGCGCGGCATGGCGTAGTCCATGAACGAGGCCGTGACCGGCTGGCCGTTGGCATCGTAGATGGCATGCTCGAGTAGCGCCTGTCCGATGCCTTGAACGAGGCCGCCATGGACCTGGCCCTCGACGATCATCGGGTTGATCAGCCGGCCGAAATCGTCGGCCGCGACGAAGTTGACGAAGGAGGTCTTGCCGGTGCCGGGATCGACCTCGAGCTCGCAGATATAGGTGCCGGCCGGGAAGGTGAAGTTGGTCGGATCGTAGAAGGCGCTTTCCTTCAGACCTGGCTCCATCCCGTCAGGCAGATTGTGCGCGGTATAGGCCGCGAGCGCGACCATCGGCAGCGCGATCGCCTTGTCGGTGCCGGTCACCTTGAACTCGCCGTTCTCGATGACGATGTCGGCCTCGGAAGCTTCCAGCGCATGCGCCGCAATCTTCTTGGCCTTGGATTCCATCTTCTCCATCGCCTTCAGGATCGCGGTGAGGCCGACGGCCGCCGAGCGCGAGCCGTAGGTGCCCATGCCGAACTGCACCTTGTCGGTGTCGCCATGGACGATCGAGACCTGGCTGATGGGGATGCCGAGGCGCTCCGCGACGAGCTGGCAGAACGTGGTCTCGTGACCCTGGCCGTGGCTGTGCGAGCCCGTGAGGATCTCGATGGTGCCGACCGGGTTGACGCGCACCTCGGCCGATTCCCACAGGCCGACGCCGGCACCCAGGCTGCCGACCGCCTTCGACGGCGCGATGCCGCAGGCCTCGATGTAGCAGGACACGCCGATGCCGCGCAGCTTGCCGTCGGCTTTCGCCTTGGCCTTGCGGGCCGGGAAGCCGGCATAGTCGATCGCCTTCATCGCGGCATCGAGCGAGGCGTTAAAGTCGCCGGTGTCGTAGGCCATGATCACGGGCGTCTGGTGCGGGAACTGGGTGATGAAGTTGGTTCGGCGCAGCTGGGCCGGATCGACCTTGAGCTGCCGCGCCGCCGTCTCCATCAGACGTTCGATCAGATAGCTCGCCTCGGGGCGGCCGGCGCCGCGATAGGCGTCGACCGGCGTGGTGTTGGTGTAGACGCCGATCACCTCGGCGTGGATCGCCGGGATGTTGTACTGGCCCGACAGCAGCGTCGCGTAGAGATAGGTCGGCACCGAGGACGAGAACAGCGACATGTAGGCGCCGAAATTGGCGTATGTCTTCACCTTCAGGCCCAGGATCTTATTCTGGGCGTCGAACGCCATCTCGGCATGGGTGACATGGTCGCGGCCATGCGCGTCGGTGAGGAAGGCCTCGGTGCGGTCGCCGGTCCATTTCACGGGACGGCCGACCTTCTTGGAAGCCCACAGCGCCACCATCTCTTCCGGGTAGATGAAGATCTTGGAGCCGAAGCCGCCGCCGACGTCGGGGGCGATCACCCGCAGCTTGTGCTCCGGAGCGATGTTGTAGAACGCCGACAGCACGAGGCGGGCGACGTGCGGGTTCTGCGAGGTGGTGTAGAGCGTGAAGTGCTCCTCCGCCGCGTCGTAATCGGCGATCGCCGCGCGCGGCTCCATCGCGTTGGGCGCGAGGCGGTTGTTGGTGACGTCGAGCTTCACCACATTGGCGGCCTTGGCGAAGGCGGCGTCGGCGGCACCCTCGTCGCCGATCACCCAGTCATAGACCTGGTTGCCGGGTGCTTCGGGATGAAGCTGCGGCGCGCCTGATTTGATCGCGGCGTGGATGTCGGCAACGGCCGGCAGCTCTTCGTAATCGACCACCACCGCTTCGGCGGCATCGCGCGCCAGATTCTTGCTTTCGGCGATCACCACCGCGACGGCCTGTCCGACGAAGCGCACAGTCTCCGGCGCCATCGCCGGCCATGCGCCCATCTTCATCGGGCTGCCGTCCTTGGACGTGATGGCCCAGCCGCAAATGAGATTGCCGACCTTGTCGTCGACGAGCTGCTGTCCGTTGAGCACCGCGATCACGCCCGGCATCTTCAGCGCGGCGGACGAATCGATCTTCTTCACCTTGGCGTGTGCATGCGGGCTGCGGATGAAATGTGCATGGGTCATGCCCGTCAGCTTGATGTCGTCGACGTAGCGGCCCTTGCCGGTAATGAAACGCTTGTCTTCCTTGCGCACGACTCGTGCGCCGATGCCTTCAACACCCATGTCTGGTCCTCCCGACCGGAAATTTTATGGCTGCGCTATCCTTCGAGAGCGGCAGCGGTGATTTGTTCTATCGAGGCGTCGCCTTACTCGGCCGCCTGCGAGACCTTCATGCGACCGGCTGCATCCAGCACGGCCTTGACGATGTTGTGGTAGCCGGTGCAGCGGCAGATATTGCCTTCCAGCTCGCTGCGGACGGTGGCCTCGTCGAGCTGGCCGCCGTGGCGGTGCACGATGTCGATCGCCGACATGATCATGCCCGGCGTGCAATAGCCGCATTGCAGGCCATGATTGTCGCGGAAGGCGGCCTGCATCGGGTGCAGCTCGTCGCCCTTGGCGATGCCTTCGATGGTGGTGATGCTGGCGCCGTCGGCTTGTCCCGCCAGCATGGTGCAGGATTTCACCGCCCGACCGTCCACGTGCACCACGCAGGCGCCGCACTGGCTGGTGTCGCAGCCGACATGGGTCCCCGTGAGATTGAGATGATCGCGCAAGACATGGACCAGCAGCGTGCGGTCCTCGACGTCGACAGCAACGGCCTTGCCGTTCACCGTCAGTTTGACTGTAGACACGTGAAGTCCTCCCAAAGTGATTTTGATTGGTTCTAATTAGAGACAGCGCAACGAAACTTTGCAACTGGCATTTTGGTGACCTCGCGTCATGGAAAGGTCATCGGGGCGGCCGTCACGGCGCGCGATTCGCTCACAATGCTCCAGGCCGTCGCCAAAGCATGGCGCGGCTGGATGATATGTTGGGAAAATTTGGCCTCGCATCGGCAAGGCTGTGTCGCAGCGTCGATGCCGTATATCGCCGCCGCTCGCGCGTTCAGCCCTGTCGCACGTTGTTCTCCCCCTGATGTGTTGTTCCTTGGCGGGAATAGGAGCACGTGCCCGCGGCTTTGTAACCGCGATCTTGGTAGTACACGGCGACGAGCTAAGTCTTTGATTTCATTGCAGGCGTGCCCGGCACTGAGCGTCGCGGGCGCGTCGTCCGCACCGCATCGGCCCGCCTCCTACTTCCTGGCGATTGATCGCCGGCGCGCGCCGCCCTATCCGCGCTGAACAAACACAATGGAGGGTGGAAGCGATGCAGATGAACGACAGCCAGCGCATCCCGGCGTCCAAAGCCAGGGTCTGGGCCGCGCTCAACGATCCCGAGATTCTGAGGCGCTGCATTCCCGGCTGCCAGTCGCTCGAGATGGCCTCGCCGACGGAGATGACGGCGACGGTGGTGTTGAAGGTCGGTCCCGTGAAGGCGACGTTCAGCGGCAAGGTGACGCTGACCGACATCGACGCGCCCAACGGCTACCGCATCGTCGGCGAAGGCGCCGGCGGCGTCGCGGGCTTTGCCAAGGGCGGCGCGAAGGTCCGGCTCGAGCAGGAATCGCCTGACGTCACCATCCTGCACTACGAGGCCGACGCGCAGATCGGCGGCAAGCTCGCACAGCTCGGCGCGCGGCTGATCGACTCGACGTCGCGAAAACTTGCCGCCAACTTCTTCGAGAATTTTGCAACGTTGGTAGCGCCGTAATCGTGACCGATGCGCGGGTGGAGGTGGGGTGCCGTAGGGTGGGCAAAGCGAAGCGTGCCCACGATCTCTTCATGATCGAGAGAGGTGGTGGGCACGGCGCGCGAGAAGCGCGCCTTTGCCCACCCTACGGCAGTGAACGCCATGGCTCGCGGCGCGATGCCGCCTCGATTTGATGATGCGTTTGCCGCTGTAAAACAAGGGCAAGACGCGAGGCGGCACAACGAGATGCGCGGCGAATGTCGCCAATGATTTGCACTACTACCTTCCGCCTATACTAAGCGCGAAACGTCGATGCTGTAATTTCGAACGATGGCTCGCAGTCGAACTGCGCATCATGAGCGCAACCTGCTCAGGCGTCCAACGTGGCGTGCACAACAACATCGTGGAGGGAATACATGACCTTTGGAACAAAGGGATTCTTGGCTGGCATCTCGATGATTGCGATGCTCGCCGCCGGTACGTCGGGCGTTCGCGCCAACGACTCGCTGATCAAGGCACAATCCGACCAGAACCAGTGGGCCGTTGCCGGCCACGACTACGGCAATACGCGCTACAGCCCGCTGAAGCAGATCAACACCGAGAACGCCGGCAAGCTGACGCTCGCTTATTCGTTCTCGCTGGCCTCGCTCCGCTCGAACGAATCCTCGCCGATCGTCGTCGGCAACACGCTGTACGTGTCGAGCTCCTGGGGGCCGAAATACGTCTACGCGCTCGATGCGGCGACCGGCGTGCGCAAATGGACCTGGGAGCCCGAAATTCCCGATGACGTGCTGCAATATGCCTGCTGCGACGTGAACAACCGCGGCGTCTCCTATGCGGATGGTAAGATCTTCGTCGGCCGTCTCGACGGTAAGCTGACGGCGCTCGATGCCGCGACCGGCAAGTCGCTGTGGACGAGCAAGGTCGTCGACTACAAGCAGGGCTCGGTCATCACCTCGCCCCCGCTGGTGGTGCGCGACAAGGTCATCACCGGCTTCGGCGGCGGCGAGTACGGCGTGCGCGGCTCGCTGCAGGCTTTCGACATCAACACCGGCAAGCAGCTGTGGCAGACTTTCACCGTTCCAAGCCCGGACGAGCCCGGCGGCGATAGCTGGAAGGGCGATTCCGCCCAGCACGGCGGTGGTGCGGCCTGGCTGGTCGGCTCTTACGATCCCAAGACCGACACCGTCTATTGGGGCACCAGCAATCCCGGTCCGTGGAATACCGGCGTGCGCTCGACCGGCGACGGCAATTTCGGCAAGCTGACCAACCTCTACACCGCCTCGACGCTGGCGCTCGATCCCAACACCGGCAAGATCAAATGGCACATCCAGACCACGCCGGCCGATGCCTGGGATTATGACGGCGTCAACGAGGCCGTGCTGGCGGATTTGAAGATCGGCGGCAACACCGTGCCGGCGCTGATGAAGGCGGATCGCAACGGCTATTTCTTCGTCGCCAACCGCGAGACCGGCAAGGTTCTCTCGGCGGAGAAGTATGTCTTCTCGAACTGGGCGAAGAAGTGGGACGTCAACACGATGCGCGCGGAAGAGGATCCGGACAAGCGTCCGGGGCCGAACCATCCCGCCAAGGACATCTGCCCGAACCTGATCGGCGGCAAGAACTGGCAGCCGATGTCCTTCAATCCGCAGACCGGCCTCGTCTACATCCCGTCGAACAATGTCTGCATGGACTGGTCGGTCTCCGACGTTTCCTACAAGCGCGGCGTGTTCTATCTCGGCGCCGAATTCCCGACCAAGGAAGGTCCCGGCGGCTTCCTGGGCGAGCTCGTGGCCTGGGATCCGGTGGCGCAGAAGAAGGTCTGGTCGATCAAGGAAGACCTGCCGTTCAACGGCGGCACGCTGACCACCGGCGGCGGCCTCGTGTTCGCCGGCAACCTTCACGGCGACTTCCGCGCTATCGATGCCAAGAACGGCAAGGTGCTCTGGAGCAGGAATCTCGGCTCCGGCATCGGCGCGGGGCCGGTGACCTATGAGGTTGGCGGCAAGCAATATGTCGCCATCGTCGTCGGGCGTACGGCCGCGATACCTGCGTTCCTGGGCGATATCGGAAAGAAGATGACGGCCGCCGCCCCCGAGGGCGGTTCGCTCTTCGTGTTCTCCGTCCAGTGACCACTCGCGCGCGTATCCCGAAGGAGACGGGATACGCGCGCGCTTTCTCGACATCGCGTGGCGACGGCACAGGTCTGGCCTTGCATCAGTGACCTCGGGTCTGACCCCGTGCCGTAACGCCTGGTCCACCAATTCCCAACTGCCGGAGATGAGGATGCGTCCGATCAATCCAGCGACTCGCAACAGCCGACCTCGCAGCATTGTGGGACGGCTCGCATGGCTCGCCGCGGCGGCGGTGACCGCATCGACCGCATTGGTTCATGCCGACGACACAAAACCGTTCCGCCTGTGCGCCGATCCGACCAATCTGCCGTTCTCGAGCGATAACCCGTCGCAACCGGGCTTCTATGTCGAGATCGGCCAGGCGCTGGCGCAGGCGCTCGGCCGACCCATCACCTACGACTGGTACAAATCCTATTTCGGCAAGCGCACCGTGCGGGTCACGCTGCTGGGCAAGCAATGCGACGCCATGATCGGCTTGCCGCGCTCCGAGGATTTCATGGGGCCCGCCGTGATCTTCTCCAACAGCTTTGCGAGAGAGGGCTATGCCCTGGTCGCGGCGAAGGGGCAGGCGATCGGCGGCGTCGACGATCTCAGGGGCAAGCGCGTCGCGGTCCAGTACGCCAGCACGCCGCAGAACCTGCTCGCGACCCGTGACGACATTCAGAAGGTGACGGTGCTGTCGCCCGAGGAAGCCATGCAGGCGCTCGACCAGGGCAGGGCGGACGTCGCCTTCGTGTGGGGGCCGGTCGCAGGCTGGCTCAACATGACCGCCTACGACAACCGCTATCAGATCCGGCTGACCGAAGGCGAAGGCCTGTCATGGGACGCTGCGATCGGCTTCGCCAAGGGATCGACCGAGCTGCGCGACCGCGTCGACGCCATCCTGCCGACGCTGCGGAGCACGATCGCCGACCTCGCGGTGAAATACGGCCTGCCGGCCGGACAGCCGGTCCGCTTCGGCGCGGCCGAAGCCGTGCCGGCGGGAACCACGACCGGGACCGGTCCGGGGCCGGTCGCACCGCAGGTCGCAAGCGTGGTGGCGACCGAGACCAAGGGCGATGCGGCCGCGCCGAATGCGGAGATCGCCGGTGCGGGCAAGGAGATCTTCAACGGAACCTGCGCCCACTGCCACGGCCCCGACGCCATCCAGAGCGAACGGAAGATCGACCTGCGGCTGTTGCGTCACCGCTATGGCGAGGACATGCGCAGCACGTTCTGGCGGACCGTGCATGAGGGGCGCCCCGCCAAGGGCATGCCGTCGTGGAAGGAGGTCTTCACCGACAGCCAGTTCGACAGCATCTATTCCTTCCTGCTGACGGTCCAGGTCGAATCGAACGACTGAACGGCCTTGACCGGACGGGCTCGGGAAGATGTGGTAGCGTCTGCCTCGCATCTTTCCGACGCCGGACCGGCCGAGGACGGGTGCGCTGCTGCCGCTGAGTGCGGTGGATCTTGTGGAAGGCGCCATGGCCAGCTTCCTGATCATCGACGACCATCCGCTGTTTCGCGAAGCGCTGGGCAATGCCGTGCGGCTGGCCTTGCCGGAGGCGCGGATCCTGGAGGCGATGTCGATCGAGGACGCACTGGACATCCTGTCGGCCGAGCAGGGGATCGACCTCGCGCTGCTCGATCTGTCGCTGCCGGATGCGACCGGCTTCTCCGGCTTCCTGCGCCTGCGCGAGACCTATCCGCGCCTGCCGGTCGCCATCGTCTCGAGCGAGGAGGACCAGCATGTGGTCCGCGAAGCGCTGGCGCTCGGCGCGGCCGGCTATCTGCCGAAGTCGACGTCCAAGCGCGAGCTGGCCCAGTCGATCGAGGGCGTGCTCTCCGGATCGGTGTCGGTGCCCAGGGACTTCGTGGCGGCGCCGCAGCGGCGGAAAGCCGAGAACAGCAAGGCCCTCGAGGTCAAGCTGCGCGAGCTCACGCCGCAGCAGCTGAGGGTTTTGGACCTGCTGCGCCGCGGCTACCCGAACCGGCAGATCGCGCAGGAGCTGCAGCTCGCCGAATCCACGGTGAAGGCGCACATCACCGAGATCCTGCGCAAGCTCGGACTGTTCAGCCGCAACAAGGCGATCATCGAGATCGGCAAGATGGACCTGCCCGATCCCAGGAGCCGCCCCTATGCCAGGGCCGACCGCGGGAGGCCGCAATGATCCGCGCCAGTCTTGTTGACCTCGATCAAGCCGGCTCACGCCGGCTGATCCATCCTCAAGCAAGCTCGACATCCGGCAACGCATTGGAAATGGCTGACACGTGACGCGATTTCTGATTGTCGAAGACCATCCGTTGTTTCGCGAGGCGCTCGAAGGCGCGCTGCAAATGGTGGCGCCTGACGCCGAGATCCTGCAGGCGATCTCGGTCGACGGCGCGCTCGAGCAGCTGTCCGCGGGCGCCGAGCTCGACCTCCTCCTGCTCGATCTGTCGATGCCCGGCACGACCGGCCTGTCGGGCATCGTGCGCATCCGCAAGGCCTTTCCGAAGGTCCCCGTCGTCATCGTGTCGGGACATCAGGATCCCAGGATCATCTCCGGCGCGTTGTCGCTCAGTGTGGCCGGTTACATCTTCAAGTCCTCGTCCAAGCAGGAGCTCGCCCGGTTGATCGGCGAGGCGCTGCAGGGGCGCGTCTGTCTGCCCGATGCCTATCGCGCCCTGCGGCCGCAGCGGGCCCCAAGTCCCGCGCATGATCTATTGAAGCGGCTGCATGATTTGACGCCGCAGCAATTGCGGGTGCTTGAGATGCTCAAGCGCGGCCTGCAGAACAAGCAGATCGCCTATGAGCTGAAGATTTCCGAGACCACCGTGAAGGTCCATGTCTCGGACATCCTGCGCAAGCTCAACGTCGTGAGCCGCACCAAGGCGATCGTCGAAATGTCCAAGATCGATTTCGCGACGCTGGCGAGCGACGGGAGCCGCGCGAAGCACGATCGCGCACAGCCGGATCAGCAGTGACGCGAATTTCTCCGGTCCTGTCGCGCCGATCGACGGCCGCGAGATCGGTGAATCGCCAAACAAATCATGCCATTGAAGGAATGTAGTTTGGTACCGCTACTGTGCATGGGGTTGTTTTTCGATATTTGCGTGACAGCCCCCCGGCTAGCTCAGCAGGAACGACAACAGCGCGCGCATCTCGGCAGGCTTGATCGGCTTCTTCAACACTTCGAGGCCGCAGAGGCTCGCCTGCTTGGCGGCCTTCTCGGAATAGTCGGCGGTGATGATCATCGCGGGCACATCGAGCTGCAAATGCTGCCGGATGTCGGCGATCGCCGACAGTCCGCTCTCGCCGTGATCGAGATGAAGATCGGCGATCACCGCGTCGGGCGCGCCGCCGAGCTCGCTGAGACGCAGCAGCGCGTCCGTCGCCGATCGCGTGGGCGCGACGTCGCAGCCCCACCCTTCGAGCAGGGCGGCCATGGCCTCGGAGCCGGACGGATCGTTCTCGACCAGCAGGATCTTGGCGCCTTCGAGCCCGCCATATCGACGTTCACTCGGCTGGGTCTCGTGCACCTCGTCGCTGACCTCGGCGAGATCGGCCGGGTCGAGCTCCAGGACGAAGGTGGATCCCTTGCCGAGTTGCGACGACAACCGCACCTCGTGGCCGAGCACCGTCGCGAAGCGGCGAACGATGGAGAGGCCGAGCCCGAACCCGGCCTGGTCGGTTGCGCTGGCTTCACCGCGCTGGAATTCGCGAAAGATGGCTTCCTGCTGCGCCTGCGCAATTCCCGGTCCGGTGTCGGAAACCTGGACGCAGATGCGGCCGTTGCGGCGCCTGCACCCCATCACGACGCCGCCGCTGCGGGTGTAGCGGATGGCGTTGGCGAGCAGGTTCTGCAGGACCCGCCGGAGCATCATCACATCCGACGACACCGCGAGCGGGGCGTTGCGGATGCGTAACGACAGGCCTTGCCGTGCCGCGATCGGCGCGAACTCGGCGCGGAGCTGCTCGAACAGCGGCGCCAGCGCGAGCGGACGCACGTCGGGCTTGAGCGCGCCGGCGTCCAGCTTGGCGATCTCCAGCAACGACCGCAGCAGATCCTCCAGCGTCACCAGCGAGCGATCGACCTGGTCGACCAGCTGGCCCGCCTCCTGCGTCTCCATCATCTCCGCAAGCGCGGAGAGCGTCAGGCGCGCCGCGTTCAGCGGCTGCAACAGGTCGTGGGTGACCGAGATCAGAACGGACGATTTGAGCGAGCTCGCAGCCTCGGCCTGCTGCTTGGCGCGATACAGGCCTTCGTTGGCGCGCTCGATCGAATGCAGCGCTTCGCGCAACTGGGTGGTCCGGTCCCGGACCTGCCGGTCGAGCGCGATGGCGGTCTCGAACAGCGAGAAGGCGTTGAGCTGCTGGTCCATCGAGCGCTCGACGCGGGACATCAGCGCGGCATTGATCTTCTTCAGCTTGGCGGTTTCCCGCTGCAGCCGCTCGACCGTATCAGGGTCCTGCCACAGCTCGGTCACGACGGGCGCCTGCCGATGGCGACGCCCGTGAAGGTCTGGTTGACGTGCATCGAGCCGAACTGTTCGCCGTAGGTGTGAAAGCCGACCACGCGATTCTGCCGGTAGAGCTCGGACATGTCGCGGGCGAGCTGGTGCTGCTCGGCGTCGAGCCGGCGCAGCAGGCACTCGAAGCCGATATAGAGCGAGACCTCGCCGATCTGGTCGCGCGTTTCGGCGAAGGCCGCGCGCGTCGTGCCGACGAGGCTGCGCGACGTCGCCGCCGTCAGCACCATGCCTTCGTCGATGGCGCAAAAGAAGTGCAGCGACCCGTCCGGCTCGACGCGCTGGATCGACCGGGCGTAGTAGGAGCCGCCGACCCGGACCAGGACGGGATGCGAGGCGAACGAGAACGGGTCGAGCTTGGCGTCGATGATCCCGACGACGCGGGAATATTCCTGGGCCGCAGGCTCGGCGTTCAGCTCCCGGACGGTTCGATTCTCGATGTCGGCCTCGGTGACCACCATCTTCTGGGGCTGCGGCTCGAAATTGTCACACTTGAAGACCCGGAACGGCAGCGACGTGCTCAGGAGGATGAGGAGAGCGGCGTTGGTGTGCGCCTTGCCGTCGAGGAACACCCAGGTCCGCTCGAACCGCAGCCCGTCGCCCGCGGATCCGCCGACGATGGGAATGTCGTCCAGCGAGGCATAGATCGCGGACATCACCGCTTCTTCCCGGCGGCACAGGCCGTCGATCAGGACTAGGCCGAACGGATTTCCGCGCTCGACCTGGGAGGACACCCGCAGCAATTCCTGCCGGAGCTCTGCGCCGATCCTGCGGCCGTCCTCGACGCGAAAACTGTCGAGATTGAGAATCGGGCGGACCACGGCAGAGAAATCGGCGCGGCTGAAGGCGAGAGCGACGACGCTGTTCTCGTCCCAGCCGTCAGGAGCCAGCTCGCCGGCCGTGGTGCAACCGCAGACCGGAATTCCGTCGAATTGCCGGCTGATCTCGGCGATGAATTGATGCGGATCGTAGCTTGGAGAGACGAAGAGCAGGATCAGCGCCAGCTCGTCGGATGGGAGCTGAGCGGCAAGGTCGGCGACGGCCTGCTCGGCGCCCGCGGCCTTCGACTTCGCGACGGCAACGCCAGACGCATCGCCAAACCGAAAGTCGGTTTGCCCCACTCCGTCTCTCCCTCAAGGACCCGCTTGGTCTCATGCCAAGTGCCCGACAAGTGTCAGAGAATATGGTCTTTTTCGCCCGGTCGCAACATGGCGGCCAGCTCCGCGGAACGTGTGTCCGGCACCAAATGGATCTCCGTTGCACGAATTTACCGCCCCTTGACGATTCTGCCCTAATTTTCAGCGCCGGTCCGGGAGAAGGCTGCTCCCAGGCTGCGTTGCATGTGGAAGAACTGATCTTTGGGGGTGGGAATGTCCGGGCGTCTCGCGTCGCCGTCTAAGCGCACAATATTTCCGACTCTCAGGTTCCGTGCCAAGATCATCCTCGGCTTCGCCGCCGTGCTGGCGATCTCCGCCGGCAGCATGGCCTTTTCCTATTTCGGCTTCGAGCGCGTCTCTGAAGACGTCGGATCCTACCGCAGCAGCGTCTCCGAGGCCGATCTTGCCCGCAATATCGATCGCGAGCTGCTCGGCTATCGTTCCGCCGCCCGCTACTTCGTGGTGACCGGCAAGGAAGACGACGCCAAGGCGGCGCTGGACGCTGAAGTCAGCCTGAAGAACGCCATCGATCAGGCGATCAAGAGTGCCAAGAAGCCGGCGCGGCTGGAGAGCCTCAACAAGCTTGCCAAGGAATTCTCCAACTTCTCGGCGACCTTCGCCAAGATTCTGCAAGCCAAGCGCGACAGCGCGCTGCTGGTCCAGAATCAGCTTCAGCGCAACGCAAATCTCCTGAAATACAAGCTGGACGACATCGGTAACAACGCCTCCGATTCCGAGGCGCAGGCGATCGAATTCGGCACCAAGCAGGTCAACGCCCAATTCCAGACCGCGAGTGCGGCCGCGAGCAATTTCATCCTCAACTCGGACCAGGCCGTTGGCGCAAGCGCGATGGCGCGGCTGAAGTTCGTCGAGAACTCGCTCGGCGCGGTCTATTCCATGGACGACAAGATCGTCGTCGGCCTCAAGGAGGCCAAAGCGCTTCTCAGCGCCTATCGCGACGCGCTGGAGAAGCTGATTGCGAAAGCCAAGCTGGTCAACGACCTCGTCACCGAGATGAGTGGCTCGGCCGGTGCGATCCTGCAAGGAGCCGCCGCCATGAAGGCGGACCTCGTCGCCGAGCAGCAACGGCTGGACTCGGAGTCGGAAGCGACTATCGGGCAGACCGAGCACCTGGTTCTGATCCTCGCCGTCGGCGGTACGCTGCTCGGCGCGGTTCTCGCCTTCCTGCTCGGCACCGGCATCTCGCGTCCGATGATCGCGATGTGCAAGGCGATGCGCGAGCTGGCCTCGGGCAATTTCGACGTGGTGCTGCCGGGTCTCGGCCGCAAGGACGAGATCGGCGAGATGGCCGGCGCGGTCGAGGAGTTCAAGGTCCAGGCCGTTGCCAAGGCCGAGCGCGATGCCGCCGCCAGCGAGGTCCAGAACCGCGAGCAGGCCGCAAGCCGGCGCGCCGAGCTGATCCGCTTCGCCGACGAGTTCGAAAGCGCGGTCGGCGCCATCGTCTCCAACGTCTCGGCTTCGGCCGTGCAGCTGGAATCGGCGGCCTCGACGCTGACCCGCACCGCCGAGACCACGCAGAGCCTGTCGAGCCAGGTCGCCGGCGTCTCCGAGCAGGCCTCCTCCAACATGCAGTCGGTCGCCACCGCGACCGAGGAGCTCTCGGCTTCGGTCGAGGAGATCGGCCGTCAGGTCCGCGATTCCAACCGCATCGCAGAGGCCGCCGTGGTGCAGGCCAAGGAAACCGACGGCCGGATCGGCAAGCTCTCGCATGCCGCCCAGCAGATCGGCGAAGTGGTCAAGCTGATCACGGCGATTGCCGAGCAGACCAACCTTCTGGCGCTCAATGCCACCATCGAGGCGGCACGCGCCGGCGATGCCGGCCGCGGCTTTGCCGTGGTCGCGAGCGAGGTGAAGTCGCTGGCGAGCCAGACCGCGAAGGCGACCGACGAGATTTCCTCGCACATTGCCGGGATGCAGGGCGCCACCGCCGAATCGGTTACCGCGATCAAGGAGATCGGGGCGACCATCGGCCAGATCTCGTCGATCGCGACGTCGATCGCGAGCGCGGTCGAGCAGCAGGGCGCGGCGACGCAGGAG
>RXJC01000707.1:1980-10028 GCA_003963435.1 Bradyrhizobiaceae bacterium | reverse complement strand
CGTACGCCGATCACACCGGTCGTGTGCGCGAGGCGCCTTGCTCACGGTTGCCCGCCCTGCAATACACCTCGCGCCGATGCCATCGGCGCCCACCGCGGCCCGGCCCGCGTTTCGTGACGATCGCGATACGCCCCTCTTCGGTGGGCCGGGTTGCGGCGACACATACGTCATTTCCGAAATTCGGTAAAGTGGAATATTTTTCGCCGCGCGCGTTGACCCACCGCTGGCGTGTTTTGCCCGTCGGGCAACGCCAGGGATGGTGGCCAGCACGTTCAATCCGGCACGGTCTGCACCCCCGGACCTTGTGACTGCGCCTGCGCGGGCTTCGGCGCCGGCGGATGGGGCTCGGCCCTGGCAAGGTCGCGGCGCAGCGACAATGGGGCCGCGTGCAGGGCAAACGCGATTGCGATCTGAGTCCGGTTCTGGAGACGGTATTTGCGCATGATGTTGCCGATATGGGCCCGCACCGTGTTCTCCGAGATCTTGAGCTCGTAGGCGATGTTCTTGTTCTGAAGCCCGCGCGCGATCAACATCATCAGCTCACGCTCACGCGGTGTCGGAGTAATGGAATCCTTCGGAAGGGGGCGCATGATGGGCTCCTCGCTGGTCTTCGGGCTGAACTGGGCGCCTGCGGCATCGTCTCACTCGGTTTTGAGCGCCTCGATCGGGCTCAGCTTGGATGCCTTGTGGGCGGGATAGAAACCGAAGATGAGGCCGGTGACGATCGAGAAGCCCAGGGCAAGGCCGATCGCCTGACCGTCGATCGAGGTGACCCATCCCGCCATCCGGGCGACCGTCATGGAGAGCGTGACACCGCCGGCGACGCCGATGGCACCGCCGAGCAGGCAGAGCACCAGCGCCTCGCAGAGGAACTGGAGGCGGATGTCGCGCATCCGTCCCCCCAGTGCGCGGCGGATTCCGATCTCACGGGTGCGCTCAGTGACGGACACGATCATCACATTCATGATGCTGATGCCGCCGACCAGCAGCGAGACCGAAGCGATGGCGACGAGCAGCAGCGCGACAGTGCGGATCGCGCCCTGCTGCGCTTCCATCGCGGCGGCGGGATCCTGGACCTTGAAGTCGTCCTCCTGGCCGGCGGGGACACGATGGCGCTGCCGCAGCAGGCTCTCGATCTCCGCTCGCGCGCCTGCCATCTGTCCGTCGCCGGAGACTTTGGCGATGATGTAGGCGACTGAATCGCGATTGATGTTGCTGGCGCTGCCGAGGAAACGCAGCTTGGCGGTGGCGAGCGGCACGAAGGCGACATCGTCCTGCGCAGGGTCCTTGCGATCGAGAACGCCGACCACCTCCAGCGGGACCTTCATGATCCGGATCTGCGCACCGATCGGGTCGTCGCCGTCCGCGAACAGCTCGCGCGCGACCCGGCTTCCGAGAATCACGACCTTGCCGGCTCCGGCCTCCTCGGCGCTGGAGAAATAGCGGCCGGCGGCGAGCTGCCAGTCGCGCACCATGAAATGAGCCGTCGTCGTGCCGTTGATCGTCGTGTTCCAGTTCTTGCCCTCGTGGATGACCTGCGCGGTGCCTGCGATCGAGCCGGCCGCAGCCTGGATTTCCGGAATCTGCTCGAGGATGGCCTGCACGTCACTTTCGGTCATCGTCAGCTTGCTGCCGTCCTTGAGACGCACGCCGCCCTGATAGGCCGCGCCTGGAGTGATCATCAGCACGTTGGCGCCGATCGAGCGGATCTGCTCCTGCAGGCGTAGCTGTGCGCCCGCGCCGATCGCAAACACCGTCACGATGGAGGCGACGCCGATCACGATGCCGAGCATGGTGAGGAAGCTGCGCAGCGGATTGAGGCGCAAGGCATGCAGGGCAATCTGAAAACCCTGGAGCACCGTCATGGCGCGGCGCTCCGTTTCGGCAGGACCGGGACCAGCGTCTCGTCGCTGACGAGCTCGCCATCATGCAGGCGAATGGTGCGGCGGCACTGCGTTGCGATGCCGGGATCATGCGTGATCATCACGACGGTCTGGCCGGATCGGTTGAGCGCGGCGAACAGGGCCAGGATCTCGGCGCCGGTGCGGCTGTCGAGCGCGCCGGTCGGCTCGTCGGCGAGCACGATCAGCGGGGAGGCGATCAGGGCGCGCGCAATCGCGACACGCTGCTGCTCGCCGCCGGAGAGCTGCCGCGGGAAATGATGGGCCCGGTGCAGCATGCCGACGGCCTGAAGGCTTTGCTCCGCGCGCGCCAGGCGCTCCTTGCGGCTGATGCCGCAATAGACCAGCGGCAGCGCGACGTTCTCGATCGCGTTGTGGCGCGCCAGCAGATTGTAGGACTGGAACACGAAGCCGATGCTGCGGGCCCGCAGGGACGAGCGGCGATCTTCCGAGAGAGAGGCGACGTCGGCGCCCTCGAGATAGACGGCACCCTCGCTCGGCAGGTCGAGCAGTCCAATCATGTTCATCAGCGTCGATTTGCCGGAGCCGGACGGCCCCATCACGGCCGCAATCTCGCCTTGCGCGATGTCGAAGCTGACATTGCGCACTGCAGTCACCGCGACCCCGTCGGTACGGTAAGTTCTGCTGACCGAGCGGAGGCTGATGAGGGGCGGGGAGGCGGTCATGATCCGAACCTGATGCCGAGAAATTCGAAGCCCGCCGGACGGATCGCCTGGCCGATGGCGACCTGGCTGCCCTCGTCGAGACCTCCGCTCTTGAGCGCGACTTGCTCGGTGCCGGCGGTGCCGACCGTCACGGCAATGCGCTGGAGCGAGCCGCTCGCGGTGCGCACCCAGACCCCGCTGTGCGAGTCAGCCGGATCAGGCCGCGTGCCGGACGGCTGGAAGCGCAGGGCCGCAAGCGGCACCTTCAGAACGTCGTCCTGCCGTTCGATCACGATCTTGACCAGGGCGGTCATGCCGGGCAGCAGCGCGCCGTCCAGGTTGGAGGTCGCCAGCACGACGGTGTAGGTGACGACGTGCTGCTGGGTCTGCGGTGCCTTGCGCACCTGCCGCACCACCGCCTCGAAGCGGCGGTCGGGATAGGCGTCCACGGTGAAATGGGCGCGCTGGCCGGCGGCGATGCGCCCGATATCGGCCTCGTCGACCTGCGCGTGAATCTCCATGTCCTCCAGCCGATGCGCCACCACGAAGGTGGTGCGCGATTCCAGTCCGACTGCCAGCGTCTGGCCCTCGTTGACGAAGCGGCCGACGACGACACCGTCGATCGGCGAGCGGATCACGGTGCGGTCGAGATCGGCCTGGGCCGCGGCGAGAACGGCCGCTTTCTCCGGCACGGCCATGCGTGCCTGCTGCAGTTCCGCCTCGATCCGGCGGACGTCGGCCTGAGCGCCCTCGACCGAATAGGAGTTGAGGGACATCAGGACCTCGGCCTCGCGCTCCTGGGCGAGGCGCGCGGTGAACTCGGTCTGCGCGTCGTCGACCGTCGTCGACGCCACCACGTTCTGCGATTGCAGCGCCAGTTTGCGCTGCAAGGTCTTCTGCGCCGAGTTCTTGACCGCCTGGGCGCTCTCGAGCTTGGCGGCGAGCACATCCCGGCTGCCGCGGGCGTTCTGCAGGTCGATCCGAGCGCGATCGAGCTTGGCCCGTTCGATGTCAACGAGGGAATTGGCGACTTCGAGCGCCGCCTTGGCCTCATCGACCTTGGCTGCGAAGCTCCGGGGATCGATCAGGGCGAGAGGCTGGTCCTTGCTGACCGTATCGTTGAAATCGACGTAGACCCTGGCGAGCTGTCCGGAAAGCTGCGATCCGACCTCGATGGTCTTTACAGGCTGCAGGGCGCCAGTGACTGTCACGGTCTGTTCGATGCTGCCACGCTGAATTGCGGCGTATCTGAACACCGGCGCGTCCGATCCGAAGGTCGCTGCTTCGCGCCCGTCGGGTACGAGGAGCTGCTTGGTCGACCGGTAGGCGCGCGTGGCGCCGCTCGTCGCGCTCTCGGCTGCGCCAGTAACAGCATCCGCCCCCAAGGCAAAGACCGCGGCGAGGCCAAATGCAGTTCCGAGCAAGGCAATAACTGGCACAAATCGCATATTAAAAGCCCCCGCTTGACCGAAGAGGCGTTGCCGGAGGAGCAACTATAAATAGTTCAATGACAAAATTCGCTTCAGGCGATTATCGCATCTCGATATTTGTCGCCGTTCTTAACGCGACGGACGGGCCTGCTCCATGACCAAAAAGCAAAGTTGTCGGCCTCGAACTTTCGTGATTTGAGCGAGGGCGATCCCAGGCGTATGCAAATAGAAGCGCGCGGTATCGAACTCGATAAGCCGATCGAACGTCCCGTCTGGTCCGGCCAAAGCGGCCGCCTCGCGGGCGTTCGAGCCGGCCATGGGCGGCGATGCCATGACGCAATCGGCGATGCCACGATACAGGATTGCCGGATTTGCGATATCGGCCCGCCGCGAGCCCGCCGGCGGCATTGGCCGGTCCCTTCAATCACGAAGCCTGATATGTGAACGCCTTCACTCGTCGCAGGCGCGTGTTGGCTCTAAGAGGTCGAACCGGCGGAGCGATGCGCCTCGTTCGATCTCCGCGATTCTATCCAAGCACCTTGATCACGCTTGCAAGAAGAATGGATGGCTCGTGGTTGTCACCGAGCCCCAAGCCGGGGAGCCTGTTGCCCATGAGTTCAGGTCAAGCCACAGTTTATGTTGTCGACGACGAAATCCAGATTCGAACTGCGATCGGAAGTCTCTGCGAGGAGACCGGACACCAGGTGAAATTGTTCGCCACGACAGAGGAGTTTCTCGCGGAGAGTGTTTCCGCAGGACCTTCGTGCCTCGTGCTCGATGTCCGCTTTCCCGGCACCTCGCCAACCGGCCTTGAGCTTCAGCGCCGGCTCGCCGAGACGGGCGTGCCGATTCCGATCGTGTTCATCAGCGGCCATTCCGACGTCCGCGTCTCGGTCGAGGCGATGAAGAGCGGTGCGGTCGAGTTTCTGCCGAAACCATTTCGCGAACAGGAGATCCTCGACGCGATAAGACATGGCATCGAGCGCGACCGCAGGCGGCTGGAGCGCGAAGATCGCGTGCGCGAAGCCCGCCAGCGCGTCGAGACGCTGACGGCGCGAGAGCGCGAGATCATGCTGCTGATGGCCGAGGGGCTCGTCGCCAAGCAGATCGCGGCGCGACTTGGCGTGAGCGAGGTGACGGCGAAGGTGCATCGCGCCAGGATGATGCGGAAGCTGGAGCTGCGCACGCCGATCGAGGTGGTGCGGCTGATCGACAGCATGGAGCGCGATACGAAGACGCGCGCTGGTTCGTGACAATCGGCGCGAGGGTTGCGTCTAGTCCGTACCGATTAGCATGAACTGCAGTCTGTCGCGCAGGCAAGGATCGGTTCAAAGTTGTGCTTACGATGTCGGCCTCTTCCTAGACGGCATCCGAACCCAGTCAGACAACTTTGCTAGAAAGGGATTCTCCATGCGCAAATTGTTTTTTGCTTCCGTTGCATTGTTCGCCCTGTCCTCCGCCGCTCAGGCCGCCAACACCGCGACCACGGTGCAGATCGGCGTCGTGAACGGCTCCAGCGTTTCGCAGCAGGGCCTCACCAACGACAGCTCCTCGACCAGCCAGCTCGGTCTCGTGAACAGTGCGACCACGATGCAGGGCACCAGCTCGGCCTCGCTGAACAATGGCAGCACCGTGAACCAGATCGGCATCCAGAACTCGGCGACGACCGGTCAGGTGGCGTTCGGCAACAACAGCAGCGGGATCACTCAGGACTCGTTCGGGCCGGCCGCACTGCAGAACAACGCCGCGGGCGTCGGTCAGCTCAGCGTGTTCGGGACCAACGGCAGCACCGTCACGCAGACGGCGCACTGAACCACGTCCAAGTTCGGCCGGACGCATCCAGTTGCGGTGCGTCCGCGCCGGTCTCGAAATGCACCGCAACCGGCCGGCCGGTCAATTGCGACGGCTCGCTCATTCTCGCGGAGGAATTGACATGCGGATCACCTATTTC
Source organism: Bradyrhizobiaceae bacterium (assembly GCA_003963435.1). GTDB lineage: Bacteria > Pseudomonadota > Alphaproteobacteria > Rhizobiales > Xanthobacteraceae > Bradyrhizobium. The sequence goes on along the minus strand of RXJC01000707.1, from coordinate 4,081 downwards.
ATTGCAACTCTTGCGGCGTTCGGCGCGCTGACCGCCGATGCACAGGCCGGCAACAGCGCCAGCGTGCTGCAGTTCGGAACGACCAACACTTCGTTCATTTCGCAGAGCGGCGGCACCAGCAACAACGCCACCACGCTGCAGTTCGGCGCCACCAATACCGCGACCACCTTGCAGAGCGGTTCGCTCCTCACCGTCAACAATTCGGTGATCGGGCAGGGCGGCACGACCGTTACGGCCTCCAATATCGCGCTGGCGGGCCAGGTCGGCGGCTCCAATTCGAGCCTGATCGGCCAGATCGGAGCGAACAATACGGCCGGGGTCGGCCAGCTCGGAATCCTGAACGGCTCCACCATCCTGCAGCAGGCGCCGTGAGCAGGCTCGAAACGGTGAGGCATGTCATGAAACGTCCTTTGGCAAGCGCGTGCGCCGCCATGCTCGCTCTGTGCTCGATCGGTGCCGGGGCGGCCGGCGCCCAGACCGCCGACATCAAGACCATCGTCTCGGTCGGTGGGCCGCCGGTCGTGCTGAACCAGAACAGCCAGCTCAACATGGCGGGCGTGTTCATGATCGGCGGCAGCACCAGCGCGACGGTGACGCAGAACGGCACCAACAACGCCACCGGCGTGCTGCAATTCGGCGGGACCAGTTCCGCATCGGTCGGGCAGGCCGGGGCGAACAATTTCGCCTTCGTCGGTCAGGCCGGCCAGTCGGCGACCAGCCTGATATCGCAGCTCGGCATGATGAATGCGGGCACGGTGGCGCAATTCGGCACGGTCAACAATTCCACGATTGTCCAGACCGTCCCGTGACACAGCTCCAGAACGAACGGGGAAACGCGATGCGGTGCGGCAGGCAGGTTTTGAGAGGCGCCCTGATTCAGATCCTGGCTGTCGCGGCGGCGCTCGCTGCCACGCCGGCGAGTGCCGGGTCAGTCCAGCGCAGCGTGACCAACCGGAACGTCAGCATCGAGACGGTCGTGCAGTTCGGAAACGACGTTCAGCCCGTGACGATCGAGGAGAGCAGCCGCATCAACATCGCGCGGGTGATCCAGATCGGCGGGACCGGGACGGTGGACGCGACGATCATCCAGAACGGCACGCGCAACTATGCCAACGTGATTCAGATGGGCGGCACCACCAACGCAGCGATTGGTCAGTCCGGTGTGAGCAACACCGCCGACATCACCCAGGTCGGCAACTCCACCAACGCGCTCCTGCTTCAGATCGGCGACATGAACACGGGAGCCGTACGGCAGTTCGGGCGTTTCAACTGGCTGGCGATCTTTCAGTTCGGCCGATGATGGAGGCGTGACATGAGGTTGCTCCTGATCGCATCCGGAATAGGATTCATGAGTGTGATCGCGGCCGCACCCGCCGGTGCTGCCGATGGTCACACCACGGTGGTCCAGGACGAGAACGGTACGTCGGTGATCACGCAGAGCGGCGATCCCGCGCAGGCCGAAGTCAAAATCGAGAAGGAGCCCGGGCGCACGACGGTCTATCGCCGCAGCGGCGGCAACACCGCCATCGTGACGCAGGGTACCGGAAACGCACAGGACATGCTCGACTGGCTGCGCAAGCATCAGGGTCACTGACGCACCAAGGCCCACCGTCCCCGATGGACGGCGGGCCCCGCGTCGCGCGGCACTACCAGCGATAGCCGCCGGTCAGCGTGCCGTTGTTGTTGCCGTCAGGGCCGACGTCGCCCTGCGTCGAGCTCGGGGTCGGATGGTTGGTGCCGTTGAAGGCGCCATAGGGCCCCGCGACGTCGGGATAATACGCGTGCGGCTGAACCGGCTCGTAGGCGGGCGCGGTGCGATCCCAGCCGACGCGGGGGCCGTTCCAGTCATAGCCCTGTGCCGAGGCGGCTGCCGTACCGGCGACGAGTGATGCCGCGATCAGGCAGAGGAGTTTTGACTTGTTCTGCATTCGAGATGCTCCTTGCTTGTGTCGGGGGCCAACGGTTGCACTGCGGGAGCGTTCCGGATCCGGTGTGGAGGGAGCGATCAACTCCGATCAACTGGTTATGAAGCACCTGTCCCGGAACGAGGCAGGGAATGGTCATCCCGGGCGCTCTTGCCGCACCGGTTCCGCGTGCCTTA
>RXJC01000707.1:993-1930 GCA_003963435.1 Bradyrhizobiaceae bacterium | reverse complement strand
CCGGCCTAGCGTGCGGTGGGGAGCCGCCGAAGCCAAACGAGTTGGTGCGTATCATGATGTCCAGATCATATGGGGCGATGCTCGCCTCGCTCAGCGCAGCCGCGCTGCTACTTCCCCTCAACGATAGTTTTGCCCGACCCGGCGGTGCCGCGCCGCACGGGATGATTGCTGCGCCGTCCGGCGCCATGGTGCGTCCGCCCGTCGCGCCGCGCGCCGGCTTCCACCGGCGGAATAACGCCTTCGTGTACTGGCCGGGCGGCGGCGGCTTCTTCTATGACGGTGCCGGCTACAGCCAGCCCTTCGTCGATGCCGCGCAGCCGGTCTCCACCGACGTGCGCTACACCTACACCTATGACGTTCCCTGGGATTGGACGCATCGCTTCCCGCCGAACGTCGTGCCGTCCGACCGGCCCTATGTGCCGAGCTGCCCGACGGAGCAGGTGACGGTGCCGGGCCGCGGCGGGGTCGAGCACACGGTCAACATCACGCGCTGCTACTAACCCAGCTCAAAGCTGGTCACGCCGAAGACGCGCTCGATGCGCAGCGGTGGGATCGGCCCGGTGTACATCCGCGCCGTCTCGAACACCGGCTTGAGGCCAATCGCTTCCGCGAGCGCGATCGCCTCGCCGTTGACGGCGGGGACGTCGAGGAAGACCTCGCCGCCGCCGGCGCTCGGCAGCAAGGCCTGCACGATCGCCTCCGCCGCCGCGCGGTCGTCGGCGACGAGCGGGCCGATCTTGTAGCCGCTCCGGCATGGCCGGATCACGCCCCATGCGGCGAGCTTGCCGTCTCGCAGGAGTGCGCGGCCGACATGGCCTGACATGGTGATCCAGGTGCGCAGGAAGGCGCTGCGCCTCGCCGGAAAGACGGTGGCGTCGTCGGCCTCCACGATTGCCAACGGGATCGTGTCGAGCGCAACGACGTCGGTCGGCGGCTT
>RXJC01000707.1:0-943 GCA_003963435.1 Bradyrhizobiaceae bacterium | reverse complement strand
CGAGCCCGATCACGCGTCCGCCCGCATGCGCGATCGCAGCGTTCCAGATGCGCAGGCCGTGGCCGGAGCCACGCAGATCTGCACGCACGATATAGAAGCCGAGAAAGGCGAAGCGGTCGTCGTAATTGACGCAGGAGACGGTCGCGACCGGCTCGCCGTCGATCTCGCCGACGAAGAAGCCTCGCGCGTCGGGAGTAGCAAAGCAGGGGGCATCGGCGAGGCCCGGATTCCAGCCTTCGGCGGCGGCCCAGTCGATGGCGAGGGGGATCTCCTCGGGGCCCAGATTGCGGATGCGCAATTCGCTCATGACGGATGCCTCCGGCGGTAGACCAGCCGGCAGGTCCGGCGGTAGAAGGCCCCATGATAGGCCGAGCCCGTGGCTCGCCTCAACTTGAGGGATGATCGGTCATGGCAGCAGAGAAGGTTGCGCTCGTCACCGCGGGCGGCAGCGGCATGGGGGCGGGGGCGGCGCGGCGGCTGGCGGCGGACGGGTTTCGCGTTGCGATCCTGTCGTCCTCCGGCAAGGGCGAGGCGCTGGCGGCCGAGCTCGGCGGCTTCGGCGTCACCGGCTCGAACAAGTCGAACGACGATCTGAAGCGTCTGGTCGACGGCACGATCGCGAAGTGGGGACGGATCGACGTGCTCGTCAACAGCGCCGGGCACGGGCCGCGCGCGCCGATCACGGAGATTACCGACGAGCAGTGGCACACCGGCCTCGACACCTATCTCTTGAACGTGATCCGCCCGACGCGGCTGGTGACGCCGATCATGCTGGCGCAAAAGTGCGGCGCGATCATCAACATCTCGACGGCGTGGGCGTTCGAGCCGAGCGCGATGTTCCCGACCTCGGCGGTGTTCCGGGCAGGTCTGGCCGCCTTCACAAAAATCTTCACCGACGCCTATGCGGCCGACAACATCCGCATGAACAACGTGCTGCCGGGCT
>RXJC01000338.1 GCA_003963435.1 Bradyrhizobiaceae bacterium | reverse complement strand
GATCCCGCATGTCGCCAGCCGCACCGTGCCGTTGCCCAAGGCTGCCCCGCCACGCGGGCAGACGCCGGTCGCCGCCGCCAAGCCGGCTGAACCAGTGTCGCAGGTTCAAACGGCGCAGCAGACCGTTGCAGCGCAGGCCAAGCCAGTCGATGGCGCGCCGCAAGCCGCCGCTCCGACCGTCGGCCAGGCCAAGCCGGCCCCGACGATTCTGCCGACGCAAGAGATGCCGGCAGCTCAGGGGCTGGATTAGCTTTGGCGCCGCGGCGCTGCTCCAACAACGGTGTCGTCCCCCGCCTTCGCGGGGACGACATCGGCGAAAGAATCAGCGAAACAAAAAGCGCCCGGAAATCTCGGGCGCTTTTGCATTTCAGCGATCACCTCAGCTCCGCGGATACCCTGCCGCCTCCAGGATCAGATTCGCGACCTCCTTCGGGTGCGACACCAGCGAAAGGTGGCCGGCATCGAGCTCGACCGTGGTCGCGTTCATGCGCTTGGCGAGGAAGCGCTCGAGATCCGGATTGATGGTGTAGTCGTTCTTCGACACCGCATACCAGCTCGGCTTCGAATGCCACGCCGCCTCTGTGGTGCGGCCTGAGAAGATCGACGCGGCCGTCGGCCATTGCACGGCATAGAGCTCCTTGGCCTGCTCCGGCTTCACGCCATTGGCAAAATACTTCAGGAAGGCCTCCTCCGAGAGCTTGGTATACCCGTCGCGCTCGACGATGCCGGCGCGCGCAGGCCCTGCGGGAAACTGCTTTGACAACGCGACGAAATCCTCGTTCGCATCGGGCGCGCGGGCGGCGACATAGACGAGCCCGGTCACCTTCGGATCGGTTCCCACCTGGCTGATCACGGTGCCGCCCCAGGAATGCGCGACCAGCACGGTCGGCCCATCCTGCTCGGCCAGCGCCCGCTTGGTCGCCTCGACAGAGTCCGCAAGCGACGACAGCGGATTCTGCACAGCCGTGACATGCAGGCCCGCGGCCTGCAGGATCGGGATCACCTCGGACCAGCTCGAACCGTCGGCCCAGGCGCCGTGCACCAGCACGACATTGGTCGCCTTCACGGCGGTCTGCGGTGTTTGTGCGTGGGCGAGGCTGAGAGGAGCCGCCAGCAGGCTCGCGGCGACGAAAAGGCTGCGCCAGAAAGTCATGATCGTTCTCCGTCTTGTTCTTGGGGTCGATGCCCAAAGGACGGAGGGCGGCATGGCCGCGTTACGCGACTTCACCGGACCGTGTTCAGAGCGGAACCGCGAGGCAAGCTCCGGTTGCGGGGGCCGGCTCGTCGCGGCGCGACGAGCCTCAGCTATCGAGGAGGGCCGCGGCCGCGCTTTCGTCGGTGATCAGGACATGGCAGAGCTTCGCCTTGATGGCGGCGCGGATGATGGCGACCTTCGCGAGGCCGCCGGCGGCCAGCACGCGCAAGGGAATCGCGAGCAATGATTTCATCGCCGGGTGGACCATGCGCGCGATCAGGGGATGCTCCACCGGGTTTCCGTCGATACCGAGATAGTGCCCGCAGATATCACCCACGGAACCCGCAGCGCGCAGCGAGCGCCAGTCGTTGCGGGAGATGACGCCGTACTCCAGGGCCTTCGATTGCTCGGTGAGGTCGACGGCGCTGAGCAACGCGAGCTCGAGCTTCGGCACCATCGCAAGCACCGACTTGATCGGCTCGCTCGCGGTCATGGCCTCCCGCAGTTCGGCCGTCGGCGCGAACATCGGCGCCGTGATGTAGTAACAGCGGGCGTCGAGAGCACGGGCCATCATCGACGCGTTGTCATAAGGATTGATCGATGTGCTTTCGGCGAGGCCGCCGCAAAGCAGCACCACTCGATTGCCCTGGCCGCTACGCCGTCTGATATTCTGGGCCGCCGAATTGATCGTTCCTCCCCACCCGATGCCAAGCGCAGCGCCCGGTGCCAGATGGTCGGAGACGTAGGCACCGGCAGCTGCGCCGACCATCACTCTCACGTCGGTGTCCCCGATCGGGGCCGGCACCACGATGGCTTGCCGAAGGCCAAACTGGCGGACCAGCCGGGCCTCCAATTCGCTCCGCGCACCCAGCGGCGGCTGGATGGTGATCTGGACCAGTCCGCGCTCGCGCGCTTCGGCGAGCATCCTGTTCACTCGTTTTCGGGTGAGGCCGAGGTGACCCGCGATCGCCTCCTGGGTCTGACCCTCCTTGAAATAATGCCAGCTGATCCGGGCCGCGAGGGCGGCGTCGAACGCGTCATCATGGTCGCTGTCGATCGTCATGAAACCTCCGGGCGAGAGCCATAACGCGGTTCGCGGCGCGCGCCCAGAGCGCTCAACGCAGCTTGGTACAAATGTTCTCATATCGTCACAAATGTGTCTCGCGGGCCGATTAAGCTGCACCCGGGTCAAAACGGGGAACTCCTCATGCGTCATTGGTCTGTTCTGCTGCTTCTTGCGGCTTGCGTCTCGCCGTCCTGCGCGTCGGCGCAGTTTTCCGACGGCAAGATCGTCGTTGGCGTTTTGGGCGACCAGAGCGGGGTGGTCGCGGACGTCGGAGGGCCGGGCTCGATCGTCGCTGCGAAGATGGCGATCGAGGATGCCGGCGGAGCGGCTGGCGACGTGCCGGTCGAGATGATCTCGGCCGATCACCAGAACAAGCCCGACGTGGCCATGAGCATCGCGCGCGAATGGTTCGACCGACGCGGGGTCGATGTCATCGTCGACCTGCCGCACACCGGGGCGGTGCTCGGCTTGATGACTCTCGCCACCGAGAAGCAGCGCAGCCTCATGGTGTCCGGCGCCGCCAGTGTCGAGATCACCGGCGCGCGCTGCTCGCCTTACGTGACGCATTGGACGGACGACACCTATGCGCTCGCGCGCGGCACCGCCGCCGCGCTCACCGAGCAGGGGCTTCGCTCCTGGTATTTTCTGACGGCCGACTATGCCTTCGGCCATGATCTGGAGCGGGATGCGACCAAGGTCGTCGAAGAGCATAGCGGCAAGGTGCTCGGCAGCGCGCGCCACCCGCTCAACACCGCTGATTTCGCGTCGCTGTTGCTGCGGGCTCAAAGCTCGAAGGCGCAAGTCATCGCCCTTGCAAGCGCCGGCGCCGATACCGTCAATGCGATCAAGCAGGCGGCCCAGTTCGGAATCGGACAGGGCGGCCAGCACCTCGCGGCGCTGCATGTATTCGTCACCGACGTGAATAGCCTCGGCCTCGAGACGGCCCAGGGCATGATGATCAGCACAGGATTTTACTGGAACGAGAACGAGGCGATCCGGGCCTTCTCCGTCCGATTTCAGCAGCGCCATGGCCGGATGCCAACGCGTGAGCAGGCCGGTGTCTATGCTTCGCTCAGCCACTATCTGAAGGCGGCGAAGATCGCGAAGACGGATGACGCGGCCACGCTGAACGCCACGATGCGCGAGCTGCCGGTCGACCGTTTCGGGAGCGAGGCGAAGATCCTGCCCAACGGCCGCGTCGTCTACGATCTGGGCGTCTACCGGGTGAAATCACCGGCCGCGAGCCGCTTTGCCTGGGACTACTACGAGAAGATCGCTTCCATCCCCGCGGCGGACGCATTTCGCAGCATGGCCAGCTCGGGCTGCAATGTCACCGAAGGCGCGGCGCGGGTACGCTGAGCGATGTCACAACGCGAAGAGGTCGCGCCGAATAGCCTGTCGGCGCATCGCGCGGCTGCTGCGATCCGCGGCGGCCGCCTGAGCTCGGTGGCGCTGGTTGAGGCGTGTCTTGGGAGGATCGCAGCTCGCGAGCCCCTGGTCGGCGCGTGGTCCTTTCTCGATGCAGATTACGCGCGTCAGCAGGCTGTCCAGGCCGACGAACGGCAGCGAGCGGGCGCCCTGCTTGGGCCCCTCCATGGCGTTCCGGTCGGCGTCAAGGACGTATTCGACACCTGCGACATGCCTTCCGAATACGGCAGCGCCAGCCTCCAGGGGCGGCGCCCCGCATTCGATGCAGACGCTGTAGCGACCTTGCGGGCGGCTGGGGCCGTCATCATGGGCAAGACAGTCACGACCGAGTTCGGAATGTACGCGGACACGTCCTGCCGCAACCCGCGCGACCTCGAACGTTCGCCAGGCGTCTCGTCCGCCGGTTCAGCGGCAGCCGTTGCCGACGAGATGGTGCCGCTCGCGTTGGGAACCCAGCACACCGCTTCCACGCTGCTGCCGGCGTCGTGCTGCGGTGTCTACGGGTTCAAGCCCACCTTCGGCTTCACCAGCATGCGAGGCTCGAACATCCTCGTTCCCCGGCTGGTCAACATTGGCTTCCTGGCACGCGAGATCGAAGACATCGCCTTGTTTGCCTCGGTCTTTTCGGACGATATCCGCCCTTCCACGCCACCGTTGCAGCCACGCCGGTTGGCGTGGCTGCGTGGTCCAGGCTGGGGCGGCGTCGCCGCCGACGCCAAATCGGCCTTGGCCGCGTGGTTGACGACGCTTCCGCTGGCGGTCGATGAGCTCGCGCTGCCGGCCTCTTTCGAGCGCGCCTCCGAAGTGGCTCACGCGCTGCTTTCGGCTCATCTAGCCTACCGTTTCGGCTCCGCACCCATGGCCGAGCGGGAGGGGTACTGCGCGCCCTTGCTCGAGGCGATCGCTAAAGGCGCCGCTCTCGACGCCGTCACCTTCATTGGCTGCGAGAACATCGCGGACGGATTGGCCGTCGCTGCGGATCAACTCTTTGAGGCCTGCGATGCTTTCGTCACGCTCGCGGCGCCCGGCGAGGCGTTGCTGAGATCGGCCGGTCCGGGATCCGGCGCCATGACCATCCCCTGGAGCCTTGCCGGGCTTCCGACGATAGCGCTGCCGCTGCTGAAAGGCGGCAACGGCCTTCCCATCGGCGTGCAGCTGGTGGGACCTCGCGGACAGGACCGGAGACTGCTCTCCATGGCCGCGTGGATGAGCAATATCTGCAACCCAAGCCCGCCGGAGGCGTCATGACCGAAACCCGATATGGCAAAGCCCATGGTAAGCTGGCCGCGGACTGGGCCGCGGCGTCCGTGCCTGTTGCCGCCGAGCCGGCTGGCCCTGCGTTTGACCGGATCGAGGGGTGACCATGCGTCGAGCTGTGCTGGTGACCGTCGATGGTCTGCGCAGGGATATGATATCGCCCGAGCTGACCCCGCATCTGGCCACGCTGAAGCGCCGGTCGCTGTTCATCGAGAACTATCGGACCGTGTTTCCGTCCTGTACCCGTGTGGTCTCGGCCAGCCTGGCTACGGGCTGCTTTCCTGCCCGGCACGGGCTGCAGGGCAATTCGATGGCATTGCTGGAGCATGGACGTCTCGTCCAGCACGATGCCGGCCATCCCGATTTTCTCCAGCACAAGCGCCGGATGACCGGACACTCCCTCGCCGTGCCGACGCTTGCCGAACGCGTGAAGCACCATGGCGGCGCCATCATCTTCAGCAACGTGTCGCCGGGCGCGGCCTATGCGCATGATCCGGACGGACACGGTCATGTCTACCATCGCGCGGGCTCGTTCGGTCCGGGCCGGCTGCCCGTTGCCGCCGACGACCACCTCGATGTCACGCTCGACGTCGCCGGAGACCGCCGCATGACGGAACGCTTCATCGACGAGATCCTGCCGCATCGGCGGCCGGCGCTCGGCGTGCTGTGGCTCGGTGAGCCGGATCACATCCAGCACGAGGTTGCCCTCGGCTCATCCGAGCACCAAGCGGTGCTGGCGCAGGCGGATGCGCATGTCGGGCTGGTGGCCGATGCCGTCGAGCGTCTGCGCGAGGGCGGCGACGACGTTCTGCTTCTCGTTGGCTCAGACCATGGCCATCAGAGCGTTGCCGGTGTGGTTGATATCGACGCAGAGTTGGTCGCAGCCGGTCTCAAAGCCAGCGCCGAGTCGGACGATGTCATCGCTGCATCGAACGGCACCGCCGCGCTGATTTACGTGCATCCCGATCGGGTCGATGCGGTTGCGGATCTCGGCGCATTTCTGCGCGGCTGCGACTGGGTCGGCGAGCTCTTTGGGCCGCATGACCTGGATAGAGTGGGGCAGGCGGCGGATAACGGGCTCACCTTCGCGGTGTCGATGCGGGCCTCGCCGGAGCCGAACAGGTTCAGCATTCCCGGCTCGAGCCTTGTGGCCAAACCGGCCTTCGGCAAGCCCGACCGGATGGGCTGCGGGCAGCACGGCGGCTTGGGCGAGTTCGAGCAATCGCCATTCATGATGATCTCGGGATCCGGTTTCGAGGCCGGAGCGGTGCTCGCGGGAGACGCCAGCGTCGTCGATCTGGCACCGACTATTCTGGCCCATCTGGGCCTCGATTGCGCCGGCGTCGATGGTCGGACCTTGCGGCATGGTTGACGAAAAAAACGCCCCGGGGCACCGGGGCGTTTTCATAACCTGGAAGTAGCGCGTGATTTACGCGGCCTGCGCGGCCGAGTTCTCGATCACCTGCGCCTTCGGAGCGCCGGTGTTGATCGCGATCTGGCGCGGTTTCTTGGCTTCCGGAATCTCGCGGACGAGATCGACGTGAAGCAGCCCGTTCTCGAGCGAGGCGTCCTTTACCTGCACGAAGTCGGCAAGCTGGAAGGCGCGCTCGAAGGCACGCGCGGCGATGCCGCGGTACAGCACTTCGTTCTTGCTGTTCTCGTTGGCGACCTTCTCGCCCTTGATCGTCAGCGTGTTTTCCTTCGCGACGATGGAGAGCTCGTCCTTGGCGAAGCCCGAGACCGCAACGGTGATGCGGTAGGCGTTCTCGCCGGTACGCTCGATGTTATAGGGGGGGTAACCGGGGCTGCTGCCGTCCGAACCGGCCTGGTCCAGCAGGCTGAAGAGGCGGTCAAAGCCGACGGTGGAACGGTAGAAGGGGGTGAGGTCGTAGCTACGCATGGTCAAGTCCTCCATTGAGCGACTGTTGGGTAACCCGCCCGCCAATCGGGCCGGGCTTTCGTCTGTGTGCAGCCTGATGTTCCGGTTCCGAAACACTGGTAGCGGCCTGCACGAAGGTGATATGGGTGGAACGAGACGGCGTTCAAGAGGGCGGGATTTGCGCCTTTTCGGCGCTTTGGCCCCTTGATTTGCAGCACTTGCCGCCCAAGCACCTCCAATATGACGCTGGTCTCGATCCCGTCCAATCCCGTCCCCGAAAACGTCGTCAGCGGCACCATCAAGACCCCCGATGGCGTCGAGCTGCGCTTTGCGCGCTGGGCGCCGCCGGCCGGCCGCAAGGGCACGGTCTGCGTCTTCACCGGGCGCAGCGAGCAGATCGAGAAGTATTTCGAGACCGTGCGCGACCTGCGCGACCGCGGCTTTGCGGTGGCGATGATCGACTGGCGCGGGCAGGGCCATTCCTCGCGCCGCCTGCGCGATCCGCGCAAGGGCTATGTGCGCGACTTCGCCGACTTCGAGATCGACGTCGAAACCTTCGTGCAGCAGGTGGTGCTGCCGGATTGCCCGCCGCCGTTCTTTGCGCTGGCCCATTCCATGGGCGGCACGGTCATGCTGCGGGTGGCGCATGCCGGCAAGCGCTGGTTCGACCGCATGGTGCTGTCGGCGCCGATGATCGACCTGCCCGGCCGCACCACCTCGTTTCCCGCGCGGGCGCTGCTGAAGACGATGCGCCTGATGGGAATGGGCGGCCGCTACGTCCCCGGCGGCAGCGATCGCATCACCGGGCTCGACCCCTTTATCAACAATCCCGTCACCAGCGATCCCGTGCGCTATGCCCGCAATGCCGCGATCCTGGAGGAGGACCCGACATTGGGGCTGGCGTCACCGACGGTCGCCTGGGCCGACACCGCCTTTCGCGCGATGCACACCTTCAAGGGCATGAACTACCCGTCCGAGATCCGCCAGCCGATCCTGATGCTGGCGGCCTCCAACGACACCGTGGTCTCGACCGCGGCGATCGAGGAGTTCGCCTATCACTTGCGCGCCGGATCCCATCTCGTGATCGCCGGCGCCAAGCACGAGATCCTCCAGGAGCAGGACCGTTACCGCTCCCAGTTCTGGGCCGCCTTCGACGCTTTCGTGCCGGGCACGCCGCTGTTCAAGTGAGGGGTGGGCGCGTCATCGCACCACAAACTCCGTCATGCCCGGGCTTGTCCCGGGCATCCACGGTCTTCGGCTCGGCGTGACAAGAACGTGGATGGCCGGGACAAGCCCGGCCATGACGACGACCTCGCTATAACGTCTTCAGGTACTCGATCAGGTCGTAGCGCTCGGCATCGTCCTTGAACATGCGGCCGATGACGCCGGGACGTTTCGGCTCGCCGTCCTTGCGCTCGAAGGAATGGCCGAGCACGCTGTTGCCCTGGATCGGGTCCTTCTCTGACCCCGCAGAGAACTCCGTTTCGCCCATCTTGCACTTTTCGTTTGCGGTGACCGCGAAGCCGACGGTCTCGGGGTCATAGTCGCGGCGGCCCATGCAGAATTTCTTCGGACGCTCGCTTTGAGGCTTGAGGAGCCAATATAGCGAAGGCACCGAGCCGTTGTGCAGATAAGGCGCCGTGGCCCAGATGCCGTTCAGCGGCCGCGCGCGATAGCGTGGATCTGGCGCCGGATTGAGACAATTCTTGCGCGCCAGATTCCACATCTTCGCCCGCTCGGCCTCCGGGACGTTCTGGTCGTCCATCCATTTGCGGGCGACGAGATCGACCACGGTCATGAGGCCGAGCGCATAGACCATCTCGTTGGGCGATTTGCTCGCGGTCGGGATCTCGCATTTCCACCATGTCTGGAGGTCCGCGGTGTTCACCT
>RXJC01000635.1 GCA_003963435.1 Bradyrhizobiaceae bacterium | reverse complement strand
TGCCGAGCGGCTGATCCGGCAGGCGCGCCACATCGAGGTGCAGATCATCGGCGACAAGCACGGCGCGATCACGCATCTCTGGGAGCGCGAATGCACCATCCAGCGCCGCCACCAGAAGCTGATCGAGGTGGCGCCGAGTCCCTCGCTGAGTGACGCCTTGCGCGGTCGCATCATCGATGCGGCGAAGCAGCTTGCGACGGCGGCTTCTTACGACAATCTCGGCACTTTCGAATTCCTGGTCGACGGCACCGCCGAGGACAGCTTTGCCTTCATCGAGGCCAATCCCCGGCTCCAGGTCGAGCACACCGTGACCGAAGAGGTGCTCGGGCTCGATCTCGTCCGCACCCAGCTCGCGGTCGCCGCGGGCAGCGCGCTGGCCTCGCTCGGCCTGGCGCAGAGCACGATCCCGAAGCCGCGCGGCTATGCCATGCAGCTCCGCGTCAACATGGAAACGCTGGACGCAACCGGCGCGACGCATCCGACCGGCGGCGTGCTCGCGGTGTTCGAGCCCCCGTCGGGGCCCGGCGTGCGCGTGGATAGCTTTGGCTACGCCGGCTACAAGACCAGCGCGGCCTTCGACTCGCTGCTGGCCAAGGTCATCGTGCATACGCCGGGCGAAGCCTGGCATGACGTGGTCGCCAAGGCCTCGCGCGCCTTGCGCGAATTTCGGATCGACGGCGTCGTCACCAACATCGCCTTTCTCCAGGCGGTGCTGGCGCATCCCGATTTCAGGACCAACCGGATCGCGACCGATTTCATCGATCGCAACATCGCAAAGCTCGTCGAGGCCGCCGATGGCGCGGCCAAGCCGCTCTACTTTGCGGCGACCGAGCGAAGCGGCGCGAACGCCGCTGAATCCCACGTCGCTCAGATCGTGCCCGAAGGCACGGTCATGGTCGCGGCGCCGCTGCAAGGAACCATCGTCACCATCCAGGTGAAGGAGGGCGAGATCGTGCGTCCCGGCCAGCAGCTCGCCGTGATCGAGTCCATGAAGATGGAGCATCTCGTGATGGCCGAGCAGGGCGGTCGGGTCACGAAGCTCGTGGCCGGCGACGGCGTCACGCTGCTGCATGGCGAAGCCATCATGTATCTCGAGCCGCTCGACGTCGCGGCCGACAGCACGGCGGCGGAAGCCGACATCGATCTCGACCACATCCGCCCCGACCTTGCCGAGCTGATCGCGCGCCAGGCCAATACGCTGGATGCGAACCGCCCGGCCTCGGTCGAGCGCCGCCGCAACACCAACCAACGCACCGCGCGCGAGAACGTCGCCCAGCTGGTCGACGACGGCTCGTTCATGGAGTACGGCAGCCTTGCGATCGCGGCGCAGCGGCGCCGGCGCAAGCTCGACGATCTCATCAAGAACACGCCGGCCGACGGCCTCGTCATGGGCGTCGCCACCGTCAACGCCGAGAAGTTCGGACCCGAGGGAGCGCGCTGCATCGTCGTGGCCTATGACTACACCGTGCTCGCGGGCACGCAGGGCCACATGAACCACAAGAAGATCGACCGCATGCTGACGCTGGCGGAAGACTGGCGCGTGCCACTGATGTTTTACGCCGAAGGCGGCGGCGGCCGGCCCGGCGACACCGACCGGCTCGGCATGACCGGGCTCGACGGCCCGTCCTTCGTGCAGTTCGCAAGGCTCTCCGGCCTCGTGCCCGTCGTCGGTGTCGTCTCCGGCTATTGCTTTGCCGGCAATGCCGCGATGCTCGGCTGCTGCGACGTCATCATCGCGACCAAGAACGCCTCGATCGGCATGGGCGGCCCCGCCATGATCGAGGGCGGCGGTCTCGGCGTCTATCATCCCGCCGAGGTCGGGCCGGTTTCGTTCCAGTCGCCGAATGGCGTCATCGACATCCTGGTCGAGGATGAGGAGGAGGCGACAAGCGTCGCGCAGAAGTACCTGTCCTATTTCCAGGGCGCTGTAACGGATTGGGAGGCCGCCGACCAGCGCCTGCTGCGCCGCGCCATCCCCGAGAACCGCCTGCGCGTCTACGACATCCGCAGCGTGATCGACCTCGTCGCCGACAAGGACAGCGTGCTCGAGCTGCGCCGCGACTACGGCGTCGGCATGATCACCGCGCTGATCCGGATCGAAGGCAAGCCGTTCGGCCTGATCGCCAACAATCCGCGCCATCTCGGCGGCGCGATCGACGCCGATGCCGGCGACAAGGCCGCGCGCTTCCTGCAGCTCTGCGATGCCTTCGATCTGCCGATCGTCTCGCTCTGCGACACGCCCGGCTTCATGGTCGGCCCCGAGGCCGAGAAGACCGCGATCGTGCGCCACGTCTCGCGCATGTTCGTGACCGGCGCGAGCCTCACCGTGCCGCTGTTCGGCATCGTGCTGCGCAAGGGCTATGGCTTAGGGGCACAGTCGATGATCGGCGGCGGCTTCCACGCCTCGTTCTTCACCGCGGCGTGGCCGACCGGCGAGTTCGGCGGCATGGGCCTGGAAGGCTATGTCCGCCTCGGCTTCCGCAAGGAGATGGAGGCGATCGCCGACCCCGAGGAGCGC
>RXJC01000138.1 GCA_003963435.1 Bradyrhizobiaceae bacterium | reverse complement strand
CGACCCCGCCGCCATGATCGCCACCACGGGTGACGCCATCGCCAAGGCCTTCGACGAGCTGCGCGGCCTCGACGGCGACGCCATCCGCAAGCAGCGGCGGCAGAAATTCCTCGATATCGGCCGCAAACTGGGCTGATTCGGAGCGTCATTCCGGGGCGCCCGCAGGGCGAGCCCGGAATCTCGAGATTCCGGGTTCGCTGCTTCGCACCGCCCCGGAATGACAACGGCCCCCGGTAACCCCGCATTAACCCTTTTTTTGCCCAAATCAGCGATCTCAGTCCCATTGGGCGGAAAAGCCCAAGTTCCGTCCCAACTTGCGTCCATTCAGTCTTCGTTGACCATGCCTTTGAGCCAACGGGCTCGTGATCCCCGCTCGGGTTGCGACCACATGACCCAGAGGTTAGAATTTTAATCAATGGCTTCAGGGCATAAGCGCTGGGGCGTGAGCTGAAAAAGCCCGTCACGACGGGTCCGGTTCGCCGGTCGGATCATGCGCCAAACGATTGGGGTTCGCGCTTCAAAGCCCGGCACGGTGTGGGGTCCATCTTGATTTCTCGTTCGCTTGCTCGCGCGCTCTTGGCTTCGGTTGCGCTGATGACGGCCGGCGTTTTGCTGTCCGGCTGCGACACCGACCAGGTCTCGCTCGCGACCAACGCCAAGGCCAACCAGCCGGTGCCGCCGAAGCTGGTCGCCGCGATGGCCGAGAAGGACATGGACCTGCAATCGCCGATCCTGGTGCGCCTGTTCAAGCAGGAGGCCGAGCTCGAGGTCTGGAAGCAGACCCGCTCGGGCCAGTTCGCGCTGCTCAAGACCTATCCGATCTGCCGCTGGTCCGGCGACCTCGGCCCCAAGGTGCGCGAAGGCGACCGCCAGGCGCCGGAGGGATTCTACTCGATCAACCCGAGCCAGATGAATCCGCAATCGGCCTACTACCTCTCCTTCAACACCGGCTATCCGAACGCGTTCGACAAGGCGCTCGGCCGCACCGGCTCGCAGCTGATGGTGCACGGCGACTGCTCTTCGCGCGGCTGCTACGCCATGACCGACGAGCAGATCGCGGAGATCTA
Organism: Bradyrhizobiaceae bacterium; assembly: GCA_003963435.1. Lineage (GTDB taxonomy): Bacteria > Pseudomonadota > Alphaproteobacteria > Rhizobiales > Xanthobacteraceae > Bradyrhizobium. The sequence goes on along the minus strand of RXJC01000138.1, from coordinate 1,565 downwards.
TTCCCTGGGCCGCGAATCCTTCTTCGGCGGCCAGAAGGCGTTCCAGCTGCAGGCCTATCCGTTCAGGATGACGCCGGTGAACATGGCCAAGCACCGCAACAATCCGAACATGCCGTTCTGGAAGATGATCAAGGAAGGCTATGATCATTTCGAGGTGACGCGGCAGGAGCCGAAGGTCGATTTCTGCGAGAAGAAGTACGTCTTCGACGCGGCCAAGCCCGCCGATGCGAAGCGCGATCCCGTGTTCGACGCCTCCGCGAAGTGCCCGGCCTATGTGATCCCCGAGGACATCGCCAGCGCCGTGCGCGAGAAGCAGCAGCAGGACGAGGCCGTCTACGCCAAGCTCGTCGCCAAGGGCACGCCGGTGGCGCGCATGAACACCGGCATCGACGGCGGCATGAACAAGATCTTCGCCGCGAAGATTCCGGAAGGCTCGACCGGCCTGTCCGAGAGCGCCGAAGGCACCACGCTGCAGATGCTGGCGATGGCGAAGGCGCCGGGCACGATCCCCGGCCACGTCAATCCGCCCAAGCCGAATCTCGACGGCGTGGCCTCCGCACCCGCGCCGCAGGAAGAGCCGGTGGTCGCCGTCAGCGCGCCCGCGGCCAGCGCCCGCGTCGCCTCGGCTCAGCCGACGGAAAAGTATCAAGAGAAATCCGGCGGCTTCTTCTCCAACCTCGGCCGCAAGATGGGCATGGGTTCATCCGACACCACGGCGACCACCACGCCGCCGCAAGCCACTGCCTCCGTGGCGCCGGCTGCCACGACGCCGCCCACCGCGGCGTCGAGACTGAGGGCCGCCGTGACCCGGTTCGTGCCGGGGCACAACAAGCCCAAGGAGGCCGCGAAGGACGCGCCGAAGCCGGCGGTGGCTGCCGCCAAGCCGGCCGAACCGGCAAAGCCTGACACCCGCCTCGCCCAGACGCGGCCGGCGCTGAAGCCGTCGGTGAGCGACGGCGCAGGTGAAGCGACGCAGATCATGGGCGCCGCGCCGGTGGTGTCGGCGAACTCGTTCGACAGCCGCTTCTCGGCGATGAAGTAGGCCTGCCCTCGGGTCAGTCTCCGATCTCTCTCAGCCTGACGCAGTCATTCCCCGCGAGGGCGGGGCATGACAATTGGGATGGAATGACAGCACTGCACCTCACTCGCGGGAGCCCTGCGCCCTACGGCGCCAGATACCGCATCAGCTCCGGATTGCCCCGCACCTCCCCAGCCTCGCCCTGCAGCGCGACGCGGCCGCGATCCAGCACATAGGCGTAGTCGGCGACGCGCAGCGCGAGGTCGAGGTGCTGCTCGACGATGATGACGGCGATGCTTTTCGCAAGCTCGATCAGGCGCTCGGTGATCTCCTCGATGACGCCGATCCAGACGCCCTCGGTCGGCTCGTCCAGCAACAGCAGTTTTGGATCGCCCAGCAGGGCGCGGCCGATCGCGAGCATCTTGCGTTCGCCGCCGGACAGCGTGCCGGCGGGCTGGTCGAGGCGCTGGCCGAGCTTGGGGAAGATCGTCAGCACGTGGTCGACGGCGTCGGCCTTGCTGCTCGCGAGCGAGCCGACCGCGAGATT
>RXJC01000264.1:4556-16640 GCA_003963435.1 Bradyrhizobiaceae bacterium | reverse complement strand
TCTTGCCGCTGCCATGGTCGCAGGACGCATAGAGGAAGTCCCAGGTCAGCCCCGGATGGCAGGCGCGCAGCAGTCGCGCCAGCCGGCCGGAGTCCCAATAGGTGTCCGAGATGAACCCGACGCGATGACCGGCGCGCTTCATGTCCAGATATTGCCCGAGCATGTCCGGATTGGCGCGGCAAAGCTCGATCTCGGCGGCGAACTCGGCTTCGACCAGATCGTCGAGGTCGGCGCGTGCGAGGCCGAACAGCTTGAACGGAAAATAGGAATAGATCTCGCCGATGTGCACTTCGCTCGCGCCGCGTTTCTCCTTCGCGGTCCGACGTGCGCGCGATTCGGCCTGGATACGATGTTGAACGAAACTCGCGGAAATATCCGGACAAGATCGTGAAATGCCGAATAGCTCGTAAGTCCTTTCAAATACGCCATCCGGCGTCGTGCATGCGCGCAGCAGAAACGTATCGAAAACATCGAACGACCAAGCAGAAACAATTTGCGCGCGGCGCTCAGCGCCGGACGTAGCGATCTTCATGCTGCAATTCCCCGTCCACCAACGCGATTAACGTGCGCTGATGCGGAGTCAGGCGCCACAAGCGCAAAAAAAATCGCGCGCGATTCAAAATCGCGGTCGTCGCGACTGACAGATTCAAAAAAATCGCTAGGTTCGAAAAGGTGATTCGGAAAAAATTGCCGGGTGCGGAAGTCGTCTCGCGTTCATTCACACTCGGAAACAATCGCATCTTCACGCGCAGCGCGCGCATCGCGTTCGATCACCTAGTGCCGCGTAATGTCTGCGTTTTCTCCAACATGCATCTGTTCAGGATGAATGATCCGTCATGGCGCGAGACGAGGTGATGATTGCAGGTATGAGGCGCAACGTTCGCGCACAGTCGGCAATTGTTGCCCGCCACTCGGCAAAAGATACCGGCTAACATCTTGAAAAATAACAAAAATTCTCCGCCTGGATTGTTTTGGCCCCGCGTTCAACGCCTGGAAGCCGTGTGGCATGTGCGCCGCCGGCACTGCGGGTTGGAGGTTGCGGGATGAGTTACGCTGCTGATGTCTGGGCTCCCGCCGAGGCCGAGATCGCGCCAACGGCGCCGGCCGAAGCGATCGTGCCGGTGATGCCCTCGGTGCCGCTCGCGCCGGACAGCGCGCCTGATGCTGCCGATGTCGTCTACGACGAGGACAGCGAGCTTCTCGACAGGCTTGCGACCGGCGACGAGGCCGCTTTCCGCGCACTGGTCGAGCGCCACATCGACCGCGCCTATGCGATCGCGTTGCGCATCGTCGGCAACGCGGCGGACGCCGAGGACGTGGTTCAGGACACCATGCTCAAGATCTGGAGCCATCGCGGGCGCTGGCAGCATGGCCGCGCCAAGTTCTCCACGTGGCTCTACCGCGTCATCTCCAACCGCTGCATCGATCTGCGCCGCAAGCCGCGGACCGAGAACGTCGAGACCGTGCCTGAGGTCGCCGACGGCCAGCCCGGCGCGGTCGAGATCATCGCGCGCAACGAGCTGAACGGCATGCTGGAGACCGCGATGCAGCGCCTGCCGGAGCAGCAGCGCATCGCGGTGATCTTCTCGTACCACGAGAACATGAGCAACGGCGAGATCGCCGAGGTGATGGACACGACGGTGGCCGCCGTCGAGTCGCTGCTCAAGCGCGGACGTCAGCAGCTGCGCCAGCTCCTGCGCAAGCACGAACGCGACATCCGTACCGCGTTTACCGACTGCTAACCATAAAGATCGCCTCGCGAAAACTTTCGCGCCTGATCTCCTTGCGCTCCGCCGTTTGAGCGAACGGACGGGGCTGCGGTCCGCGTCGTCGTAAGTCGGTTTCAACGATGCGGCACGCCATGCCCATCAGCACAGGAGCTTCACATGCCCGCAATCAACACCAACACCGCCGCCAACGCCGCGGTCCGCTATCTCAACATCAACTCCGCGCAGGAGAGCAGCTCGCTCTCGAAGCTGTCGAGCGGCTCGCGCATCACCTCGGCATCCGACGACGCCGCGGGCCTTGCGATCTCCACGCGCATCTCCTCGGACGTCACCACGCTGCAGCAGGCCGCGACCAACGCCTCGCAGGCCACCGCGATCCTGCAGACCGCCGACGGCGGCGCCTCGAACATCTCCGACATTCTGGCCCGCATGAAGTCGCTGGCCTCGGAGTCGGCCTCGGGCACCACGACCGACTCCAGCCGCGCCTATATCCAATCGGAATTCTCGCAGCTCAATTCCGAAATCGACTCGATCGCGACCGGCACCCGCTACTCCGGCCAGAGCTTGCTCGACGGCTCCAGCGTGTTCTCGTCCGGCGTGTCCGTGCTGGTCGGCTCGGACGGCTCCGACACCATCACCATCACGCTCAGCAGCCTGACGGCATCCTCGCTCGCCGTCTCGACGCTCGACGTCAGCACCCAGTCCGGCGCGACATCGGCGCTCGACGCCCTCGATACCGCGATCGACACGGTCTCCGCCGCGCGCGCCTCGATCGGCGCACAGGAATCGCGGTTCAACTTCTCATCCGACTCGATCTCGACCCAGACCCAGAACCTGCAGTCAGCGAATTCGGCGATCGAGGACGTCGATATTGCGTCCGAGCAGTCCAAGCTGTCCTCGGCCGAGGTGAAGACCCAGGCCGCCGTGTCGGCGTTGGCCGCGGCGAACCAGATGCCCCAGTACCTGCTCAAGCTGCTGGGCTGATGACGATTTGGGCGGGCCGGCATGATGCCGGCCCGCTTCCAAGCAGGGATCGGTACGCAAAGTGACTTCCGTCAGTTCGAGCACGAGCAGCACCAGTTCGGGGGTCTCCGTCACCACGAGCGGGACGACCAATTCGAGCAGCATCGACTGGACGGCGCTGATCCAATCCGCCGTCGACGCGAAGACCGCCCAGGCGGACACGATCTCGACCACGATCACGAACAACGAAGCCAAGATCTCGGCCTATCAGACGCTCCAGAGCGATCTGAAGACGCTGTATTCGGGACTGGCGTCGCTCTCGACGGCGGTGGTCAACTCGTTGTCCACGAGCGCGTTCGCCACGCGCGCCGCGAGCATCAGCTCGACCGGAGACGTCAGCGCCTCCTCGGCGCTCTCCATGACGATCAAGAGCGGGGCGGCGACCGGCGACCATACGCTCACGATCAGCCAGCTCGCCACAGCCCACAAGGTCTCCGGCACGGCGCAATCGAGCCAGACCGACGAGCTCGGATACTCCGGCACGTTCTCCATCGGCCTGGAGGGCGGTGCTGCGTCCGACATCACCATCACCAGCACGATGTCGCTTCAGGACGTCGTCGATGCCATCAATGCCCAGACCTCGACGACCAACGTCCAGGCCTCGATCGTGCAGGTCTCCAGCACGTCCTTCCAGATGGTGCTGACCGGCACGGAGGATGCCGCCGACATCACCTACTCGAGCACGTCCGGTGACGATATCCTGAACAAGCTCGGTGTGACCGACAGTTCGGGGAATTTCACCGACGTGCTCCAGGAGGCGCAGGCGGCCGAGTTCACGCTCGACGGCATCGCGATGACCCGCGACACCAACGACATCTCGGACGTCCTGAGCGGCGTCACCTTCAGCCTGCTGCAGGAGACGCCGGACGGCGCGACGCTGAACATCAGTATCGAGACCGACACCAGCCAGATCCAATCGACGCTGGAGACGTTCGTCACCAACTACAACGCCTTCCGTGACGAGGTGATCGCCCAGCAGGCGACCACGACCGACGGCACTGCGGACTCGAGCGCGGTGCTGTTCGGCGACGGAACCATGCGCAACATCATGGATGCACTCCAGAATGCCCTCAACACGACCGTGGGCGGCATGACCATGGCCGATCTCGGCCTGTCCTTCAACGAGAGCAATGAACTCGAGCTGGATACAGGTACGCTGTCCGATATCCTGAGCACGAACCTGAGCGGCGTCACCAAGCTGCTGTCGGCGCAGACCACGACGTCGTCGAGCCAGCTCAGCGTCGTCAATACCGGAACGTCCCCGCAATCCTTCACCCTGGATCTGGCCGTCGATTCCGACGGCAACCTCACTTCGGCCTCGGTCGGCGGCGACGCGTCGCTGTTCACGATCAGCGGCACCACGATCATCGGCGCTTCCGGTTCGATCTACGCCGGCATGGCCTTCACCTATAGCGGCTCGACCTCGCAGTCGATCACGGTGACGTCGACCTCCGGCATCGCAACGCAGCTCTATCAGATCGCGAAGGACTATTCGTCGTCGACCGGCGTGCTGCAAACGCAGATTACCAGTCTGACGACCCGCGACGACGAACTCCAGCAGAGGGTCGACGACATCAACAGCGCGGCGTCGACGCTGCAGTCGCAGCTCGAGACGCAATATGCGAAATACCAGGCGGCGATCGAGACCGCCAACAGCACGCTTGATTATCTCAAGGCGCTGCTGAACAGCTCCTCGAGCAATTGATCGTGTAAAACAGAGTGATGGACGATGCATAATCAGATGGCGTACATGGCCAACCAGGCCTATCGGGGCGCGGCAACGAGTGTGCCGCCGCTCAAGGCGGTTTCGATGCTGCTCGGTGGCGCGATCACGTTCCTGCAGAAGTCGCTGGCCGCGCAGGAGGCGCGCCGCTTCGAGGAGGGGCACGACTACCTGACGAGGGCGACCGCGATCCTGCGTGGGCTGAGCCACAACCTCGATTTCGCCAAGGGCGGCGCGGTGGCGGAACGGGTGTTCCAAACCTATCATACGATGATCCTGGCAAGCCACAAGGCGTTCGGCCGCCCGCATGCGCGCGCGAGTTTCGGCCGCATCATCGCCGGGCTCGCCGAGCTCAGGGAGGCCTGGGAGTTCGTCGACACGACGGCGCGGGGCGGGGTGGCCGCGCCGGCCGATTCGGCGCGCAGGGGCTGAGGCGGCGCTATCTCTCTCCGATGCGGGGGTAGGGGCGGCCGATGGCGCCGGACGTCCGTTTCAGCGCTTCCGTAGTGCTGCGGGCCCTTTTGGCGGCAAAACCTGCCCGAATCCGGTTTCCGCCGCACGCGCAATGCTTTATGACGGGCCCGACCATGGCGGGACCGGCGGGCGATGGACGTCAGCGAGTTTGAGGAAATGATCGACCGGCTGGGCGAGGATCTCTCGCTCTGGCCCGACGATCGGCGCGGGCTCGCTGAGGAGTTGCTGGCGCGCTCGTCCGCCGCGCAGGCCCTGCTGGAGGAGGCGCGCGTCTTGCGCCGCGCGCTCGCGGCCCCGGCGGTCCGCGCGCCCGCAGGCCTCGCCGACCGCATCGTCGCCGCCGCTGCCAAGATGAAGGACGACGCCGCCGAGCCGCGCACGGAAGGTGAGACGGCGGAGAGCTGACGCTCTTTACCGGCATCGTTGCTTCCTTCACCTTGCCCCGCTTGTGGGGAGAGGTCGGATTGCGCCGAAGATGCAATCCGGGTGAGGGGGGCTCTCCGCGAATCCAACTACCGTCCTTGCGGAGACTTCCCCTCACCCCACCCCTCTCCGCGCAACCGGGGCGAGGGAGTGCATCGCCATCGCGGAAAATAGACCTGACATCATCGTTTTCTAACGCGCGCACGCGGCAGATTTTGCCGTGTCGAAAGCCGCTTTCGCGCGCGTGAATCCGCGCCTGAATCCGCGCGCCCACCCGTTTCATCAGCACACAGATTTCAAGCGCCGCCGACCGACATCTGCTCGCCGGCGGCGCGGGAAAGCCGGAGCTTTTGATGACCGTTTCCGCAACGAGTTCTGCGTCGACCGCCACGACGACGTCGTCGTCGTCGAGCACGTCGTCCAATTCGACGCTGACGTCCAGCGATTTCCTGAGCCTGCTCGTCAGCGAGCTCCAGAACCAGAATCCGCTGGACGCGACCTCGACCACCGACCTCGTCAATCAGCTCACCTCCTACGCGAATTTTACCTCGCAGCAGTCGATCAACTCCAATCTCAGTTCGCTGGCGAGCTCGTTCTCCAGCCTCGTGACGCTGAATTCGGTGAACTACATCGGCCACACCGTCGAGGCGAAGACGGACACGTCGACACTGAGCAACGGCTCGGCGACGTTCGGCTACTCATTGTCCTCGGCCGCCTCGAACGTGTCGATCAGCATCTCGGATTCCTCCGGCAACGTCGTCTACACCGGCACGGGAACCGGCAATTCAGGCTCCAACAGCTTCACCTGGGACGGCAAGGACTCCAGCGGCAACCAGCTCGCCGACGGCGGCCAGTACACGATCTCCGTGACCGCAACGAATTCCTCCGGAAATTCGGTCCTCAACTACACCACCGTCACCGGCACGGTGACCGGCATCGACACCTCGACCTCCACACCCTCGCTGACCGTGAACGGCATTTCCGTCAGCGCCGCCAACATCATCGGCGTCACATCCTGATTCCTTTCGGAGTTTCATCATGAGTCTCACCGGCGCATTATCCTCGGCGATCTCGGCGCTCAGTGCGCAGAGTCAGTCCCTCTCGATGATCAGCGACAACATCGCCAATTCCGATACGACTGCCTACAAAACGACGTCCGGGATGTTCGACGCGCTCGTGACGGCGGCGAGCAACACGACTTCCTACGCCTCGGGCGGCGTCACCGTCTCGGGCCGCGCCAACATCACCCAGCAGGGCCTGCTGGCTGCGACCTCCAACGCCACCGACGTTGCGATCCAGGGCTCGGGCTTCTTCGTCGTGACCGACGCCAAGTCGGGCGGCACCGTCGCCTACACCCGCAACGGTGCCTTCACGACCGACAATGCCGGCTATCTCCAGAACAACGGCTATTATCTGGAGGGATGGCGCACCGACGCCGACGGCAACGTCGTCGGCAGCGAATCGGCGAGCAATCTCGAAGCGATCAACACCCAGGTCGCCTCGACCAGCGGCAGCGCCACCACCAAGACCACGATCGCGGCGAACCTGCCGTCGGACGCCGCGACCGGCGACACCTACACCAGCTCGATGACGGTCTACGATTCGCTCGGCGCCGCAAATTCGATGCAGATCACCTGGAGCAAGACCGGCACCAACACCTGGAGCGCGAGCTTCGCCAACCCGACCTCGGCCTCGGACACCACCACCGCGACGGGCACGGCCTCGGGCACGATCGACATCACTTTCAACAGCGACGGCTCGCTCGCCAGTACCAGCCCGGACCCGGCGACCGTCTCGATCACAGGTTGGACCGATGGCGCTGCCAACAGCGCCGTCACCTTGGATCTCGGCACCGTCGGCAAGACTGACGGCCTCACGCAATATGCCTCAGGCGAGACCACGCCGTCCGTCAACGTCACCAGCATCGATTCCGACGGCCTGTCCTATGGCAAGCTGTCCAGCATCGCGATCGGCAACAACGGCGTGGTCAACGCCACTTATTCCAACGGCCAGACCATCGCGATCTACAAGATCGCGGTGGCGACTTTCGCCGCTCCCGACGGGCTCGCCGCCTCCAGCGACGGGATCTATTCGGCGACCGTGACCTCGGGCAACGCCGCGTTGCAGGCCTCCGGCGAGAACGGCGCGGGCACGATCTACGGCAGCGAGCTGGAATCATCGACGACCGATACCAGCAGCGAGTTCTCGGACATGATCTCGGCGCAGCAGGCCTATTCGGCCGCGTCCCAGGTCATCTCGACCGTCAACAAAATGTACGACACCCTGATCTCGGCGATGAGGTGATGGTGCGCGGTGAACAGTCCAGGGCCGTCGGAGAGGCGCTGTTGCGTCGGCTGCAACGGCTGGTGGCACGGGCCGCGACGGTCAAGAGCCGCGACCGCAAGCAATTGCTGGCACTGATCGACGACGTCGAGACGGCCCGCCTCGGCCTGCTGCGGGAATGCGCGGAGGTCGAGGGTGAGATGAGACAAGCGACCGTCAGGAAGACCGCGATCGGCGCTTACCTGCGTAACGCGCAGGCCAGCCGCGGCAAACGGAATAACTAGAAGAAGGCGATGACCATGATTGCAGCCAAGGCCACGGGAACGAGCGCCGCAAACGGCGACACGCGGATCAAGTCACTGATCGCGCTCATCGACGTTCTGACCGCGCTGGTCGCCGAGGAGAATGTTGAGCTCGCCAAGGGCCTTCCGGCCTCGCGCCTGAAACAGGTCGACGAGAAGAACCGCCTGGCGGAGATGTTCGAACGGACCGTTGCCGAGTGCGCGGCGGGAACGACCAGCCTGAACGTCCCCGACCGGATCCTGCGCGAGCAGCTCTTGGAGCGGATCCTGAAGCTGCGCGCGGCGATGGACGAGAACCTGGTGCGCCTGCGCGCGGCGATCGAGGCCAGCAATCGGCGGATCGAGGCCGTGATGCAGGCGATCCGCGAGCAGATCGCGGCGGTGTCGCCCTATGGCGCTTCCGGCCGGGTCGCCGTGCGCTCGGTCTCCAGCGGTACCAGCCGCAGCGCCTGACGAACCGAGGGTCCCGCCGTGTCACTCAATATCGCACGATCGGTCGCCTTCAGCGGGCTGTCGGCCACGTCGGTGCAGATCAGCGTGACGTCGTCGAACATCTCGAACGCCGACACGACGGGCTACACCACGAAGACCGCGAACCAGTCGAGCAGCGTCACCAACGGCGTCGGCACCGGCGTCACGGTGACGGGCATCACTTCGACGGTCGACAAGCTGCTGCTGAAGTCGCTGATCTCCGCGACATCCGAGCTCGGATCGGCCGATACGACCAACACCTATCTGACCTCGCTCGAAAAGCTCTACGGCTCGGCCAGCAGCACCGATGGGAGTTCCACGGGAACCTCGCTCGCAAACAGCATCGCCACACTGGAATCGGCGTTGTCGTCGCTGGCGAGCACGCCGAGTAGCGCCTCGCTGCAATCCAATGTCGTCAGCGCACTCGATGACGTCGCGAGCCAGTTGCGGGAGACATCGAGCGGGATTCAGAAGCTCCGCGGCGACGCCGACCAGGAAATCTCGTCCTCGATCGACGACGTCAATGCGGATCTGGAGCAGATCGCGGATCTCAACGCCGCGATCAAGCAGACTGCGGCGGCCGGTCAATCGACCGCGGACCTGGAGGACCAGCGCAACACCGCGCTCCAGGACGTCGCTTCCAAGATGAACATCAGCTATTTCACGGCGTCGAACGGCGATCTCCAGATCTACACCACGTCCGGCCAGGCGCTGGTCGACAGTACCGCGCACACGATCAGCTATACCGCCGCGGCCAACGTGACGGCGTCGACGACGTACACCGCCGGCTCGTCGTCGAGCGGCTTCAGCGCGATCACGGTGAACGGCGTCGACATCACCTCCCAGATATCAGGCGGCGACATCGGCGCGTTGATCACACTCCGCGACAAGACCCTGCCGGACGCGCAGTCCCAGCTCGACCAGCTCGCCCAGCAGCTCGCCTCGGCTATGAACAGCGTCTCGAACGGCGCTTCTTCGGTGCCGGCGCCGACCAGCCTGACCGGTACGACTGCCGTCACCGGCAGCACGGCGCTCTCCGCCACCGGCACGGTGCGCATCGCAGCCACCGACCAGAGCGGCAATCTGGTGTCCTACGGTGATCTCGACCTTTCGTCCTATTCCACGGTCGGCGATCTCGTCACCGCGATCAACGGCATCTCCGGACTCTCCGCATCCGTCGATTCCGACGGCCATCTCTCGATCACCGCGACCGGCTCCGGCAATGGCGTCGCCATCAACGAGATGACGAGCTCGGTGGGAAGCTCAGGCGAGGGATTTTCGGAGTATTTCGGTCTCAACGATCTGGTGACGGGAACGAGCGCGTCGAATATCGCGGTCAACAGCAAGATCCTGTCCGGAACCAACGAGCTTCAGCTTGCGACGCTGGACTCCTCGTCGAGCCCGACGGTCGGCAGCACGGTGCTGTCCTCGGGGTCTGCCACGGCCGTCAATGCCTTCTACGATGCCTTGACGGAGTCCCGGACATTTTCCTCCACCGGCGAGCTCGCCGCCACCACCGGCTCCCTCGCCGATTACGCCTCGGCCGTCGTGTCCGACGTCGCGAGCAAGTCGTCTCAGGCCTCCACGAACTACACCGCCAAGGAGACCGCGCAGTCGACCTATGCGGAATCATTGTCGTCGCAGTCGGGCGTCAACCTCGACGAGGAATCGGCGAAGCTCAGCACGCTCCAGAACAAATATTCGGCAGCGTCCGCGCTGATCCAGGCCATCAACTCCATGTACTCGGCGCTGCTTTCCGCCGTGCAGTCGACATAAGAGGGAGGCGGGCCGTGGTGGCGATGCGGGTCGCGACCTTCGCGCAGTCGAACAAGATGATCTCCGACGCGCTGCGCGTGCAGGCGGTCATGGCCGAGAAGCAGGTCCAGGAATCGTCGGGCATCATCTCGAGCGATCTCGGCGGCTACGGCTCGGACGCCCAGCACGTCGTCAACCTCCAGGTTTCGGTGACGCGCGCGCAATCCTATATCGATGCCGCGACGCTCGCCGACAGCAAGGTGCAGGTGATGTATTCGGCGGTCGGCTCTATGACCGACATCATCACTCAACTTCGCTCCCAGCTCAGCGCCGCCTCGACCGGAAGCTCGACCGAGACGACCTCGGTGATCAGCTCCGCCCAGCAGATGTTGGAGGAGATGGGGGCGATCATGAACACGCAGTATGACGGCCAGTATGTCTTTGCCGGCGGCAAGACGGACACGGCCCCGGTCGATCTCACGAGTTTTTCGTCGGGGACGGGGTCCCTCACTACGGCGGACAGCAGCTACTACGGCGGCGACGACGAGATCGCGTCGGTGCGTGTCGGCGCCGGTGAGACCGTCTCCTATGGTGTGACTGCCGACAATTCGGCGTTCGAGGAGGTGATGCGTGTGCTGAAATTCGTGGCCAACAGCACCTCGCTGTCGTCCGCGGACATCTCCAGCGCGCTCGATCTCGCCAGCACGGCACTCGACGACACGGCGGCCGTGCAGGCGAAGCTTTCCAGCGCGGCGTCCTCGATCGAGACGGCCAGCGCCCGCCAGAGCGACTACAAGAGCTATGCCGAGACGTTGTCGAGCGACCTCACCAGCGTCGACGTCGCCGCCGTTACGGCGGAGCTCTCGACCTACGAGGCGCAGCTCACCGCGTCCTATTCGGCGCTGGGCAAGATCCTGAGCCTGAACCTGTCGAGCTATCTGAAATAGGGCAGCTTCATTCGGCCGCGATGCGCTCCATCGCCATGGCGCGCAGCCTGGCGCGCTGGATCTTCACGCCGTTGGCGCTGTCGGTGACGGGAAAGGAATCCACGAGATAGATCCGGGCCGGCACCTTGTAACCGGCGAGCCGCTCGCGCAGATGCGCGATCAGCGTCTCCTGCATCGGCGGCTCCCCTGCCGGGATCACGAAGGCGACGCAACGCGCCTGGCCCTTCAGGTCGACCGCGACCACCTGGGCGTCGGCGACGCCGGCACAGGATTTGAGCTCGTCCTCGATCTCGCCGGGCGCGACGAGGAAGCCGCCAAGCCGCATGGCATCGCCCGCGCGGGTCTCGTAGACGAAGGAGCCGTTGCCGCGCAGCCGGCCGATGTCGCCGGTGCGGAAGAACCCATCCGCTGTGATCGCGTCCCGCGTCGCATCCGGGTTGTTGAAATAGCCGAGGAAGCGTGACGGCGCGCTGATCTCGATCTCGCCGGAGACACCTTCGGCTGCAAGCTCGCCGGTCTCGGTGTGGCGCACGCGCACGCTTGCGTCAGGTGACATCGGCCAGCCGCCGCCCTCGATGCGATCGGCGAAGGCATCACGCGGCTGCGCGATCGCGAACAGGGCCTGCACCTCGCTCGACCCGTAGAGTCCGAACAACGGCAGGCCGCGCGTCTCGGCCTCCGCAGCCAGCTCGCGCCAGCCGGGCTGGAACGCGGCGAAGCCGCAGACTTCGAGATACGGGAACGGGCGCGGCGCATCGGTGAGGGCGAGGATGCGGCGGAACATCTCGTCCGAGCCGAAGGCGTGCGTGATCTTGTGCTGGTCGAGGATCTTCAGCGCCGGTGCCGCCTCGAAGGCGTCAAGCACATGAACGGTTGCGCCGGCTGCGATGAAGCCGAGCAGGCTCGTCATGCCGAAGGTGCCGCAGAACGGGAGCATCGCCAGCAGCGCATGATGC
>RXJC01000264.1:0-4506 GCA_003963435.1 Bradyrhizobiaceae bacterium | reverse complement strand
AGCGCATGATGCTGCGGATCCAGCCGCAGCGCCTTGGCGACGGAGACGGCGTGACCCGCCAGCGTCCGCTGCGAATGCGCCACGAGCTTCGGCCCCTTGGTGGTGCCCGATGTGGTGTAGAGCAGCACCGGCAGGTCGATGTCGTCCTGAGCAGGGGGGCGGGCGGATAGGCCTTGTCGAAGGCATCGAAGCGCACGCAGGGCCAGTGCGCGGCCATCGCGTCCGCGCCGACCACTGCGAGCTTCTGCAGTGCGGGCACTTCGTCCCTGGCGATGTCGGCGAGGATCGCGGCAAAGTCGATCGAGCGGAACGCGGCCTCGACCACCATCAGCCTGGCGCCGGACAGCCGAAGCAGATGCGCGACTTCCGCACTGCGATAGCGCGTGTTGACGGCTGCGACGATAGCACCACAGCGAGCGGCGGCGAACAGCAGCGCCAGCCACTCGATCCGGTTGACCAGCCAGACCGCGACGACGTCGCCCTTGCCGATCCCTTGCGCGGCAAGCCATGCCGCGGTCTGCTCGATCTGTCCTGCGAATTCCGCGCGCGAGACCGGCGTGCCGTCGAATACGAAGGCGGGGTCGGCAGCGGCCTCTGTCCGGAGCAGCGACTGCAGCGAAGAAGTGTTGGCACTCATGGCAAGCTGAGTAACCCGATCGTGCGGACCTGTCTACTTGGTGCCGAACATGCGGTCGCCGGCATCGCCGAGGCCCGGCACGATGTAGCCGTGGTCGTTGAGCCGCTCGTCGATCGCGGCAGTCCAGATCGGCACATCAGGATGTTCGCTCTCGAACTGCGCGATGCCCTCGGGTGCGGCCAGAAGGCAGACGAAGCGGATGTCACGGGCGCCGCGCGCCTTGAGCAGGGAGGCGCCGGCGCAGGCCGAGTTGCCGGTCGCCAACATCGGGTCCATCAGGATCACGGTGCGGTCGGACAGGTCCTGCGGCGCCTTGAAGTAATATTCCACGGCCTGCAACGTCTCGGGGTCGCGGTAGAGCCCGATATGGGCGATGCGGGCCGAGGGCATCAGCGCCAGCATGCCGTCGAGGAAGCCGACGCCGGCGCGCAGGATCGGCGCCAGCGTGAGCTTCTTGCCGGCGATCTTCGGCGCCTGCATCGGCGCGATCGGCGTCTCGATCTCGACCAGCTCCAGCGGCAAATCGCGCGTCACCTCGTAGGCGAGCAGCATCCCGATCTCGTTCAGGATCTCGCGAAAGCTCTTGGTCGAGCGGTCCTTTTCCCGCATCAGGGAGAGCTTGTGCTGGACCAGGGGGTGGGCGACGACGTTGACATTGCCTGTGCTCATGAAATCGATCTACACGGTTCCCTCGAATTGCGCCAGATCGGCGGGGCCTTTTCCGAAGGGCGGCAGGCCTCAACCGGGCATCGCGACCGCGCTGCGGGCTCGGTTGCTCGCCGTGTAGGCAGCCATGGTCAACTCGCGGTCGATCGCCCTGCGCATCGCGTCCATCGCGGGCTGACGCAGGCGCTGCTTCGCGGTCGCATGCGACGGCTTGTGGATGGCGCGCAGCGCGGCGATGGTCTCCGCAACGGCGCCATCGATGGCATCCGGCGCAACCACGCGATCGAGGAAGCCGGCGGTCAGCGCCTTCTCGGGCTCGTACATTTCACCGAGCGTGGCGGTGCGGCTGAGCCAGGCCGGATGCAGACGGCTGCGCGCCAGCTCGATGGCAAAGCTCGGCGGCGCGATGCCGATCGCGACCTCGTTCAGCCCCATGCGATGGGGCCCGCGCGCGCCCAGCCTGACGTCGCAGGCGAGCAGCAGGAATGTTCCCATCGGAAAGGCGTGGCCTTCCATCACGCCGATTGTCGGGTGCGGAAACGCCATCAACCGCAGCGCAAGCTCGGCGCCGGCGCGGACCATGTCGAGGCTTTTGGCGGCATCGCCCGATGCGAACACCTTGAGGTCGAAGCCGGCAGAGAAGATGCCGGGCCGTGCCGAGCGCAGCACCACGATCTCGGCCTCCTCTTCGGCCCGGTCGAAGGCGGCGCCGATCGCGGCCAGCATTTTGGTCGACATCACATTGACCTTGCCGTCGTCGAGCCCGATCCGCGCGACGCCGTCGTTCACCGTAAAGCTCACTCCAACTGTCATTTGCCTCTCCTGTCATGGACGGGCTTGACTGTCGGAAGCTGATGTAGACCAATCAATATAATTTCGTGCGAAGGGGAGAGCGCCATGCCGGCCGTGCCAAGACACCGCCAGCCCATCATCAATGCCGCGGTGACCCTATTCCGCCGCCAGGGATACGCCCGGACCGGGCTGAACGACATCGTCGACGTCAGTGGTGCGCCAAAAGGGTCGCTCTACCACTACTTTCCAGACGGAAAATCCTCGATCGCGGTGGCGGCGGTGGAGGAGGCGGGCCGCCGCGTCGCGGCGACGGTCGCCAAGCTCGCGGCGGAGTGCGGCTCGACCGCCGACCTGTTGCGGTCTCACGCGAGACTATTGGCAGGCTGGATGCAGGGCTCCGGCTTCCGCAATGGCTGCCCGATCACGACCGTGCTGCTCGAGCTCGCGCCGCGCGAGCGCGCCGTGTCCGATGCCGGCCGCAAGGCCTATGCGGCGCGGATATCGCTCCTGCGTGACAAGCTTGTCGCCGACGGGTTTGCCAGGCCGCGGGCGGAGACGCTTGCCGTGCTCTGCACGTCCGCGCTCCAGGGCGCGCTGATCCAGGCCCGCGTCGAGCGCAGCGGACGGCCGATCGAGGTCACGGCGGCTGAGCTGGCGCGGCTGATCGAGAGCGAAGCGAGGAGCTAGACCCCGACGCCGCGCGCGACAAGCGTGATCACGATCGTCAGGATCGCGCCCCAGACCATGCTCAGCGTCATGGTCAGGACGGTCGCGGTAACCACGTGTTCGAGATTTCCCTTGAGGAGCGGCATGCTAGCCGTCCGACGCCGGGTTCGCGGTGACGCGCATGCCGAGCAGCAATGCTCCCATCAATGCGACCAGGACAACGATCTTGAGCTCGATCATGTCGTTACCTCGTCGTGCGGGCCAGATGTCGCTTTGCTGCGTCCAGCCATCGTGCTGCCAGCGCGACGAGTGGATTGCCCTGGTTCTCGATGTCGAGCTCGAAGGTCTCGGCGGGAAATACCAGCGCGCATCGTTCCGGCGCGCTTCGGCTTTTGGCAAAATCGATCGCGGAGCTCTCGAGCAGGAAGAGGCCGCCGGCGCGCCCCTTCGCCTCGCGCGCGACCCAAAGTCCGGCTCGGTTACGTCCGATGAAAAAAGCGGGAATGGCGGCGCTGACGACATCAGGGTCGAGAGGCTTGAGTGCCGACGCCGCGCCGATTTCAGACGACGTCGTTCGTGCCTCCGGCAGGCGGTGCACGGCTTGAAGGGCGATCGCAGCCATGGCGGCCTCCTCACACATCTGCATGGTCATATGGTCTGCCCGCGTCGGTCAGGCGGGGAGACGCCAGACGTAGATTGCGGTTCTCAGCGCGATCAGCGCGGTGAGCACGCTGCCCATCGAGAGCAGGGCAAACGCATGGAGCGCGATGCGCTTGAGCTGGGCCCTGCGCGCTTCGGAGATGCGCACCGGGCGTACGGCCCCGAAGGGCCTGTCAAAGTCATGTGTCAGGATCGACATGGCGGAAGTCCTCGTCTTGGTGCGGCAACGCGGCCGCTCCAATCTGCCGCTGATGATGTCGATCGTTGCGTAGGATTGCGAGATGAGCGTCGGCGCATCCGCATAGGAATCTCATAGAGACGTCGTTCCCCGGGGCCGCAATCCTCGGAAGAGGTCCGGATTCCGCTTCGGTCGGGCGCGCTGAGATGGCGCCGGATCCGAATGAGTGATCCCGACCGCTGCGGCGAAAGCGAAGCGCAGCCGCGGTTCCTCGATCTGCTCGCAGAAGCGGTGCAGGACGTCCGCCGTGTTGTTTGGCGGTCCGCTGATGGACGCGCAGAGCTGGGAGCTGGTTCGTCGGAAGAAGTGGAACGTCTCGTCGGCGGTGCGCCGGCCACCGAGGCGATCGAGCTCCGCCGCGAGTGCCGCCACGTTGAGCCTGTCGGACTCATCCCGCGTTACGGCAAAGCGTAGCAGCGCCAGCTTCCAGGAGTGGAGCAGTCTTCGAGATCCATCGGTCAGGCTGGGCATGCAATTCGGACGGGATCTCCGCGTCAAGCGCCGACGCTGTCGATCAATTCGTCGTCGGCGATCGCAGCGAACGCGCGTACCACGTCTCTCTGCGCGGCTGCGTCCAGCGGCACGATCGGAAGCCGGGTGGCAGCCGACATCAGGCCAAGGACGTGAAGCGCGTGTTTCAGAGCGGCCGGGCTTTCCCTGGACAGGCAGGCGATGAGCGGGATCAGGCGCTTGTGCAGATAGCGCGCAGATTGCAGCCGGCCCTGCCTGATCTGCGAGAAGATCGTGCGGCAGAGGTCGGGCGCGATGTTGGCGACCTCCGAGATCGCGCCGTCGCCGCCGCCCGCGATGAAACCGAATGCGGTGGCGTCGTCGCCGGAGAGAAAGC
>RXJC01000308.1:51303-57773 GCA_003963435.1 Bradyrhizobiaceae bacterium | reverse complement strand
GCAGAAGGCCGCGGCGCGAGGTGAGGAGCCGGTTCTCGATGCAGTCGGTCATCATCATCTCCTCTGCATTTCCGGCGACATCAAGAGCAGCGCCAACGCCTGCTGCCGCGATTCCGCGCGCTCGACGGTTCGCCGCGTTTCGATCGAGGCGGCATCGGCCGCCGCGAATTCCAAGAGGTCGAGCGGATCGATGTTGTTGCCGAGCCGTGCGCCCATCTGCGCAGAGATATCGAGCCTGAGCTTCATCCCTTCGGGCGCAGCCCAGGCCGCGCTGGTATCCGGGAAACCATTAGGCCCCGCCGGCGACCACAGTGGCTGGCCCAGCAGGTTGAGATTGTTCAGATAGGCGCCGGGATCCTCCGGCACGCGCGCGAGCAGCCGGCCGCTCGCGACCAGGAAATCGTAAGGGCTGCGCATCTTGGTCAGCGGCGATTTCCACGCCTCGTCGGAATCGACCAGCGCGGTCGCAAGCGCCTTGAGATCGCCGTCGGTCTTGACGAAGACATCGCGCAGACGCGCAACCAGCGCCGGCGGCGGATCGTCGGCGACGAAATGCCGGACGAATTTGGTCGCGATGAAATTCGCGGTCGACGGATGCCGGGCGATATCGGCGAGCGCGGCCTCGCCTTGCGCGAGTCCTGCCGGCTCGTAAGTCTTGCCGAGCAGCATTTGCGGCCCCGGCTGGTGCGCATTGCTGTTGAACACGAAGGAGCCGGGAGGCCCGAGCTGGCCCTGCCGTCCCGCAAAAGTCCAGCCGGTGATGATGCGCGCGAGCGAGGTGACGTCGTCCTGCGTGTAGCCGCCGCCGACGCCGAGCGTATGCAGCTCCATGATCTCGCGCGCCAGATTCTCGTTCAGCCCGCGCTTGCGATTCTGGCCCGCGCGCGAATCCGGGCCGAGCGATTGCTGGTTGTCGAGGAAGAACAGCATCGCGGGGTGCTGCTCGACCGCCTTGAGCATGTCGGCAAAGCGTCCCAGCACATGCGGCCGGATCGCTTCGCGCTCGAACGCGCCGGCCCAGATCCGCGCCAGTTCGCCCTTGCTCGCGGAGATGCAGAAATGATTGGACCAGAACGCGACGAGCCGCTCGGTGAAGCCGCACTCCGCCAGCGTCGCGCGCTGCAGCCGCGCCAGCGCTTCGGTGCGGAAGGTCTTTTGAATCACGTTGAGCGGCTGCGGCGCGGGCTTTGCGGTCGGCGGCGCCGCACCCGGCTGCATGGTCTCGGGCTTCGCCGCGCTGTCGGCAGGCTTGGCCTCCGCCATCTGGCCGGCGATCTCCGTCGCGGCCGTGTTCAGCGAGAGATTGCGGCGGAGCCCAGGCTTCGGCTCGGCCGGCGCCGGTGTCTCCGGGGGCGCGGCGGCCTTCGCCGCCTCGCGCGCCTGCTTGACCCGATCCTGATAGGCGAAGACGGCCTGCCCGAGTTGCTGCGTCGATTGCAGGCCGGGCGCTTCGAGCAGCACGCCGCTCGCGCGCGCGAGCTCCGCCTTCACGAAACCGCGCGGATCGGAGCTTGCGTTGATGAGATCGCCCGAGGCGCCGCCGCGGGCGCCGAAGCCAAAACGGTTGAGCGCGACGAGCGCGGCTTGCGAATCGCGGGCCATCGATTTGTCCTTGGCGTGGCGGGAGCCGCTTTCCGAGTCCGCGCGCGAGGCCTAATATACCGTAACGACCGATGAACCCGACATGAAAATCACGGCCGAGCGTCCACGCACATCATGACAATTCCGAAAGAATCCTCAACCCCGGAACCGCGCCGCCTCGCCTGCGCGCGCTGCGGCGCCGAGTTTGCTTGCGACCTCTCGGGCAATTGCTGGTGCGCGGAAGAAACAGCAAAGCTGCCGATGCCTGTCGAGGGCGAGGATTGCCTGTGCCGCGAGTGTTTGCGCAAGGCGGCGGAGGCAGCCCGTAGCCCGGATGGAG
Source organism: Bradyrhizobiaceae bacterium (assembly GCA_003963435.1). Taxonomy (GTDB): domain Bacteria; phylum Pseudomonadota; class Alphaproteobacteria; order Rhizobiales; family Xanthobacteraceae; genus Bradyrhizobium. Next base: position 55,852 of record RXJC01000308.1, on the reverse strand, counting down.
CGCAAGCGTAATCCGGGAATCCCTCCACGGGCACCGGCCCCGGATTTCGCTGCGCTCCATCCGGGCTACGAAGTTTACACCTCACACCCCGGCGATCGCCTTGCCATGCCGTCGAACGCATCGAGCAGCTTCTCGCGCCACGCATAAACCGGATCGTCCGCTTCCAGCAGCCGGAACGGGCTCACCACGCGTGCCCATTGGAAACCGCCGAACACGATGTAGTCGGCATAGTTCGGCGCGGCGCCGCCGATAAAGGGCTGCCTCTTCAACGTCTGCCGCATCGCCTCGAGCGATTTGCGGAAGGCGACCACGCCGGTGTCGCGGCTTGCCATCACCTGCTCCAGCGTCTTGCCGCCGAAGCGCGCCTCGCGCGACTGGCGAAAATAGGTTGCATCGACCTCGCCGAGATTCTTTGGGATGTCGGCGACAATGAGTGGAAAGATGCCGCCGACGATGGCGATGTCGCCCCACGCATTGATCATGCGCGCCATGGCGCGGCCGCCCTCGCCGCCGAACAGCGACGGACGGTCCGGGAATTTATCCTCGAGATAGGTCGCGATCGACCAGGAATCGACCACCGGCTTGCCGTCATGCAGCAGCACCGGAACCTTTTCCGAACCATGCGGCGCGATCGCGCTCTTCTCGGTGAAGCGCCAGGGCAGCGTTTCCGCCGCAAGCCCCTTATGCGCGAGCGCCATCCGCGTGCGCCAGCAATACGGACTGAACGGGCGCGAGGGGTCGGTGCCGACGAGTTCATAGAGCTTGAGTGACATGAAAAAGGTGTCTCCACATGCTCCGTCATTGCGAGGAGCCCTTGCGACGAAGCAAATCCAGACTACCGCCGCAAAGACATTCTGGATTGCTTCGCTTCCGCTCGCAATAACGAAGTGGGAGCAGACGTACACGTCACCGCCCGTTGGTGCGCAGCAACCTCTCGCCATCCTTGGTCACCGCGATCACAAGCCCGAGACCTGCAATCGTATCGCGTGCGACGTAGCCGCGATCCGCGGCGTCTTCCCAGATGGTGAGGCGGGGGCACGAGGTCTTCCAGGTCGAAATCACTTCGGCATAGGCGCGCGGCTCGCGCGCGACCCATTCGACAAAGTCCAGCACCAGCGGATCTGCGGTCTCGCTCATTGCAAACCTCCCCTGTCGAAGGCGGCCAGAACCGGCGCACGAAGCAACAGCCAGCCGCCATAGGCGATGTAGTAGCAGGCAATGGTGGTGATCAGCTTGTTGGACCAGGCGATGAATTGCTGGTCGGTCATGGCTTCCAGGATGCGCCGCGCCAGCGTGGTGCCGAGCATCGAGGCGGCGATGGCGACGCCGGCGAGCACGGGATCGAGGCTCGCGGCCTGGTCGATGATGCCGCCGAAATAGATCAGCTTGGTAAAGTGGCTGACGAGCTGGCACATCGCCTTGGTCGCCACCTTCTCGCGCCGGCCGAAATTGCCGCCGAGGAAGAAAGTATCGAGCAGCGGGCCGGAGACGCCGGTCATCAGCATCAGGCCCATGCAGATCGTGCCGTAGACCGTGCCCTGCCAAAGGCGGTCGGGATCCGGCTTGACGTTCGAGGGCAACAGCCGCGCCATGAAAGGGGTGATGCCGAGCAGCAGCAGCGCCGTCGGCTTGTCCGGCACGTAGCGGGTGAGCGACCACGCCGCGAGCGCGACGGCCGCGCCGACCATGTAGTTCGCGACCGGCCGCCAGCGGATATGCGCGCGCCACAGGAAGGCGCGCCAGCCGTTCGAGGCCATCTGCGTGATCGCATGCAGCACCATCGCGGCCGGCAGCGGCATCAGGGCGAGCAGGACGCCGATCAGGATCAGCCCGCCCGCCATGCCGAACAGCCCCGACAGGAACGCGGTGGCGACCATCAGCAATCCGAGGGCAGCGATCATGATAGGCGTCACGTTGGCAAATCTCCTAAATCGGCACGGATAGTCAGGGAGGCACGCTGTCTCACTCCCTCTCCCCGCTTGCGGGGAGAGGGTGGGGTGAGGGGGAGCCTCCGCGGGGACGGTGAAAGTTGGACTCGCTGAGGCTCCCCCTCACCCGCCACGCTTCGCGTGTCGGCCTCTCCCCGCAAGCGGGGAGAGGCGAAGGAGAAGGTGCCTCGCTTGCCTCGTCTTCGCAAACTGAGTTATCTTGGCCTGGCCTCAGCTTTCCTGAGGGTCTTGCATGAGGGTCTTGCATTTGCGCCGACTGCTGTTTCTCAACGGCATCAAGGCATTCGAGGCGGCGGCGCGGACCGGCAGCTTTGCCGCGGCCGGGCTCGAGCTGAGCGTGTCGGCGGCCGCGGTCAGCCGCATGGTCCATCTGCTGGAGGAGCGGCTCGGCGTCGCGCTGTTCGAGCGCAAGGCCAACCGCCTGGTGCTGACGCAGGCCGGCCGCGCCTATCAAAGCGGGCTGACGCCGATCTTCGACGCGCTGGCCAGCCTCACCGCGCAGGTGACGGCGCCTGCAAGCGTCCGCGTGCTCACCATCGGCGTCGGCCACACCTTTGCGATGCGCTGGCTGATCCCGCGGCTGTCGGAGTTCCGCAGCGAGGAGCCCGACATCGAGGTGCGCTTCACCACCGGGGGCGCGTCGGTGCCGTTCGGCGAGGACTGGAGCTGCGGCATCAAGCTCGGCACCGGCGACTGGCCCGGCCTCGTCGCCGAGCCGCTGTTCGCCGGCGACCTCACCCCGGTCTGCGTGCCCCGGCTGGCGAGCGGCCTGAAGCGCCCGGCCGACCTCAAGGGCCCCAGCCTGATCCGCGTCGAACATTCGCCCGAGGACTGGCCGATCTGGCTGAAGGCCGCGAACCTGCCCCGCATCAATCCGCGCGGACCGGAGTTTCAGTTCTACGGCCAGGCCCTGCAGGCCGCGGCCGACGGGCTCGGCATCGCCATGGGCATCCGTCCCTATATCGACGACGACCTCGCCGCCGGACGGCTGGTCGCGCCATTCGACCTCTCGGTACCCAAGGGCATGCGCTGGTACCTGCTCTATCGCAGCTTCCAGACCGAGCAGCGCGACTTTGCCGCGTTCCGTCGCTGGATCATGCGCGCGGCAGCGGAACCCGCGGCGCGGCCGGTGAGGCGAACAGGCCGTACCGCCGCGCGGAACTGACGTCCGAAGTTAAAAAAGCCGGCCGCTTGTGAACGGCTTCACATGTCGAAATCCACAAACGTGGTCCCCTGACCCTCCAACAAGAACGTACGGAACACTTCTGGGGACGACCATGACGACCCTCTACGACGGCTTTGACATCGAATCCTTCGAGGCTGGCAAAGGCCTCTGGCACGCCCGCATCCGCCGCGCCGATCTCAGCCCCCTCGCCATCGACGGCGTGCTGTTTCCGGCCATGGAAGTCGGCTTTGCCTGGCCCGATCAGAACGCCGCGATCGCCGACGCCAAGCACCACATCGACCGCTTCCGCCGGCGCACCGACAGCGACGACGAATAAGCGGGCGGGACGACCAGCCAACCAGGGACAGCACAGCGCAAAGGGGCAAACCGGTCATGTCAGTCATCGAATTCGAAGACGCGTCGCGACCGAGGATCTACACCCGCGCCGTGCTGTCCAACTGCCCGGAATGCAACGGCGATCTCGCGGTGCTCCGCGTGATCGGCGGGCGCGCCGGATGCGAGTACTGGACCATGCGCTGCACCGATTGCGGCGGCATCCATCTCGACATCCTCGAGCCGTATCAGGCCGGCGAGGACGACGAAGGTCCGCTGCCGGCGGCGTGAGGCGCGCTCCTGCTGCCAACCTGCTGTCAGCAGGCTGCATCGGGAACGGCATTCGCCCTTTATTGCGGGGCGGACTCGTCCCATATTCGCCTCATGGCGAAGAAACCTGCATCCTCCGAAAACTCCGGCAAATCCACGAAAACCAGGGCCCCGAACGCGAAGGCGCCAAATTCCAAAGCGCATCGCCCTGACGTGCAGCCGATCGGGCCGGCGCTGGCCGAGCTGCTCAATCCCGCGATCAATCGCGGCGATGCCGGCTTGGGATCTGGGACCGGCCTGCAGCCGCCGCCGGACAATTCGCGCGACCGCCGCGCCGGGGGCGAGGCCGCGGCGCATCGCGCGCGGGCCTCGACGCCGAAGGAATTTCCGCAGGACACGACCAAGCCGATGCCGCTGCGGCCCAATCCGCAGCCGCCAGGTGCCCGCGTGTCGGCCGAGGGCTTCGAGGAGGCGCCGCAGGCCAATTACGGCACGGCGGCCACGATCCCGACGCTCGATCCGGAACTGGCACGGCAGCTTGGCCTGCCCACCGAGGAGGACGATGCCGAGGCGCTGGCGCGCCCGCCGCGTTCCAAGATGGAGGCGCTCGGCGTCAAGGCGACCGCCGATGCGCTGGAATCGCTGATCCGCGAGGGCCGCCCCGAGTTCCGCAAGGACGATGGCTCGACGAAAGTGTGGACGCCGCACCGGCCGCCGCGACCGGACAAGTCCGAAGGCGGCGTGCGCTTCGAGATCAAATCGTCCTACGAGCCGAAGGGCGACCAGCCGACCGCGATCGCCGAGCTGGTGGAGGGCATCCAGCGCAACGACC
>RXJC01000308.1:33523-51253 GCA_003963435.1 Bradyrhizobiaceae bacterium | reverse complement strand
CCGCACGCAAGTGCTGCTCGGCGTCACCGGCTCGGGCAAGACCTACACCATGGCGCAGGTCATCGAGAAGACGCAGCGCCCGGCGCTGATCCTGGCGCCGAACAAAACGCTGGCTGCCCAGCTCTATGGCGAGTTCAGGAACTTCTTTCCCGACAATGCTGTCGAGTATTTCGTCTCGTATTACGACTATTACCAGCCGGAAGCCTACGTCCCGCGCACCGACACCTATATCGAGAAAGACTCGTCCATCAACGAGCAGATCGACCGCATGCGCCACTCGGCGACGCGCGCGCTGCTGGAGCGCGACGACGTCATCATCGTCGCCTCGGTGTCCTGCATCTACGGTATCGGCTCGGTCGAGACCTACACCGCGATGACCTTCGCGCTGAAGAAGGGCGAGCGCATCGACCAGCGCCAGCTGATCGCCGACCTCGTCGCGCTGCAGTACAAGCGCACCCAAGCCGATTTTACCCGCGGCACCTTCCGCGTGCGCGGCGACGTCATCGACATCTTCCCGGCGCACTATGAGGACCGCGCCTGGCGCGTGAACCTGTTCGGCGATACCATCGAGGCCATCGAGGAGTTCGATCCGCTCACCGGCCACAAGCAGGACGAGCTCGAATTCATCAAGATGTACGCCAATTCGCACTATGTGACGCCGAGGCCGACGCTGGTGCAGGCGATCAAGTCGATCAAGTTCGAGCTGAAGCAGCGGCTCGACCAGCTCAACAACCAGGGCCGCCTCCTGGAAGCGCAGCGGCTGGAGCAGCGCACCACCTTCGACCTGGAGATGATGGAGGCGACGGGGAGCTGCGCCGGCATCGAGAATTATTCGCGCTATCTCACCGGCCGCCGCCCCGGCGAGCCGCCGCCGACGCTGTTCGAATACGTCCCCGACAACGCGCTGATCTTCGCCGACGAAAGCCACGTCACCATCCCGCAGATCGGCGCCATGTTCCGCGGCGACTTCCGCCGCAAGGCGACGCTGGCCGAATACGGCTTCCGGCTGCCGTCCTGCATGGACAACCGCCCGCTCCGCTTCGAGGAATGGGACATGATGCGACCGCAGACGGTCGCGGTGTCGGCGACGCCGAGCGGCTGGGAGCTGAACGAGAGCGGCGGCGTGTTCGTCGAGCAGGTCATTCGCCCCACGGGACTTATCGATCCCCCCGTGGACATCCGCCCCGCCCGCACCCAGGTCGACGATCTCGTCGGCGAGGTCCGCGCCACCGCGCAGGCCGGCTACCGCTCGCTGATCACCGTGCTCACAAAACGCATGGCGGAGGACCTTACCGAATATCTGCACGAGCAGGGCATTCGCGTCCGCTACATGCACAGCGACATCGACACCATCGAGCGCATCGAGATCATCAGGGATCTGCGTCTCGGCGCCTTCGACGCGCTGGTCGGCATCAACCTGTTGCGCGAAGGCCTCGACATTCCCGAATGCGCGCTGGTCGCCATTCTCGACGCCGACAAGGAAGGTTTTCTGCGCAGCGAGACCTCGCTGATCCAGACCATCGGCCGCGCCGCGCGCAACGTCGACGGCAAGGTGATCCTCTACGCCGACCAGATGACGGGCTCGATGGAGCGCGCCATCGCGGAGACCAACCGGCGCCGCGAAAAACAGGTCGAGTACAACAACGCCAACGGCATCACGCCGGAGAGCGTGAAGAAGCAGATCGGCGACATCCTCAACTCCGTCTACGAGCGCGACCACGTGCTGGTCGAGGTCGGCGGCCACGACATGACCGACGACGTCATCTCGATCGGCCACAATTTCGAGGCCGTGCTGGCCGATCTGGAGACGCGGATGCGCGAGGCCGCCGCCGACCTGAACTTCGAGGAAGCCGCCCGCCTGCGCGACGAGGTCAAGCGCCTGCGCGCCACCGAGCTCGCGGTGGTCGACGACCCCACGGCAAAACAGCGCGCGGTCGCAGGCAAGGCCGGCGCCTATGCCGGCAGCAAGAAGTACGGCGACGCCGCCAACCTTCCCGTCAGCGCCATGAAGAAGAAAACGGTCGGCTCCGCGCTGAAGGCGAGCGGCGGCGGCAGCGGCTCGAAGGTGCACAAGCCGCATCTCGACGAGATGCACGGCCCGGAATCGCTGCCCTACCGCGAGAAGCCGAGCCTGCCGGCAAAGCCGTTCGGCAGCACCAGCCGGATCATCCAGCCGACGGATTCGCGGCAGTCGGGGCCGGAGTTCGGGCCGGCGCCGAAGTCGACGGGCGGGATGCCGGGGCGGCGCGGGGGGTGGAAGAAGAGGTAGGTCCCACCTTGATCTTCAGCAAAAAATTGAGGAGGCTCCGATCTCTATTTTTAGTTGAGGAAATCGTGATGTGGTGGAGAGCATTTAGAAGCGCGCCAGCTGACGTCTGCAACCGTGCAATGCGAGAGGTGTTCACAGTTGGATTTGTCTCGCTGTTGCCTCTGTTGCTTGGGATCCTTATCGCAAATATCGCCTACTTTAAGACTCACCCATTTTCCTTATCAGACTCCCTCGGGCTTTTCGCGGGATTTCTACTTAGCGGTCAGCTCTTCTTCTTCGCAATGTCGTTCGCAGGATCCATAATTTTTGTCGCATCTGACGACTATAATCAGGGAAATTTTCCGCCTCGCCTTTGGTTCTTTTTGGTAGCTGTAGTGTGCAGCGCCTTTTCCTTCGCTTTTATCGGCTTGGATCCCAAGCTAGACTCTCTCAATAATCCTGTTGTTTTCGTTGTTTCGTTTTTGACATACGCTATTTCAGCCTATGCATTTTACGTTCTCCTTGTTCTTACGTCGATTTCACCGCCAACCGCTGAGGACACCAATCGTCAAGCGGTTAGAGATTTAACGGGGCGCGTCTTGGCAATTCGAGAGGGCCGCGATGATTGAAGAAAGCCCCCGCAGCATCTCTTTTCCGGTGATCAAGATCACTCAACCGATCGGTGAATTCTACGTCGGCGCTATCGCCGCAAAGGATTTGGTTGAAATAGCATATTTCGACATTCGTCAGCTCAATCTGCAAGGCAACATCGACACCTATCTAGGGATACAACGCCGGTTAAACGAAACTCGAATAAGAGAAATCTCACAGTACGTGAATACAATCGACGCGACGTTTCCTACCGCCGTGATACTGGCTGTCGAGGAAAAGTGCGCAAGCCTTCGAGAGCTAAAACTCGCCGCTCCTGCTCGCGCGAGCGAATCGTTCTACGAACTTACATTGCAGAATTTCCCCGGCGAACTTGACGACTCTAATACAGTGCTATTTCGAGATATAGCGCGAGTCATAGACGGCCAGCATCGCATCGCAGGACTGATGAACTTAACGGGTAATCAAGCCTTTGAGATCAACGTCGCAATTTTCGTTGGAGCCGACATTGCTGATCAGGCAGCTATCTTCTCAACGGTAAACCTTGCACAGACCAAGGTGAACAGGAGCTTGGTCTATGATCTGTTCGAATATTCGAAGACGCGAAGCCCAGAAAAGACGTGTCACGATGTGGCGGTCTTGTTGGATCGAGCTGCGGAAAGCCCCTTCTACGAAAAGATTAAGAGGCTCGGCGTCGCTACTGAGGGTCGATTTGGCGAAACAATCTCTCAGGCCACTTTCGTCAAGTCGCTGCTGCGGTACATCTCTGAAAACCCGATTATTGATCGAGACCTTGGGAAACGACGCGGCAAGTGGTCGCAACAAAACTTCGACCGAAATAGACTTATTTTTCGTGAGTTTTTCGTGACCGAGAAGGACGAGAGTATTGCTTTAAACGTGTGGAACTACTTCGCAGCGGCAGGGAAGAAATGGCCTGGAGCTTGGTCATCCGCTGAGATGGGGCTCATCCTCAACAAGACGAACGGATTCCTCGCACTTATGCGCTTCCTACGGCCAGTGTATTTGCACCTTAATGGCCTCGGCAAAGTTATTTCCGAACAGCAGTTTCTGAGCGTTTTTGACCGTATTAATCTCAGAGACGGTGACTTCAACAGACAGAAATATCTGCCAGGCACCTCAGGGGAGACCAGCTTGTACAAGGACTTATTAGAGAGGAGCGCGCTTTCGGAGAGGTCAGACTTCAAGTAAGCTGCTCGGAAAATACGCACTTGGGGCGAGCACGGTCTGGCGCGGCTCCTTAGGTACCCTTGAACTTTGGTGCAAAGGCAGGGGCAGCAACGAACAGTTGCAAACCGCTTGATTTCGTCTAATTTCGTCCCCTCGGGGGATTGGAATGACTGATATTGTTTTGCCTTTTCTGAAATGGGCGGGCGGAAAGCGTTGGCTCGCCAGCAATTCTGAATTCAAAATTCCACAAATTTCCGGCCGCTACATTGAACCCTTCCTGGGTAGTGGAAGCATCTTTTTCTCGACACAACCAAAGGATGCTGTTCTATCCGACGTCAATTCTGAATTGATAGATACCTATCTCTCTTTAAGGGATGAACACGAGAAGGTTTCGAGACATCTGAAGCTGCACGCTCGCAGCCACTCCAAGAGTCACTACTACTATGTCCGAGACGAAATGAAACCCCGCTCGACCGCGGGTCGAGCAGCGCGCTTCTTGTATCTGAACCGAACTTGCTGGAACGGTCTTTACCGTGTGAACTTGAAGGGAAAATTCAACGTCCCCAAAGGCACAAAGTCGAATGTCATCATGGAGACGGACGACTTCGAAGCAGTGTCCCGAATTTTGCAAAAGGCAAGACTGCTTTGCTGCGACTTTGAAGCCGTCATTGATCAGGCTCAAAGCGGTGATTTCATCTATGCGGATCCGCCGTACACGGTCCATCACAATATGAATGGTTTTATCAAGTACAATGAGATCCTGTTTTCCTGGGAAGATCAAAAGCGCTTGCGATTTGCGCTAGCACGAGCGAGCGAGCGTGGCGTGAAATTTCTTCTCTCCAATGCTGATCACGCGTCCGTGCACGAATTGTACTCCGACGTTGCGTCCATCAAGATTGTAAACCGCGCCTCCGTCATTTCTGGCGATCGCGATGCGCGAGGCACCACCACGGAATTGCTCGTATCCAACTGAACGATCTTGTGGTCGCGCCTCCGCTATTCTCGCACTCTCCGGCGTCGAGCACCTTTCCCGACTCGCCCCGTTACTTCTCTGAGCCGCAAACTAAGCAATTCGGCTAAGTTGAATACACAAACTTGCTGACCTTATGATTGAGCCATAGCATCCAGTCTAGCCAAATAGAATCTTGATCACCCGCCTCCAGAGCGGACCATTGGGGGAAATGTTCTTTGGCAACGTCACCGTCGCGCCCACCACTCTCCCCCTTGGTCTCAACCGAGGGGGAAAAGCACGCCGAGTTCAAACGCCGACGCGACGAATATACATATGTGAAGGTTCCTGCTGGAGGAGAGGAGCCATACCTTTCACAGGGCTGGGAGGTTGAGAAGACTCTCAAGCGTCAGGTCCGACTGAAGAAGCAAAAGCCACTTGATCGACAGTTCGAGGACCTTGTTTGGCGCCTGTTCTATCGCATGGGATACGACGACCTGAACCGAGGACATGACTTCACGATACAGTACCGCGCCTCCGACGGCTCACTCCACCAAAAACAGATCGATATTTTCTGCAAGGATCGCGAAACCATCATCATTGGCGAGTGCAAGTGTTGCGATGAATATAAGACACGGTCGTTGGGCAAGGATCTAGCAGAAACGATCGGCTTAAAAAAAGCCTTCGCAAACGCCATCCGCACGCACTACGGACGCGACTTTAAGCCAAAGATTCTTTGGTTTTACTTCACAGACAAAGTCCTCTGGAGCAAGCCAGATAGAAGCAAGGCGGATTCAGAGAATATTCACGTCATGACCGAGCGCGAGCTGGATTATTTCTCCCAGCTTGCTGAACATTTGGGACGAGCGACAAAATATCAGTTCTTGGCCGAGTATCTTGGGGGGCAAAAGATCCCGGAGATGCAGGGCTCAAAGGTACCTGCGATTAGAGGAAAATTGGGCGGCAAAGTCTTCTATTCTTTTGTTTCGACGGCAGAACAGCTCCTCAAAATTTGCTTTGTGAACCATAGGACCCTAGCCGATCCCCTTGCGCTTCCCACTTATCAGCGAATGGTCAAGCGCGCTCGATTGCGCTCGATTGGAGATTACCTCAAATCCGGCGGGTTCTTCCCAACCAACATCCTCATCAATTTCGATGAGCGACGACCATTCGACCGTAAGGGTGGTGACGCAAATAGCGATGTTCAGTTCGGCGACCTTCACCTTCCCGAGAGATATAAGTCAGCTTGGATCGTCGACGGTCAGCATCGGCTATACGGATACTCCGTCATCGATCCAAAGCTCTCCAAGCAGAATATCGCCGTAATTGCGTTTGAGGGACTCAAGCGCGAGGAAGAGGCAAATCTGTTTGTTACGATCAATCATGAACAGAAAAGCGTTCCCCGGACGCTGCTGGATGAGCTGGATGCCGATCTGAAATGGGGTTCGACGAATCCAACTGAGCGGCTGGCCGCGATGGCGGCTAGGATTGTTCAGACGCTCGCAGAGGAGGTGGGAGGCCCACTATTCCGGAGAGTAATCGCTCAAGGCATCCAAGGTGACGATGCAATGTGCTTGACGATGCCCGAGCTCAAGGGAGGGATCGTTCGATCGCATCTCATCGGTGGCCTCGCACAGAAACGCAAGCTCCTTGTTGACGGGCCGCTGACGGGGGACAGCGATCTGGCAACTGTAAAGCGTGCGTCTGCAACTATCAGCCTATTCTTGCAGAATATTCGATCTGCCAATCCTACTCGTTGGGACTTAGGCCGAGCGAGCGATCTAAGTACTAACGTGGGCTTGAGGGCTCTGCTTCTGCTCTTCAACGCGCTGATTGATCACGCTGAGTCGAGAAAGAAGAGTTTTGACGCGCGAAATGCCGAGCCGAGCGAAATCATAGACCATGTTCTACCTCTCGCAAGACCTTTGGCCGAGTATCTCCGCGACGAGCCGGATGCTTCGTTCAAAGAACGTTTTGGACGGACCAAATATGGTTCCGGTGGCCCGCCCACTTATTTCTATGAACTTTGCCAAATCATCCACGAGTCCGACTTCACGTTTGCCCCAGAAGGATTGCTCGAACACATCGCGTCTAAGGACAACGAAAGAATTGAGGCGGCTGCGAAGACGATTTCATTCATAGAAAACCGCGTGTCCGACATCATATTTGAGCACTTCAAGAAGTTACATGGTGAAAAATACTGGAATCAAATCGGCACGCCTCAAATGCGCGTCAAAGCCTATGAGCGTCAGCAGTCCGATGAACCCGAGAAGCAGCTCGAAATTGAAGCTTACCTAGACTTCATTGACAAAAAGAAGATCATCGAGAAGCAAGAGAATTGGGAGATCTTTAAAAAGTACTTCAACATCCCTTTTCCTGGCGAAAGAGGGCAAGCAAAGAATTTGCGCTGGATGGACCGACTAAACGAACTCCGTCGTGTCGTAGCTCACTCGCACAAGCGCTCCTTTAAGAGCGACGATCTAGATTTTCTTGAGTGGATTAGAGCGGAGTTCGAGAAGCGGCTGCTAGAGGCCGCCTGATTGCCCCTTCACCCCACGCTCGCCGTCACCACCGCCATCACCGACAGCAGCAGCACGATGATGACGAACTGGAATGAGGCGACCGGGTGGGTGCGCCAGGCGGTGATCGCAAGGGCTCCTCGCAATGACGCCGCACGAGCCAGCCCACCCCACGCACTGTTTTGCCCGACGCGTCAACACCTCCTCGCAAAAATATTCCACTTTACCGAAATTCGGAATTATCGTATGTCTCGCTCACTCCGGCCCACGGAGAGGGCGTATCGCGATCGTCACGACATGGGGCCGGACGGCGATGGACACGGGTCCCATCGGCGCGAAAGGTTTTTGCAGGGCGGGCAACCGTGAGCAGGACGGCGCGCTTTCGACAGGTGGGATGCGTGTACGGCAAAATCGTGTGGTCCTGGCGCCCGGGGTTCTGGCGCCAAGCCTTGCGGTGACACGAGCGGCCCGACCGGGCCGGCGTGTCGTCAGCTGCGAGGTGACTGGGGCAATAGTGCAACGCTCCCCGGGGAGAGCGCGCCATAAGCCGTTCCAACCATCGCGCAGGGAAGGCCGGGATGTCCCGGTTGCCCTGTGGTGTTTCCGCCTGTGCCTGCACACGCAGACTACCTTCTGCACAGGCGGCCACGGGAGCCAACCGGCTCCCGGCCTTCCCTGCGCCCTCTCCTCCAACCGGGGGCGCGCGACCAGGCAAAGCTCGGGCGAAACGCGCCGCGAGATTGCGGAGGTGCGCGCAATGAGCAATGGAAGCCGACGAAGTGATGCGGATACCACCTGCCCGATCGTTGCGAGCGTGGAATCGACGAACGCCCCCTCACCCCACGCTCGCCGTCACCACCGCCATCACCGACAGCAGCAGCACGATCGTCACCAGTTGCAGCGAGGCGACGGGGTGGGTGCGCCAGGCCGTGATCTTGTCGGACAGCGACAGATGGGCCTCGAAGAATTTCGGCTCGTAGACCGTCTTGAAGAACATCGGGAAGCTCGGGCCGAACGTCACCGCCAACATCGCGTGGGCGAGCGAGGCGATGGCGACGAAGATGGCGACGCCGGGGTCGCCGACGAGATCGTGGTTGCCGCAGAGCTTGAGCAGGAAGGCGGCGGCGGCGAAGGTCGGGAAGCTCTGCAGGATCGCGGTCAGCGCGAGGCCTTCGATCGCGTTGTGCAGGCGGGACTTTCTGGCAGAGGCGATGGCAGCCATGGCACGTCTCCCTGATGACATGGGAATGACGTTAGGCGCGGTGGCCGAGGGGGGATGTGAGGTGGGTCACGCGCTTACTTGGCGCCGGTCCCAGGCAGGACTATCGGATTTGGGAGGCGACAATCTCCACCTCGTCATGGCCGGGCTTGTCCCGGCCATCCACGCCTTGCTGCGCAGCATTGAGACCGTGGATGCCCGGGACAAGCCCGGGCATGACGACCTCTCGTGACGGTCTAGATGCGCCTGCGGCCCTGGGAGCGGAACGGATTCCCGGTTCGCCGCTCCGCGACGCCCCGGAATGACGGGGAAGCTACAGCTTCCCCTGTCCGTTCACCTGGCTCTGCTGTTGCCGCTGCTTCTCCTGTTCCTTGGCGTGGTGGCGGCCGTAGAGGCAGCCGGCGGCGGCGCCGAGCACGCCGTGGTGGCCGGCATAATGGCCGGCGACCCCGCCGACGATGGCGCCCTTGATGCAGCCCTTGGCGTTGGCGGTGGAGCTGGCGCCGAGCATGAGCAGCGCGGCGGTCACGGTGAGAAGGGTGGATTTCATCGGTCGAAGTCTCCGGAGGCGGTGTCGGCATCTCAACGAGCGCCGGCAAGTCCGGTTCCCTGGCGCGGCCCGCCGGACGTTAGGCGCGCGGCGTCATCAGGGCAGCCGGGGCCGCTCGAATTCTGGCAGGCGAACGGGCGCGCAACCCGCAATTGCACCCCATGAACCGGGCATTGCGCCGGCGCGTCATAAGCTGCAAGCACCCTGTGTTTTTGCGGATTGATGGACCCGCGAGCCGCACGGTAGCGTTTGCAATCCACGGCCGACGAGGGCGGGAGCAGCATGATGGTTGAATCGCTGAACAAGCAACGCGTGCTGCATCTGCTCGACACCTTTGCGCGCGGCGACCTCGAGGCCGCCCTGGCGTGCTGCACCGACGACGTCGACTTCCTCACCCATGCGCCGATCGACGTGCTGCCGCACATGGTGCCGCGCCACGGCAAGGCCGAATTGCGAGCGCTCTGGCAGACGATCTGGTCGCGCTATTCGGAGGTCCGCTACAAGGCGCCCCACGTCATCGCGGAGGGAGACGAGGTCGCGACCTACATGCACACCTATTTCAGGAAGCGCAGCAACGAGCGCATCGTGCAGTTCGACATGGCGGTGTTCTACACCTTCCGCGGCGGACTGGTGGCGCAGATCCGCGAGATCATCGATTCCTACGATCTGGTGCAGCAGGTGCTGGAGCGCGAGATCGGCCCGCTGATCACGGGCGCGCGGGTGGATTGATCCCCGTTCCACACCTTCCAGAACCCATCCGAACCCGGGTGATTACGGGGTTCTATTGTAAATCTCACAATTTCCGGTCAATTGTGCATTGCGAAAACGTGAATTGCGTTTTGGCCGAAACTCACTATTTTGTTTGCATACAAATGAATTGAACCCCGGCGACGACGGCGCATGGGGTTGTTTTCCGTTTCTTTCGCAAGCCAGCTTCAGGATTGCCTAAAATGACAGAGCACAGCCTCTGGCGTTTCTCGCGCGCGTTGCACCGCGCGATCAACGACCGGCATTTCGGGGATATCGAGGCCCTGATCGACGAGGACGTCGAGTGGGCGCTCTATGGCCCGATCGACATGTTTCCGTTCCTCGGCGCGCGCCAGGGCAAGGATGCCGTGCTCGACGTCATCCGCCAGCTCGCCGACAATTTCCAGGTCCGCCGCTTCGACCGCGAAAGCATCATGCTCGGCGTCGATTCCGCCGCCTCGATGGTGCGCTACTCGCTGACGGCGCTGGATTCGCACAAGCCGATCAGCCTGCGCGTGGCGCAATTCGCCCAGTTCAGGGCCGGCAAGCTCGTCAGCATGCGCGTCCTGATCGACACGTTCGATCTGGTCGAGCAGGCACTCGGCCGCGCCATTCATCTGCCGAAGATGACCAGCGTCGGCTGACGCAAGATCCGGACCCGAAGGGCCGCGTTAGCGCAAAGTGCGAAGCGGTTTTCCGGGAAGATCATGCGCAAACAACAACCTGAAGCGCGATGATGATCATCGCGCTTTTGGGGGGACACCAACGGGCCCCGTTCGGGACCGATGACGATGCCGGCCGCGACGTCCTGGCCTCCAGCCCCGCCGGATGCCGTCGCATCAAGAGCTCGTCATCGGGCGCGCGCCTTTCGCGCGGCCCGTTGGTACTGCCACAATTTCGCAACGATGAATCAGCATTTTCCGCGCGGAATGGCGCATGGCCTGCGGCCGATCTATATTATCGGACGGCATGCGCTGGGGTTCGCGGGCAGGACGATGGAATTCTCGACAGGTTTTGGCTGGACCAGGCTGCCGGTGCTGGCGGCCGCATTCATTTTGGGTTCGGTGCTGACGGTCTCGGCGCAGATCATTCCGCCCTTCTCCCCTCCAGCAACCGCGGCTGACGACGAGGCCGAGACAGAGGCCGTGGCGGAGGCCCCCGACGTCAGCGACCCCGACGTGATGAAGGGCATCGACGTCGACAAGCTCGACTGGAGTCAGCTCGCGGTCGATGCCGGCACCGGCATCGATCCCATGGCCGCCAAGAAGCGCGCCCAGGCCGCCGCCAAGGACGGGCTGGACTGGGCATCGAACCAGAATGCGAACGGCTCCTCGGCGGTGACGGTGAAGCAGTCCGTGTTCTCGTTCTGGGACACGCGGGTCGGCGCCGACATGACGGTGACGAGCGAGCCGCGCACGATGTCCGAGTTGCTGGCGCAGAAGGCCGCCAATGGCGGCAACCTGCCGCAATCTTCCGGCACCGCCTGGGCGACGGCAACCGCGCCCGGCGCGGGCGTGATCTGGGACAAGACCGCGGTGGAAGCCCGCGTCGACCCCGGCAGCGAACAGAGCAAGCTCGGGGCGTCGCTGATCAAATCGATGCCGCTGTCCGGCGACACCTCGCTGACGCTGCAGAACGGCTACAGCGTCAACCAGCAGGGCACCAGCGCATTGCCCGGCATCGGCGGCCACATCACGCGCAATTACGAGACCGACCAGTCCGCCAAGGTCACCCTTACCGACACCGGAACCAGCATCACCGCCGGCCAGACGCTGTCGACCACCGACGACAAATGGCTGCGCAAGGTCGGCGCCGAGCAGAAGCTGTTCGACAACGTCACCGTCTCCGGCTCGGTCGGCGAGACCTCGCAGGGCGCGATCAACAAGAGCGTGACCGCGGGATTCAAGAAGAGCTGGTAGTTTTCTTACCTCGCCCGCTGGCGGGGAGAGGTCGACGCGCGAAGCGCGTCGGGTGAGGGGGACTCTCCGCGAGTCCAACTCTCACCTCCCTTGTGGAGACTCCCCCTCACCCCACCCTCTCCCCGCCAGCGGGGCGAGGGAGCGAGACACCGGCCGAGCCGCGCATTCACGTCTCTACGGCATGCGTTCACACTCTCCTAACCATACGCCACGTCAAAACCCCCGAATGGTCCGCCCTTGCCGCATCTCGGCCCATTTGCGGTCAAAATCAGACGTCCTGATAGGGCAGCCTCACAGAATTCGTCGTGCGGGGGACACTCGCGCTGCGCTCAACGCGAACAGGGGAACAACGATGAACGCCATGCGTCCCGAGAAGATCGAAGCCACCGAGACCGAGACGGTCGACACCAACCTCGCCGCCGTGACGGAGGTCGAGGCCGGCATCCGCGATTTCGTCCGCAACGATATCGCCTATCTGCGCCGTCCGGCAGCGACGACCACCGACGCGCCGCCGCTCGACCCGAGCGCGGAAGCGACCGTCAACAACGTCAACTCGCTGATCCAGCGCGTCGCCGGCACCTCGCTCGCCGAGATCGAGAACCTGATCTCGGAGCTCGAAAGCCTGCGCGACCTGCTCCATGCCGAAGGCCAGCGCGTCCAGCGCGAGATTTCCGGCTACGCTCAGCTCAGCCAGGCCGCAATGAAGTCGACCCGCATGATCGCCGACAACGTCGCGCAGTGGAAGCGCGCCGCCGACGGCCTGCGAAACAGCTGATCGCGCACATACCGCCTCACGAGCCGCCGCGTTCCGAAAGGAACGCGGCGGCTTTGATTCTGCTGGGGTCCCGTGCCCCGGACGCGGTGCGGCACGCAGTGACGCGCCGCAGAGCCGGGGCCTATGGTTCGGATGCGTGCGCGGCGCGATGGGTCCCGGCTCTGCGCAGCGGCGTTGCACGCTGCAGCTCGTCCGGGACACGAAGATGCCGCTTGAACCCGCAGCCCCTCCTCGGCGACCAATCCCAGGCGCCCGTGCCGCCGCGGCCGGGCTTGGGGGATATCTCACATGGAAAGCATTCGGCCCGACACCACGGACCCGATCCCGTTGCGGCCCGCGCCGAATCAATTCGGCACGATCATGCTGCGCTTTGTCGGGCTGCTGGCGGTCGCGATCGCCATCCTGGCGTTCGTCTATATCCGCTGAGCTGCGGCCAGATCCCGGCCGCAAAAGATGAACGCAAGCTTACCGGCTCGCGTCGACGGCCGAGGCTTCCAGGGTGTAGGCGCCATCGGCATAGCCCTTCACCACCATACCGGCGACCAGCATCACGGCCAGCGTCGCGGTCGCGAAGATAAATCCAACAAACTTAAGTGCGCCGCGATCAGCCATGGTCCTCGTCCCCTGTCGTCTGCCCAATTTCGTTTCAAATAGACAGCGACAGGTTCATAATTAGTTAGCAACTGACTGGTTCCGCCAAACTGCTTCGCGGTCACCATGTTGCGCAGGCTTATGGCAGCCGCCCCAAAATGCGTCCATAGCGCGCGAGCAACACTCGCGCACTGATTTGGACCGTTCATCTTGGAACAGATCTAACCGCGCTTCCGCATCGGCACGAAGGCCGAGGCGGTGATGGAATAGACCTCCTCGCCGCGCTGGTTGGTGCCAGTGGTGCGGGCGGTCAGGATGCCCCAGCCGGGACGCGAAGCGGAGGTGCGCTTGTCGATGACGACGTTGACGTAAGCGACGGTATCGCCGGCGAGCACCGGCCTGATCCAGCGCAGGTCGCGAAAGCCCGGCGACGGGCCCCACACCGCAACCTCCTCGCCGCGCGCCGCGGCTTCCCGCGCCAGGCGCTGGCCGTCCGCGACAAGCAGGCTCATGCAGGCCGAGCCGACGTGCCAGCCCGAAGCGGCAAGCCCGCCGAACAGCGAGTTCTTGCCCTCCTCCTCGTCGAGATGAAAACGCTGCGGATCGAACTTGGCGGCGAAAGTCTTGATGGCCTCCGCCGTGAAATTGTAGGCGCCGATCTCGCGGCGCTGGCCGATCTCGATGTCCTCGAAGAACCGCATCAGACCGCCCCCTCGCGCCGCCTGATCAGGATCGGCGACGTCATCTCGGCGAGCACCTCGTCCTTGGCGTTGCGCACGGTGCATTTGAACTTGACGATGCCGAGCTCCGGCCGGCTTTTCGACGTGCGTGCCTCCAGCACGTCGACATCGAGCGTGAGGTCGTCGCCGGGCCGCAGCGGCGACAGCCAGCGCACCTCGTCGACGCCGGGAGAGCCGAGCGACGCGGCGCGGGTGATGAAACCGTCGGCCATCATCCGCATCATCAGCGAGCAGAGGTGCCAGCCCGAGCCGGACAGGCCGCGCAGCATGCTCTTGCTGGCGGCCTCCTCGTCCAGGTGCATCGGCTGCGGATCGAACTCGGCGGCAAAGGCCACAATCTCGTCGCGGGTGACATGGCGCGGGCCGAATGTGCCGAACCGGCCGGGCGGGAAATCTTCGAAGGTCAGGGTCATCTTGGGAAAGCTTTGCGGGAATGACAGATTGTGGCCGCACTTTGCGGCAATCTCAACCCGCCGGCCCGCATGGCTCGTGCTACATACCGGGTCGCAGCGTTGATCCGAGTCGGATCGACTGAGGGCCCAGATCCATTTACCAAGGCCCAATGCCCTGGGGAGAGCAATGTTTTCATTCAGCGACCTGTTTCAGTGGGACCGCTTCATCACGCCGACGATCATCAAGACCTTCTATTGGCTGGTGATCGCGCTGATCTGCCTGTTCGGCCTCTCCGGCATCTTTTCAGGGCTCGCTGCGATGGCGATCAGCCCGTTCGGCGGCTTCCTGGTGCTGCTGTCGTCGATCGCCAGCGTCGTCGTCGGCATCGTGTTCTCGCGCATCCTGGCGGAGCTGATCCTGATCGTCTTCCGCATCAACGAGCATCTCGGCGCGATCCGCGACCAGGGCGGCGGGATGCGGTGAGATGCCGTAGGGCGGGCAAAGGCGCAAAGCGCCGTGCCCACGATCTTTCTCAATGGCGACAGGTGGTGGGCACGCTTCGCTTTGCCCACCCTACGGCACCGGTGTTCCCGGCTTACGTATTGAACCGGAAATGCATCACGTCGCCGTCGGCGACGACGTATTCCTTGCCTTCGAGGCGCAGCTTGCCGGCATCGCGGGCGCCGGCCTCACCGCCCAGCGCGACGTAATCCTCAAAGGCGATCGTCTCGGCCCGGATAAAACCCTTCTCGAAATCGGTGTGGATCACGCCGGCTGCCGCGGGCGCCTTGGTGCCGCGATGGATGGTCCAGGCGCGCGCTTCCTTCGGGCCAACGGTGAAATAGGTGATGAGGTCGAGCAGCTTGTAGCCGGCGCGGATCAGGCGATCGAGGCCGGCTTCTTCGAGACCCAGCGTCTCCAGGAAGTCGGCGCGCTCTTCACGCGAAATGGTGGCGATCTCGGATTCGATCTTGGCGGAGATGACGACGGCGACCGCGCCTTCCTTGGCGGCCTGGTCCTGCACCGCCTTGGAGAACGCATTGCCGGTCGCGGCCGAGCCTTCCTCGACGTTGCAGACGTAGAGCACGGGCTTGGACGACAGCAGGCCAAGCATGGCGAAGGCGCGCTCCTCCTCGGCCTTGCGCTCGACGAGGCGCGCGGGCTTGCCTTCGCGCAGCAGCACCAGGGTGCGGTTGACGAGGTCGAGCTGCTCCTTGGCGTCCTTGTCGTTGCCCTTGGCCTTCTTGGTCAGGTTGTCGACGCGCTTCTCGAGGCTGTCGAGATCGGCGAGCATCAGCTCGGTCTCGATGGTCTCGATGTCGGCGAGCGGGGCGATCTTGCCCTCGACATGGGTGATGTCGGAATCTTCAAAGCAGCGCACCACATGCGCGATGGCGTCGACCTCGCGGATGTTGGCGAGGAACTGGTTGCCGAGGCCTTCACCCTTGGACGCGCCGCGAACGAGGCCCGCGATGTCGACGAAGGTCAGCCGTGTCGGGATGATCTGGCCGGACTTGGCGATCGCCGCGAGCTGGTCGAGCCGCGGATCCGGAACCGCGACCTCGCCGACATTCGGCTCGATGGTGCAGAACGGATAGTTCGCGGCCTGCGCCGCGGCCGTCTCGGTCAGCGCGTTGAACAAGGTCGACTTGCCGACATTGGGCAATCCGACGATCCCGCATTTGAATCCCATGGTGATCCTGGCCTCCGCGCTCCGCGCGCAAATATCTTCCGGATTCGTCATGCGCGGGCTTGACCCGCGCATCCATCGACTTCGAAGGATGGATCGCCGGATCAAGTCCGGCGATGACAGGTGTTATTCCTTGCCGTTGTCGTCCTTGGTCAAAAATCCCTTCGCCTGCATGGCGAGATGCACCCTGTTGGCGAAGGTCGCGTCCGTGCCCTTGGCGACCAGCGCAGCGTGCTCGGCCACCGCCTCGCACAGCGTCGCCACCCACTCATTGTCGGCCTTGGCGAAGTCCGACAGCACGTGGCCGTGCACCAGTTCCTTGACGCCGGGATGACCGATGCCGAGCCGCACGCGGCGATAGTCGTTGCCGATATGCGCCGAGATCGAGCGCAGGCCGTTGTGTCCGGCGATGCCGCCGCCGATCTTCACCCGCACCTTGCCCGGCGGCAGCTCGAGCTCGTCGTGAAACACCGTGGTGTCGCCTGGCGCGATCTTGAAGAAGCCCGCCGCCTCCTGAACGCTGCGGCCGGACTCGTTCATGTAGGTCGTCGGCTTGAGCAGGATCACGCGCTCCGTGCCCAGCGTGCCTTCCGAGGTCTCGCCCTGAAACCGACGACGCCACGGCGCAAAGCCATGACGCCGCGCGATCTCGTCGACGGCCATGAAGCCGATATTGTGCCGGTTACGTGCGTATTTCGCGCCGGGATTGCCGAGCCCAACAAAGAGTCGCATGACGCGGCGCGCCCCTCAGCCAGCGCGCGATCAGGGACCGCGCGCCAGCTCTCTCGAGAGATTACTTCTTCTTGTCGCCGCCGGCGGGAGCCTTGGCAGCAGCGGCAGGTGCAGCGGCACCCGCGGCCGGAGCCGCAGCGCCAGCCGCCGGAGCAGCCGCAGCCGCGCCAGGAGCAGCAGCCGCAGCCGCGGCCTTCTGCTCTTCGGCGTAGCCGGACGGCGGCACGATGGTGACGAGGGTCGCGTCCTCGCGGGTCAGCGCCTTCACACCGGCCGGCAGCTTGACGTCGGACAGATGCAGCGAGTGACCGATTTCCAAGGAGCCGACATCGGCCTCGATGTACTGCGGAATGCTCTCGACGCCGCATTCGAGCTCGATCGCGTGGGCAACGATGTTGACGGTACCGCCGCGCTTGACGCCCGGGGAGGTTTCCGACTTCACCACATGCAGGGGCACGCTGATGCGGATGGTGGCGCCTTCGCCGAGCCGCATGAAGTCGACATGGATCGGGAAGTCCCTGACCGGATCGAGGTGGTAGTCGCGCGGAATCACGCGGTGCTTCTTGCCCTCGAGATCGATGTCCACCAGCGTGGTCAGGAACCGGCCGGCGAGGATGCGCTGGCGCAGTTCGCGATCTTCGATCGAGATCGTGACGGGGGGCTGGTTGTTGCCATAGATCACTCCGGGCACGCGCCCGGCGCGACGCTCAGCCCGGGCGGCCCCCTTGCCGCTCTTCGGACGTGCGGTCGCCTTCAATTCCTTGACGGTCGT
The DNA here is from genome assembly GCA_003963435.1 of Bradyrhizobiaceae bacterium. GTDB lineage: Bacteria > Pseudomonadota > Alphaproteobacteria > Rhizobiales > Xanthobacteraceae > Bradyrhizobium. Next base: position 33,612 of record RXJC01000308.1, on the reverse strand, counting down.
CGCCATGTCGTTAAGTCCTTGTTTTTGCAAAAGTTAATGGGCCGCAGCGCGGCCCATGGCATAGCTCGCAGCAAGCCTCCAGGGGTGCG
>RXJC01000308.1:31956-33473 GCA_003963435.1 Bradyrhizobiaceae bacterium | reverse complement strand
AGCAAGCCTCCAGGGGTGCGGGGGCCACGAACTTGGCGGGCTTTTAGCCGGAAGCTGCGGAAATGACAAGGAAATGCGGGGATTTTTTAGAGGGACGGTGTCGTCCCGTATACTGTCGTTCCGGGGCGATGCGCAGCATCGAACCCGGAACCTCGAGATTCCGGGTTCGGTCCTGTGGACCGCCCCGGAATGACGCCGGGAGGCATCATCCCCCGAGCTTGGCCTCCAGCGCCGCGATGCGCGCCTTCAGGGCCTCGTTCTCCTCGCGGGCCAGGCGCGCCATGTCCTTGACCGCCTCGAACTCCTCGCGCTTGACGAGGTCCATGTCGCGCAGGAATTTCTCGGCCTGGCTTCGCATCACGGTGTCGAACTCGCGCTTGACGCCCTGGGCGGCACCGGCGGCATCGTTCATCAGGCGGCCGATCTCGTCGAAAAACCGGTTGTTGGTCTGGGTCATGTCGGCCTCCGATAAACTTTGCGCGAACTCTCCGAAACACAATGGCAATCGGATTGAAGCGGTTCAAGAGCGAAGCGGCGGTATCCTTGTCATGAATCGGTTTCCTTGCAATCGTACTCAACGTCCCTGCATAAGAAGAATCACAGGGCGTCTGCTGGCGCTCGACCGCCGCGATCTCGGTTGGATATAGAAGGCGTGATGCCCTTTCTGCTCATCGACTTCCCTGCCTTCAAGCCGATCGCGCTCGAGATCGGCCCGTTCGCGATCCGCTGGTATGCGCTGGCCTATATCTGCGGCATCGTGTTCGGCTGGCTCTATGCGCGCTCGCTGTTGAAGAACGAACGTCTGTGGGGTGGGCCTGCGCCGATCTCGCTGCTTCAGATCGACGACTTCATCCTCTGGGTCACGCTCGGCATCATCCTCGGCGGCCGCACCGGCTACGTGCTGTTCTACAATTTGCCCTTCTTCGCCGACCATCCCGCCGCGATCTTCAAGCTGTGGGAAGGCGGCATGTCGTTCCACGGCGGCTTCCTCGGCTGCGTCGTCGCGGTGATGTGGTTCGCCTATCGCAACCGCATCCCGATCCTGTCGCTGGGCGACATCACGACCGCGGTCGCCCCGGTCGGGCTGCTGCTCGGGCGCATTGCCAATTTCATCAACGGTGAATTGTGGGGCCGCGCCGCCGATGCGAGCCTGCCCTGGGCCATGATCTTCCCCAACGATCCCACGCAGCTGCCGCGTCATCCGAGCCAGCTCTACGAAGCCGGCATGGAGGGCATCCTGCTGTTCACCGTACTGGCGATCATGATCCGCTTCGGTGCCCTGAAGCGGCCCGGCATGATCCTCGGCAGCTTCATCCTGATCTATGGCCTGACCCGGATCGCAGGCGAGCATTTCCGCGAACCGGACGCCCAGCTTGGTTTCCTCTGGGGCGGGTTAACCATGGGCATGCTGCTGTCGATCCCGATGCTTATCGTCGGCCTCATCCTTATTGTATTGGCAGTCAGGCGCGGGGCGCCGAAGCCCATCGAGGCCAACAGTTAATTCATTTCGAGAAAGT
>RXJC01000308.1:6463-31906 GCA_003963435.1 Bradyrhizobiaceae bacterium | reverse complement strand
CATCGAGGCCAACAGTTAATTCATTTCGAGAAAGTACGCCGTGACCGACCAGCCGCTACTCGACGAGATCAAGGCGCTGATCAAGGCGTCGGGCCCGATGCCGGTCTGGCGCTACATGGAACTGTGCCTGATGCATCCGCGCTACGGCTATTACGTCTCGCGCGATCCGCTCGGGCGCGAGGGCGACTTCACCACCGCGCCCGAAGTCAGCCAGATGTTCGGCGAGCTGCTGGGCCTGTGGACCGCCTCGGTGTGGAAGCAGATGGGCTCGCCGCAATTCTTGCGGCTGATCGAGCTCGGCCCCGGCCGCGGCACCATGATGGCGGACGCGCTGCGCGCACTCCGCGTGCTGCCACCGCTGTACCAGGCGCTTCACATCCACATGGTCGAGGTCAATCCCGTGCTGCGCGAGCGGCAGGGCGCGACGCTGTCGGCCGTGCGCAACATCACCTGGCACGACAACATCGACGACGTGCCGGAAGGGCCGAGCATCATCCTCGCCAACGAATATTTCGACGTGCTGCCGATCCACCAGATGGTCCGCCTCGAGAACGGCTGGCACGAGCGTGTGATCGAGATCGATCCCAACGGCAAGCTTCAGTTCGGCGCGGCGCCGGAGCCGACGCCGCGCTTCGACGTGCTGCTGCCGCCTTTGGTGCGCGCCGCGCCCGTCGGCGCCGTGTTCGAATGGCGGCCCGACGGCGAGATCATGAAGCTCGCCACGCGCGTGCGCGACCAGGACGGCGCGGCCCTGATCATCGACTACGGCCATTTGCGCAGCGACGCCGGCGACACCTTCCAGGCAATTGCACGTCACACCTTCGCCGATCCCCTGAAGGCGCCGGGCCAGGCCGACGTCACCGCCCATGTCGACTTCCAGGCACTGGCGCGCGCGGCCGAGGATGTCGGCGCGCGCGTGCACGGGCCGGTGACGCAAGGCGAATTCCTCAAGCGGATCGGCATCGACACCAGGGCCGCCGCCCTGATGCAGAAGGCGACGCCGGAAGTCGCGACCGACATTTCGATCGCGCTCAAGCGCCTGACCGACAGCGGACGCAGCGGCATGGGCTCGATGTTCAAGGTGCTCGGCATCTCCGAGCCGCGGCTGACCGGCATTGCCGGCCTCAGCGATCTCGAACAGGCCGGAGGCAATTGATGACCCTCACCTCGTCGCTGCTGGCCGCGGTACCCGGCCTGCGCCATGCCTTCTTCACGCGTGAGGGCGGCGTCTCCGGCGGCATCTATTCCGCGCTGAACGGCGGGCTCGGCTCCAGCGACGATCAGACCCTGGTCGCGGAGAACCGCCGCCGCATGGCCGAGCATGTCGGCGTTGCCGCGGATCGCTTCCTCAGCCTGCACCAGATCCACTCGCCCGACGTGCTCGTCGCCGAAACACCATGGCCGAGCGGGCCGCGGCCGAAGGGCGATGCGCTGGTCACGAAGACGCCGGGCATTGCGCTCGGCGTCTCCACCGCCGATTGCGGGCCGGTGCTGTTCGTCGATCCCAACGCACGCGTGATCGGCGGCGCGCATGCCGGCTGGAAAGGCGCGCTGACCGGCGTGCTGGAGGCAACGATCTCGGCGATGGAGACGCTCGGCGCCACGCGCAGCGGCATCATCGCCGCGATCGGCCCCTTGATCCGCCAGGACAGCTACGAGGTCGGCAACGAGTTCGTGGCGCGCTTCATCGAAGCGGATGCGGACAATGCGATGTTCTTCATCCCCTCGGTGCGCGAGGGCCACGCGATGTTCGATCTCGCCGGCTTCATCCGCAAGCGGCTGGAGGCTGCCGGCATCCTGATGATCGACGATCTTGGTCTGGACACCTACGCCGACGAGCGCTTCTTCAGCTATCGCCGCTCGGTGCACCGCAAGGAGCCGGATTACGGCCGGCACGTTCACGCGATCGCGCTCGAAGCGTGAACACACAGGCAACATTAACGATCGTCATTCCGGGGCTCGCGAAGCGAGAACCCGGAAGCTCGAGATTCCGGGTTCGATGCTTCGCATCGCCCCGGAATGACGGTTGACCTGTGTCGCCGCCGCCCTAGACCTTAATCGATTTTAACGATATCGCTGCCCTCCATAATGAGGGACGCGTCATTCATCCTGGGCCGTGCGGGTTCGCGCGTGCTGGCGGTCATGCTGCTGGCGGCGGCGACCGCGCTCGGCGGCTGCGCCGGCGGCGGTGGTGCCGCCAACTCCTATGCGATGGCGCCGAGTGCCGGCAGCGGGGCGACGGTCGCCTTCGAATCGATCGACGGCCCGCCGCCGCAGGTGTTCGACCGCATGGTCGGTGTGCTCGACAGCGAATCCAAGCTGCGCAGCCTGTCCGTCGTCTCCCGCGAGGGGACCGCCGCCTACCGCGTGCGCAGCTACCTCTCCGCCCAGGTAGTGCGGGGCAAGACCGTGATCGCCTGGGTCTGGGACGTCTACGACGCCAACCAGCAGCGGGCGCTGCGCCTGTCCGGGGAGGAACCGACCTCGGCCAAGGGTGGCCGCGATCCCTGGAATGCAGCCGACGACCTCGTGCTGCGGAAGATCGCCCAGGCCGGATTCAGCGGACTTTCCAACATGATCAACGGATCGCCGGAAACGCCTGGCCTGCGGGGACCGGCGGTGGCGAGCGTGATCCAGCAGGCTCCGGCGGCGGAGATGCCGGCCTCGGCGCTCGGCTATGCCGAGCGATAACCCCCGCTAAACCACGGCCTCAAGTTGCGGCCAAGCCGTTGGCCCGACTCAGGATTTTCGGAGGGAAAACGTAGCCTCCCGGGTTGCCATTGCAGCCTCTCGCCTGATATTTCCTCGCCCGTCGTAACCGTGCTTCCAGTGGGATCAGAGATGTTGAACGTCGTATCCAGCAAAGCGCGGGAGGAAGCGTCTATGTCGGCCAAAAACGGCTCCATCAAGCTCGTCGCCGGCAACTCCAATCCGGCTCTCGCCCAGGCCATCGCGCAGGGCCTCGACCTGCCGCTGACCAAGGCGGTAGTCCGGCGCTTCGCCGACATGGAGATCTTCGTCGAGATCCAGGAGAACGTCCGCGGCTCGGATGCCTTCATCATCCAGTCGACCTCGTTCCCGGCGAACGACCATCTGATGGAATTGCTGATCATCACCGATGCGCTGCGCCGCTCCTCGGCCCGCCGCATCACCGCGGTGCTGCCCTATTTCGGCTACGCAAGGCAGGATCGCAAGTCCGGCTCGCGCACGCCGATCTCGGCCAAGCTGGTCGCCAATTTGATCACGCAGGCCGGCGTCGACCGCGTCATGACGCTCGACCTGCATGCCGGCCAGATCCAGGGCTTCTTCGACATCCCGACCGACAATCTCTACGCGGCGCCGCTGATGGTGCGCGACATCAAGGACAAGTTCGACCTCTCCAAGACGATGGTGATCTCGCCCGACGTCGGCGGCGTGGCCCGCGCCCGCGGCCTCGCCAAGCGCATCAACACCCCGCTCGCCATCGTCGACAAGCGCCGCGAGCGTCCGGGCGAGTCCGAGGTCATGAACGTGATCGGCGACGTCGCCGGCTACACCTGCATCCTCGTCGACGACATCGTGGACTCCGGCGGCACGCTGGTGAACGCGGCCGACGCGCTGATCGCCAAGGGCGCCAAGGACGTCTACGCCTACATCACCCACGGCGTGCTCTCCGGCGGCGCGGCCGCCCGCATCTCCGGCTCCAAGCTGAAGGAGCTGGTGATCACCGACTCGATCCTGCCGACCGAGGCCGTGACCAAGGCGCCGAACATCCGCACGCTGCCGATCGCCAGCCTGATCTCGGACGCGATCGCGCGCACGGCGGCCGAAGAGTCGGTGTCGAGCCTGTTCGACTGAGTTTTCCGACCCGAAAGGCCTCGCAGGGTGGGCAAAGGCGCGGCGCGCCGTGCCCACCTTTTTCTTTTGCGAGAGAAGGTGGGCACGCTTGCGCTTTGCCCACCCTACGGCAGCCTGCCTACCCTACGATCCCCGCCGCGACCTGCCCGCGCAGACGCTCGAGGCCATGCAGCGTGGTGGCACAGGCCTCGGCCACCTCGACACCCTTGATCGCAAAATGCTTGCGGAAGAAGTCGTAATGCACCTCGGTCTCGTGGAATTGCTGCGGCGTCAGCACGGCCGAGAACACCGGCACCTCGGTGCGGAGCTGCACGTCCATCAACGCCTTGATCACGGTGTCGGCGACGAACTCGTGGCGGTAGATGCCGCCGTCGACGACGAGGCCGGCCGCGACGATCGCGGTGTAGCGCCGCGTCTTGGCGAGCACCTGCGCGTGCAGCGGGATCTCGAACGAGCCCGGCACCTCGAACACGTCGACATGAGTGAGGTGCCGCGCCGCGGCCTCCTTCATGAAGGCGATGCGGGCCTCCTCGACCACGTCGCGGTGCCAGCAGGCCTGCACGAAGGCCACCCGCTGCGGCTTTGCGAAGCGTGGGTGCTCGGTCGCGGGTCCTTGCGGAACCGGCGGATGGGGAACTTCAGTTTCGGTTTGGGGGTCTTGCAACATCTGATTCATGGCTTTCCTCGGTTCAAGGACCAGAATCAGGGCACACGGAACGACAAGCAGCCGCACCTTGCGATGCGTCTGCCACCGACCGTTCTCTTTCATCCGGACTTTAACCGTCGGCTTCGGAGTTGCACCGAATCTGCTGACCCTTCCCTTCGGGGTAACCCTCTGGGAAGGCGCTCGCGGGCTTAGGCCTTTCGGCCCTTACCGCCGGTGGGGACTTTCACCCCGCCCTGAGAACATCGGCCGTTCGGGATGAACGGCCTGGGCAGAAATATGCCGCCGGCGAGCCGGCGCGGCAAGCGCGTTCCGCATGGGCAAATCGCATGGTCCCATGCCGCGGCGGCGGTCCGGCGCTCGCCGGACGGAATTGGCGATTGGCGGCCCTCCCCGCAAATCCGATTCCGGTTTGTTCTCTTTGATCCGCGATTGCGGACTCCCGGCGTTAAGGATTGTGGCGGAGATGAGCTGTGGACGAACGAGTCCTGGCTTGTGGACGGACTCGGGAGCCAGTTGCGCAGATTCCGCAAATCACATCACTTGATCCGCGACAGGCCGCGCCGGTCCCGAGGAGATCACGAAAGCGACTCCCGAGATCGACGACGTTTAGGGAGCGCGCGCCGGACCCTACCGCGTGCGTATCAAAGACAACAAGAAGGCAAGAGGTCGAGACGGCATGTCCCTGCTCGAAGGCACTATCGATTCCAGAAGCCACCCGCTCGCGGTGGTCGAGGACATCGCTGCCAGCAACAACTGGCCGTTCGAACGCTCCGGCGAAGACGAACTCACGATTGTCTCGAAGGGACAATGGACCGACTACCAGCTCTCCTTCACCTGGATGGGCGAGATCGAGGCGCTGCATCTGGCCTGCGCGTTCGACATGAAGATTCCGCTCGCGCGACGCGGCGAGGTGCAGCGGCTCGTCGCCGCCGTCAACGAGCAGCTGTGGGTCGGTCATTTCGATCTGTGGACCAACACCGGCATGGTCATGCATCGCCAGGCGCTGGTGCTGCCGGGCGGGCTGACCGCCTCGACCGCGCAATGCGAAGCCATGCTCGCCGGTGCCATCCACGCCTGCGAGCGCTATTTTCCGGCGTTCCAGTTCGTGGTGTGGGCGGGCAAGACCACCGCCGAGGCGATGGACGCGGCGATGTTCGACACGGTGGGAGAGGCGTAAGGTCTCCTCGCGCCGTAATAGAGCCGACGCTCCCCTCCCCACGTCATCCCGGACAAGCGCGCCCAAAGCGCGCGCAGATCCGGGATCCATACCGCGTTGATTTCGCTTGTGGCACGCGACTTGTTGCCAACACCTCCATCCACTAGAACCACTCGTGGTTATGGGTCCCTGCGTTCGCAGGGACGACAGCGAGTTTGTGGCAGCAGCGATGGCTAACAGCAGCACTCTTAAGAACATCACCGGCACCATCCTGCTCGCCGGCGCCGGCAAGATGGGCGGCGCGATGTTGACCGGATGGCTTTCGGGCGGGCTCGACCCGCGCCGCGTCGCGGTGGTCGATCCGCACATCTCGCCCGAGATCACCGCACTCGCCGCCAAGGGCGTCGCGCTCAATCCCGATGTGACGGGGGTCGGCAAGGTCGAGACGCTGGTCGTGGCGGTGAAGCCGCAGATGTTCCGCGAGGCTGGCGCGAGGCTGAAAGCGTTCGTCTCGGACAAGACCTCCGTGGTGTCGATCATGGCAGGGACCACGATCGCATCGCTGCAGGAAGTCTGCGGCGGCGCCGTGGTGCGCGCGATGCCGAACACGCCGGCCGCGATCGGCCGCGGCATCACCGTCGCCGTCGCGGCGAGCAACGTCGACGCAGGTCAGCGCGCAGTCGCCGATGCACTGCTGCGCGCCACCGGTGCGGTGGAATGGGTCGAGGATGAAAACCTGATGGACGCAGTGACCGCCGTCTCCGGCTCCGGCCCGGCCTATGTGTTCCTGCTCGCCGAGGAGCTCGCCCGCGCCGGCGTCGAGGCCGGCCTGCCCGAGGCGCTGGCGACGAAGCTTGCGCGCGAGACCGTCGCCGGCTCCGGCGAGCTGCTGCACCAGTCCGAGCTTCCCTCCGCCACGCTGCGCCAGAACGTCACCTCGCCCGGCGGCACCACGGCCGCAGCGCTCAGTGTGCTCATGGGCGAACCCGGCCTGCGCGAGCTGATGATCCGCGCGATCGCAGCGGCGACGCAGCGGTCGAAGGAATTGGCGAAGTAACGGGTGCTGTACCTTCGTAGGGTGGGTTAGCGTAGCGTAACCCACCATGCTTCAGCGATTGCGAAACGAAGTTGGTGGATTACGCCTTCGGACTGCGCTTCGCGCAGCCGAGGGCTAATCCACCCTACTTACCCAACCGCTTGTTGAACATCTCGACATTGACGAGCCCGCGCGCGTGGCGGCCTTCGCCGAGCTTGCGCGTGCCCTCGAACGCCTCGACCTCGAAGCGGATGACGCGGCGCTCCACCGCGGTGACCTTCGCGGTGGTCCGCACCGTCGCGCCGACCAGGGCGGCTGCGAGATGGCGGATGTCGACCTCGGTGCCGACGGTGACCCAGCCCGGCTGAAGCGCGGCGCGGATCGCATCGCCCGAGGTCATCTCCATTTCCAAAATCATCATCGGCGTCGCGTAGACAAAAGGCATGCCGGGCACGAAATGCCCGACCGTGCGCTCCGCCGGGACCACCAGCGTGCGCTCGGCGCTCATGCCGATCGTGATGAAATCGCGTGCGTCCATGGTGCTGGCTCGTCATTCCGGGGCGCGCGGAGCGCGAACCCGGAATCCAGAGATTGCCGATCGAGATTCCGGGTTCAGCCCTGACGGGCTGCCCCGGAATGACGCTAGCGCGTCACTTCTTCGCCGCCGCCGCGCGCTCCACGAAGGTCTTGCCACCCTTCATCTTGTGGCGGAGCGGGGCTTCGTTGATCTGGATGACGACGGCATCGGCGTCGACGCCGAGATTCTTCACCAGCGCCTGGGTGATGTCGCGCATCATGCCGGCCTTCTGCTCGTCGGTGCGGCCTTCGGCCATGCTGATGGTGATCTCAGGCATTTGTTCGCTCCCTCTTCTCTCACCGTCATGGCCGGGCTCGTCCCGACCATCCACGGTCTTCGCTATCAAACAAGACGTGGATGCCCGGGACAAGCCCGGGCAGGACGACGCCAGTGAATAGCTAGCCCCAGCTCACGTCATGGCGAGCCAGGACCTCGCGCACTTTCGCGACGAGATCGGCTTCGCTGCACGAGAACTGCGCCGGCCGGCTTTCGCGCCATTCCTGGTTGGACGCGATCGCAGCGGCCGCCTTGGCACCTTCGATCAGGTCCTTGATCTGCAGCTCGCCGCGCGCTTTTTCATCCGAGCCCTGGATGATCACGCAAGGCGAGTTGCGGCGGTCGGCATATTTGAGCTGGTTGCCCATGTTCTTGGGATTGCCGAGATAGAGCTCGGCGCGGATGCCCGCGGTGCGCAAGGACGCCACCATCTTCTGATAGTCGGCGACGCGATCGCGATCGAATACGGTGACGACGACGGGGCCGAACTCAGAGCGCGTATCGAGCTTGCCGAGCAGCGTGAGCGCGGCCTGCAGCCGCGACACGCCGATCGAGAAACCTGTCGCCGGCACCGGCTCGCCGCGGAAGCGCGAGACGAGGCCGTCATAACGCCCGCCGCCGCCGACCGAGCCGAACCGAACCGGGCGTCCCTTCTCGTCCTTGGTGTCGAGCAGCAGTTCGACCTCGTAGACTGGCCCCGTGTAATATTCGAGGCCGCGCACGACGGAGGGATCGATCAATATCCTCTTCGTGCCGTATCCACCGGCGTGCGCGAGCTCAGCAATTTGCTGAAGCTCATCGAACGCTTGTTGGCAGAGAGGATGGGGAAAGTGCGCGCGAAACTTAGTTAGCGTGGCTTGGTTCGTAACGAAAAGGTCATCGCCGACAGCTTTTGAATCCTGGCACAGCCAATCGGGCAGTTGTTTGCCCTCCGTTACATCAGGATTAGACGACAGCAAGGTCATGACCTCGTGAATCTGATCGTGATCGAGACCAGCTCCCTTCGTAAAGTCACCGCTATCATCCTTGCGCCCTTCGCCGAGCAGCAGGCGCACCCCTTCCTCACCGAGACGATCGTACTTGTCGATCGCGCGAAGTACGATCAGCCGTCGGCTGGAATTCTCGGCGCCGCCGAGGCCGACTGACTCAAGCACGCCGTCGAGCACCTTGCGGTTGTTCACCTTCACGACATACTGGCCGCGCGCGATGCCGAGCGCCTCCATCGTGTCCGCGGCCATCATGCAGATTTCGGCGTCCGCCGCCGGCGTCGCCGAGCCGACCGTATCGGCGTCGAACTGCATGAACTGGCGGAAGCGGCCAGGGCCGGGCTTCTCATTACGGAAGACATAGCCGACGCGATAGCTGCGATAGGGCAGGACCAGCGCATCAGTGCCGTAGCGCTCGCCGACATAGCGGGCAAGCGGTGCGGTCAAATCGTAGCGCAGGCTGATCCACTGCTCGTCGTCGTCCTGGAACGAGAACACGCCCTCGTTCGGGCGATCCTGGTCGGGCAGGAACTTGCCGAGCGCGTCGGTATATTCCATCGCCGGCGTCTCGACGGGCTCGAAGCCATAGAGCTCGTAGACGGCGCGGATCTTCTCGACCATCTCGCGCGTCGCCCGTATCGCGGCGGGGTCGCGATCCTCGAGCCCGCGCGGCAGGCGCGCCTTCAGTTTCTGCGGTTTTTTGGGTTTCTCGGCCATGCGCGGCGTTTACCAGCCGGGGCGCGAGGCGGCAACTGCCCTACGGCTGCTCCATCCGCGCCCGGAGCGCGTCGGCGTCGGCTTTCGGCATGGATTTGAGGAGCGGCTTGATGGTCTCGCCCCCGACGATCTTGCCGTTGCGCATGAACATCCAGTCCGAGATGTCGGCCTCGGCGAACTTGACCTCCTCGCCGGCCCGCCTGCCCGGCAGGTCGCGCGGCTCGTTGGCGAACCGGCCGGAATAGCTGCCGTTGGGCAGCTTCTTCACCTCGGCGATCCAGATGTGCTCCCCGCCCTTGCGGGTGGAAAAGTGCACCTTGAGGGAATGACCGGTCTCCGACGGCTTTGGCGCGTCATAGGAGGCCCAGAAGGTGGCAAGCGAGCCTCGGGCACGCGCGATCGCAGCGTTCATCTCGGGATCGGTGGTGCGCACGTCAACGACGGGCGAGCGGTCGTCGGCCGAGACTTCGGGCGTGGGGCCGATGGTCAGGATGCCGAGCACGGAGGCGCCGGTGATGGCGGCGAGAACGGCCCATTTCATGGGCTGGGAGAGTCTTGTTGCCATGATCGCGATGTCCAGGATGCTTGTTGTGTCCTGGCTTTGTCGCATGTCGACGGCAGCACGTTCAGTGCGCAAAAGCCCACAAATATTGCGCGTTTTACCCTCCCCTGGAGGGACCCCTCCAGGGGAGGTGAAGAGATCAAAACACCTTGCGGATCCAGTTGTGCGGATCGTTGGTGCGGCCGTACTGGATGTCGACGAGCTGCTTGCGCAGGCCCATGGCGACGGGGCCGGCGGCGCCGCCCGAGATCTCGAAATCGCCGCTGACCGAACGCACCTTGCCGATCGGCGAGATCACGGCCGCGGTGCCGCAGGCGAAGGCTTCCTTGAGCCTGCCGCTCGCCGCATCCTTGCGCCATTGGTCGAGCGAGTACGGCTCCTCGCGCACGGTCTTGCCGGCATCGCGGGCGAGCGTGATGATGGAATCGCGGGTGATGCCGGGCAGGATGGTGCCGAGCGGCGGGGTCGAGAGCGAGCCGTCGTCGAACACGAAGAAGATATTCATGCCGCCGAGCTCCTCGATATAGCGACGCTCGATCGCATCGAGGAAGACGACCTGGTCGCAGCCATGCTGGATCGCTTCGGCCTGGGCACGCAGGCTCGCAGCGTAATTGCCGCCGCATTTGACGGCGCCGGTGCCGCCAACGGCCGCGCGCGTATAGTTCTCCGACACCCAGATCGAGACCGGGGCAGGCCCGCCCTTGAAATAGGAGCCGACCGGTGAGGCGATCACCGCAAAGATGTATTCGGACGACGGCTTGACGCCGAGGAAGGTCTCGCTCGCGATCATGAAGGGCCGCAGATAAAGGCTGCCCTCGCCGCCCGGCATCCAGGCGCGATCGATGCGCACAACCTGCTCGACCGCCTCGATGAAGACGTCCTCGGGCAACTGCGCCATCGCCATGCGATCGGCGGAGTCCTTGAAGCGCCGCGCGTTGGCGTCGGGCCGGAACAGGTTCACGCCGCCGTCGTCGCGCTTGTAGGCCTTCAGACCTTCAAAGATTTCCTGGGCGTAGTGCAGGACGGCCCCGGCCGGATCCAGCTGGAAGTTGGCCCGTGCCTCGATCTTCGCCTCATACCAGCCGCCCTTGGCCTGGTTGTAGCGGACGATCGCCATGTGATCGGTGAAGACCCGTCCGAAGCCGGGGTCCACCAGCTTGGCGACGCGGTCCTTCTCGGAGGTCGGATTGGATGCGGGCTGGATATCGAATTTCATGCTCATGTCCTTGGCTCCCGCTGCCGGTAACGGCGCTGTTCTGGCACCCGCCAGCCCCGTTCGGGGGCCAGCCGGCTTGATGGATTTTGGCTGGACCATCCCCAGCCTTGTTACGGCCGGTTTCCCGTGGCCAGCATGTCGGGCAGGACATGCTTTTGCGGGAGACGGAAGTCCAGTATGTTTTGCCGAAATGCCGCTCGACAATCGCACGGTAGATCTGATCCGGCGTCGTCGCCTGTCCGGCTTTCTCCAGCCGACCAGCTTCGATGCCACCCGACGCAAAACGACCTAAAATTTCGTGCGGGCCGATCGTTTTGTAACATTGAACCCAAGATACGTCAATATGCCTGACATAAATTTCGCGACTTCCTCTCACGACGCCGCCGAGCCCAGGCCGGCCGCAGACGATGGAGGCAATTTGCGCTGGGATATCATCGAGCTACTGTTCTTCGCCTATCGCGACTTCGTCGGCGACCCCGACCAGGAGCTGGAGGCTTTCGGCTTCGGCCGGGCCCATCACCGGGTCATGCACTTCGTCTACCGCTATCCCGGCCTCAAGGTCGCCGATCTGCTCGACGTCCTGCGCATCACCAAGCAGTCGCTCGGCCGCGTGCTCAAGCAGCTCCTGGACGAGGGCTACATCGTGCAGAAGACCGGCGACAATGACCGCCGGCAGCGCCTGCTCTACGCGACGCCGAAAGGCGAGGCGCTGGTGCAGAAGCTCGCGGGCCTGCAGACCACGCGGATCACCAAGGCGCTCGCCGAGATGGGTCCGCAGGATGCCGAGACGGTCAAGCGCTTCCTGCGCGCGATGATCGATCGGGACGATCCGGACAAGGTGCTCGAGACGATCTTCGCTTCCGTCAATCAAGACACCAAGGAGTGACCGTGACACTCGCAGCCACTCTCGCCCGCCCGCCGGCGCGCCCGGCCGATGACGCGCCGCATCTGCTGCTGGTCGACGACGACCGCCGCATCCGCGATCTGCTCTCGCGCTTCCTCGCGGCCGAAGGCTACCGCGTCACCACCGCCGCGAGCGCCGGCGATGCACGATCGAAATTGCTGGGTTTGCATTTCGACCTCTTGATCCTCGACGTGATGATGCCCGGCGAGACCGGCTTCGATCTCGCCCGCTTCATCCGCACATCCTCCTCGGTGCCGATCGTGATGCTGACGGCGCGGCACGAGGCGGAGGCCCGCATCGAGGGCCTGCAAATCGGCGCCGACGACTACGTGGCGAAACCGTTCGAGCCGCGCGAGCTGGCGCTGCGCATCAACAACATCCTCAAGCGCGCCGCGCCGCCGCCGCAGGCCGCGACGATCGAGAAGATCGCCTTCGGCCCCTACGTCTACCATCTCGATCGCGGCGAGCTGCGCCAGGGCGAGGAGGTCATTCACCTCACCGACCGCGAGCGCGAGATGCTGCGCATTCTCTCGGAGACGCCCGGCGAGACCGTGCCGCGCAGCGCGCTGACCGGCAATGGCAGCGTCAACGAGCGCGCCGTCGACGTGCAGATCAACCGCCTCCGGCGCAAGATCGAGACCGACCCCGCCAATCCGCTGTTCCTTCAGGCGGTGCGCGGCATCGGCTACCGCCTGGTGGCCTCGCCATAAATCGAGTGAAGCGCGCCAGATGAGCACGATCGACACCGGCCTGACGCTGCTGAAGAGCGCCGCCGGCCGCGTTTCGGCCGTCAATGGCTGGATGGGCAACGCGTTCAAGGGCTGGATGCCGACCGGCCTCTACGCCCGCGCGCTCCTCATCATGATCGTGCCGATGGTGGTGCTGCAATCGGTCGTCGCCTTCGTGTTCATGGAGCGGCACTGGAACACGGTGACGCGCCGCCTGTCGGCCGCGGTGGTGCAGGACATCGCGGCGCTGATCGACGTCTACAAGGGTTATCCGCAAGACAAGGATCGCGACCAGATCCGCCGCATCGCCCAGCAACGCCTCGGCCTCGTGGTCGACTTCCTCCCGGCCGGCGACATGCCGCCGCCGGGACCGAAGCCGTTCTTCTCGCTGCTCGACCAGACGCTGTCGGTGCAGCTCGGTCGCCAGATCGGGCGCTCGTTCTGGATCGACACGGTCGGCCGCTCCAATCTGGTCGAGATCCGCATCCAGCTCGACGACGCCGTGATGCGCGTGTTCGCGCAGCGCAGCGCCGCCTATGCCTCGAACTCGGAGATCTTCCTGTTCTGGATGGTCGGCACGTCGTCGATCCTGCTGATCGTCGCGGTGCTGTTTCTGCGCAACCAGATCAAGCCGATCCTGCGCCTGGCGGACGCCGCCGAAAGTTTCGGCAAGGGCCGCGACGCGCCGAACTTCAGGCCGCGGGGCGCGCGCGAGGTGCGGCGCGCCTCCGTCGCCTTCCTCGAGATGAAGTCGCGGATCGAGCGCACCATGGAGCAGCGCACCGCGATGCTCGCCGGCGTCAGCCACGATCTGCGCACCATCCTGACCCGCTTCAAGCTCGAGCTGGCGCTGATCGGCGACAGCCCGGAGCTCGAGGGGATGCGCAAGGACGTCGACGAGATGTCGATGATGCTGGAGGATTACCTCGCCTTTGCGCGCGGCGATTCCGGCGAGCAGTCGCAGCCGACCGACATGGCGCAGGCGCTCGAGGAGCTGCGCGGTGACGCCGAGCGCCATGGCCATAACGCGACCGTCGCCTTCCACGGCCTGCCCGTGGTGACGGTGAAGCCGGCCTCGTTCAAGCGCTGCCTCGCCAATCTCGTCACCAACGCGGCACGCTACGGCAAGAACATCGCCATCACCGGCCAGCGCGATCACCGTTATTTGACCGTCACGGTCGACGACGATGGCCCCGGCATTCCCATGCATCTGCGCGAAGAGGTGTTCAAGCCGTTCCTGCGGCTGGACAATGCCCGCAACCAGGACGAAGGCGGCACCGGCCTTGGCCTTGCCATCGCCCGCGACATCGCCCGCTCCCACGGTGGCGACATCACCCTGGGCGACAGCCCGATGGGCGGATTGCGGGCGAGCGTGCAGATCCCGGTGTAGCCGAGCTGGCCGTAGCCCGGATGGAGCGCAGCGCAATCCGGGATTCTTTCTTCGCAACCGATACAAGGCCCCGGATTACGCTGCGCTCCATCCGGGCTACGAACGCGCGAAGTTCTACTTCGGCAGCAGCGCCTTCAGCTTCTCCATGTCGCGCACGTTCATCTTGAAGCCGCCGGGCATCACGATGTCGCCGGGCTTCTGGCCCGGCTTGCAGGCCCCGAGCCACTTCGCTTCGAGCTGCATCGTCGTATCGCGTCCCGCCGCGCCGGCAGCGCCGCCCTGCGCGTGCGACGAAGTCTTCACCGTGTAGGCCGAATTGAAATCGCCCGTGATCTCGGCGTGCGAAGTCGTGCTGATGCCTGCGACGCTGCACTCGGAATCGCTGACATAGCCGGTCGCGGTCTTCTTGATGTCCTGCTTGGAGCAGATCTGCTTGGCCATCGGCGAGACGTTGTTGTTCATCTCCTTGTCGACAGTCTCATCGGTGCAATGCTGCATCGTCATCTCCGGCATGGGCGAGCCGGACCTGACCATCTTCATTTCCCAGAGACCTGCCTTGCGCACCGGCAAATCTTCGGCGCTGGCGCTGCCCGCCGCCAGCACCACAAGGCAAAGCATCGAGCCGAGCAAAGCGAGTTTGCGCGTCATGCGAGGAGCTCCCGGCCAAGATTGCGGCGTTACGACAACGCCTCAGTAAAGCGTGCGGATCGGCTGGTCGGCGGCGCCATAGGGCACCCAGCGGCAGGAGAACGAGATGTAGCCGCCCTCATAAGCCTGAACACCGAGGAATTTGACCACCTTGCCGTAGCGCGCGCAGTGATCGACCGCGACCTGCCGAGCATCGACCTGGGTGGCCATCGAATAGGCGATGATGCCGCCGGTGTCGTTGCCCTTGAACGGCGGCACGTAGTCGGCACGCGCCGACTGGCTCGCCACCACACCCGAGACAACCAGGCTGGCGAGAAGACCCGCGGCCGCAATGATTCGCATTACCGTCACTCCAATTGGCTGGCCGCCAGTTTACGGTGCCGGAATGGAAGTGAAAAGAACCGAAGCCCTCCGGCTGCGACGTTGTGGTCAACTCCTGACGAAGTGTTGCCGCGCTGCACTTGACCTCCCCCGGCCTTCACGGCACCGTCCGGCCTTCGCAAGACTTCAGCCGTCCGGATTGACCATGCGCGCCCCCTCCCAGAAATCGCTCCGCTTTGCCGCTTTGCTCGGCCTCATGCTCGGAGCGCTGTCGCTCGGCGAGGCCAGGGCCGCCAATCCACTGGAGATGAATTTTTGGCTGAGCGGACCGCGCTATGACGGCGCCGTCGCCGATTGCGATCGGGCGCTGCCCACGATCGCCACCCAGTTCTGGGAAAAGGAAAGCACCTTCTGGAATTCCTCGTTGAAGATCACAGGCTTCTCCGCGGTTCGCGAAACCGCGTTCCGGCCCTGGCAGTCCGACAACATTCCGCGCCGCTATTGCACCGCTGACGCCCTGCTCAATGACGGCAAGGTGCGCAAGGTGCATTTCTCGCTGATCGAGGATGGCGGCTTCGCCGGCTACGGCAACGGCGTCGAGTGGTGCGTGGTGGGGCTCGACCGCAACTGGGCCTACAATCCGGCCTGCCGCGCCGCCAAGCCTTAAGGCGCCCCTGATTCGGGGCCGGTCAGTGGCCAAACGGGCGCCGCCCGAATTTTGTTCTTGAAATGTTCCTTTCGCCTGCTAGGCTCTGTTGCACAGTCTAGTTGAGGGGCGTCGCCATGTTTCATTCCAGATTGCGTCAATTCTCCCGCCTGATCATTTCGCTGACCCTCGCCGCCGGGCTGGCCGCCCTCGCCGGAGGGGCGAAGGCCCAGGACAAGCGGCAGAACGCGCCAGGCGAGTTCGATTTCTATGTGCTGTCGCTGTCGTGGTCGCCCTCGTTCTGTGAGGAGGCGGCCGAGCGTGGCAGCCGCTCACAGATCCAGTGCAGCGGGCGGCCCTACGCCTTCGTCGTGCACGGGCTGTGGCCGCAATATGAGAACGGCTTCCCGGAATATTGCCAGCGGCCGGCACCGCGGCTGAACCGCAACATCGTCTCCGCGATGCTCGATCTGATGCCGGCCCCGGGCCTGATCTTCAACGAATGGGACAAGCACGGCACTTGCTCCGGATTGGAGGGCCGCGGCTATTTCGAGACGATCCGCAAAGCGCGCGCCGCGATCAAGATCCCGGCCGAATATCTCGATCTGTCGCAGACAAAGACCGTGGCACCCGCGGAGGTCGAGGAGGCCTTCATCAAGGCCAATCCGGGGCTGAGCAATGCCGCCGTCTCGGTCACCTGCAACCGCACCCGGCTCTCCGAGGTCCGGATCTGCCTCAGCAAGGACCTGCAATTCCGCGCCTGCGAGGAAACCGACCGCCGCGCCTGCCGCCGCGAGCAGGTGACGATGCCGCCGATCAGGGGCGGGTAGGATTTTTCGCCGTCATTCCGGGGCGCGCGGAGCGCGAACCCGGAATCCATCTATCAGTGGCCCCGGTGGTGAAATGGATTCCGGGTTCGGTGCTACGCACCGCCCCGGAATGACGGAGTTACTTTAGGCGCGCGATGTCGTAACTCTGCTGCATGAACTACCGCCACGCCTTCCATGCCGGCAACTTCGCCGATGTCATCAAGCACATCGTGCTGGCGCGCATCATCACCTATCTGCAGGACAAGCCGGGGGCGTTCCGCGTCATCGACACCCATGCCGGCGCCGGCCTCTACGATCTCGACAGCGACGAGGCGCGCCGGAGCGGCGAATGGCTGACCGGCATCGCGCGGCTGATGCAGGCGCGCCTGTCGAACGAGAGCGCGGCGCTGGCCAAGCCCTATCTCGACATCGTCCGCGCCTTCAATCCGAAGGGTGAGCTCAAGGCCTATCCCGGCTCGCCGCTGATCGCGCGCGGCCTGCTCAGGCCGCAGGATCGGCTGGTCGCCTGCGAGCTCGAGCCGAAGGCGCGGAAAGCCCTGATCGACGTGCTGCGCCGCGACGAACAGGCCCGCGTGGTCGACCTCGACGGCTGGGTGGCACTGCCGGCCTTCGTGCCGCCAAAGGAGCGGCGCGGCCTCGTGCTGATCGATCCGCCGTTCGAGGCCAAGGACGAGTTCGAGCGGCTGGGCGAAGCCTTCTCCACGGCCTTCGCGAAATGGCCGACCGGCATCTATCTCATCTGGTATCCGGCCAAGAACCGGCGCGCCACCGATACGCTGGCCCAGACCGTGGCACGGCTCGCAGCTGCAGCAAAACCACCGGGAAAATGCCTGCGCCTCGAATTCAGCGTCGCGCCCCAGCTCGACGGCGGGGCTCTCGCCTCCACCGGACTCCTGATCGTGAATCCACCCTACACGCTACAGAGCGAGCTCAAGACCATCCTGCCCGAGCTGGAAATGCCGCTCGGCCAGGGCGGCGCTGCCAGATTCCGATTGGAGGTGCCCAAGCCCTAGAGCCAGACCGTAACACTCCGGCATTCTTGGGAAAAATATGCAGGAGCGGTAGTCAATCTGCAGAGAACCGTATTATGCTGTTTCCGTGACTGGCTTTACGTTCCGCTTCCGCGAATGGTTGCGGCGGAGTGAAGGCCTAAGAAAGATCCAGCCGGACCGTTAGGTCCGCCCAAGGATGGCCAGCTCTCCCGGGCTCCGTATAGCCCGGTCATGTCGCGACGTGAGTCTGCGTCGCGGCGGAGGAGCAATGAGGGGGAGTTTCCCGATGGCCATGACGGGAACGGTTAAGTTTTTCAACGGCGAACGCGGCTACGGTTTCATCAAGCCCGACGACGGCGGCCGCGACGTG
The DNA here is from genome assembly GCA_003963435.1 of Bradyrhizobiaceae bacterium. GTDB lineage: Bacteria > Pseudomonadota > Alphaproteobacteria > Rhizobiales > Xanthobacteraceae > Bradyrhizobium. Next base: position 14,047 of record RXJC01000308.1, on the reverse strand, counting down.
TTCGTGCACATTACCGCTGTGGAGCGGGCCGGACTGAAGGACCTTGCGGAAGGACAGCGCATTACTTTCGAAGTCGAACCGGACAAGAAGGGGAAGGGGCCGAAGGCGGTCAACCTGGTCATCCTCTCCTAGCGGGCCTGGCGCAAAACACGCTGCGCAATATTCGCGCAATACTTGGCGCAAAAAACACTCGGCGAAAAAAATCCCGGCCGCGAGCGGCCGGGAGTTGTTGTCCGGTATTTTCTTCTTCAGCTATCAGAAGCGATAGTTCACGCCGGCGCGAACGACGCTGGCGCTATAGCCGTTTGACACGCCCGTAATCGCGAACTGACTCGTCGACAGATCGATGTAGAGATATTCCAGCTTGGCGCTCCAGTTCGGAGCAAGGCCGACTTCCGCACCGGCGCCGACGGTCCAACCGGCGGTGGTGTGCGATTCCGACCAGCCGAAGGTCTGCGCGCGCAGCTCGCCAAAGGCGAGGCCCGCGGTGCCGTAGAACAGCACGTTGTTGAAGGCATAGCCGGCGCGGCCGCGCAGGGTGCCGAACCACGGATTGGAGAATTTCCACGGCGCGAAAGTGTCATCGGCCCCGGCGGCCTGGATGTCGCCTTCGACGCCGAACACGAACGGGCCGTTCTGGAAATTGTAGCCGGCCTGCACGCCGCCGACGAAGCCCGAGGGCTTGGAGGGATTGTTGTCGACCGAACCCCATTCGTAGCCGATGTTGCCGCCGAGATAGGGGCCTGCCCAGCTATACGCATTGAGCGGCTGGTTGACGGTATAGGGCGCACGCTGCCCGTAACTGAGATCGGCGGCCTCTGCCGAAGCTGTCCAGCCGGCTGCAACCAACGCGGCTGCGCCCACAACGAGCCTCTTCATCACTCAACTCCAACGCAACTGCCGTCACCGCTGCGATGCCCGCGCCGCCGCGCGAGGCCAACCGCATGGTTACGGAACCACCACTTTTTCGCGTAAGATTTATCGAGAGTTTTAAGTTAAAGGCCTGTTAAGCCGAGTTACCGCGCTGTTAACAGGCTTAAGCAAGTGTTACCGGGAACTGCGGCACCGCCTCCTGTGCGCGCCGTATGGCCGGAACTTCAAATCGGCCCCCCCAGCGCCTAAATTCGCCTTATGGTTCACGATTCCCCCGACGATCCGGACGACCGCGCGCGCAAGACGCCGCGGGCCGCGGCCAGCGACGTGCCGCCCGAGACGCTGACCGCGCCGGACGTCGATCCCGCCGCTCCGGCCGGCGACGACGAGGACGATGCGCGGCTGCCTGACATCCTGGAGGAGAGCGGCGCAGTCGGCGAGGAGCCGCTGGCGACCGGCCACGAGGCGATCGAGCGCGCGGTCCGGCTCGCCCCCACCTCGCCCGGCGTCTACCGCATGCTCAGTGCGAACGCCGACGTGCTCTATGTCGGCAAGGCCAAGAACGTCAAAAAGCGCCTCTCCAGCTATGCGCGGCAAAGCGCGCCGCTGCCGGCCCGCATTCTGCGCATGATCGCCGCCACCGTGACGGTGGAGATCGTCTCGACCAACACCGAGACCGAGGCGCTGCTGCTGGAAGCCAACCTCATCAAGCAGCTGCGGCCGCGCTTCAACGTGCAGCTGCGCGACGACAAGTCGTTTCCCTACATTCTGATCACCGGCGACCATTGGGCCCCGCAGATCCTGAAACATCGCGGCGCGCAGAGCCGGCCCGGGCGCTATTTCGGTCCGTTCGCCTCCGCCGGCGCGGTCAACCGCACCATCACGGCCCTGCAGCGCGCGTTCCTGATCCGCTCCTGCACCGATTCATTCTTCGAGAGCCGCACCCGGCCCTGCCTGCTCTACCAGATCCGCCGCTGCGCCGGTCCCTGCACCCGCGAGATCGACTTCGGCGGCTATACGACGCTGGTGCGCGAGGCCAGCGACTTCCTGTCCGGCAAGAGCCATGCGGTGAAGCAGGAACTCGCCGGCGAGATGGAGAAGGCGGCGAGCGAGCTCGAGTTCGAGCGCGCGGCGCTTTACCGCGACCGCCTCGCCGCGCTCTCGGCGATCCAGTCGCAGCAGGGCATCAATCCGCGCACCGTGGAGGAAGCCGACGTGTTCGCCATCCACCAGGAGGGCGGCTTCTCCTGCGTCGAGGTGTTCTTCTTCCGCACCGGCCAGAACTGGGGCAACCGCGCCTATTTCCCGCGCGCGGAGAAATCGTTCACCCCGGAAGAGGTGCTCGGCTCCTTCCTCGCCCAGTTCTACGACGACAAGCCGCCGCCGAAGGTCATCCTGCTCTCGCACGAGATCGAGGAGAGCGAGCTGCTCGCCAATGCGCTGGCGATCAAGGCCGGCCACAAGGTCGAGGTCCTCGCGCCCAAGCGCGGCGAGAAGAAGGAGCTGGTCGCCCACGCGCTGACCAATGCGCGCGAGGCGCTCGGCCGCAAGCTCGCCGACACCGCCACGCAAAGCCGCCTGCTCGACGCCATGGCGACGACGCTGAACCTTCCCCATGCGCCCAAGCGCATCGAGGTCTACGATAACAGCCATATCCAGGGCACCAACGCGGTCGGCGCCATGATCGTCGCCGGCCCCGACGGCTTCGTGAAGAACCAGTACCGCAAGTTCAACATCAAGTCGGAAGGGATCACGCCCGGCGACGACTTCGCCATGATGCGCGAGGTGCTGGAGCGCCGCTTCAAGCGCCTGATCAATCCGCCTGAGGATTCCGCCTCCAAGGCCAAGGACGAGGATTTCCCGCAATGGCCCGACCTCGTCATCATCGACGGCGGCCGTGGCCAGCTCAACGCCGTCCGCGAGATCTTCGCCAATCTCGGCCTCAGCCAGGTCTCGCTGATGTCGGTCGCCAAGGGTCCGGACCGGGATGCCGGCCGCGAGACCCTGTTCATGCCGGAGCGCGAGGCCATCAAGCTGGAGCCGCGCGACCCCGTGCTCTATTTCATCCAGCGCCTGCGCGACGAAGCTCACCGCTTCGTCATCGGCTCGCACCGCAAGCTGCGCAAGAAGGACATCCGCGAGGCCGGTTTGCAGGAGATTCCGGGCATCGGCCCGTCGCGCAAACGGGCCTTGCTGCATCATTTCGGGACCTTGAAGGAGATCGAACGCGCCTCGATCGCCGATCTCGGCAAGGTTCCGGGGGTGAGCGCCGAGAGCGCCCGCAGGATTTTCGAGTATTTCCATCCCCAGCCGGGATAAACTAAAGGGGCAGCGGTCATATGGTCGTCGCATCCCGCACCCCATCTGGGAGCGGAACGGTTGACCTTCTGGCTTGAGCGGTATTGGTAGGACGGATGAACATCGCCACGACACGAGGGACCACCAGCCGCGCGATGTCCCTCCCGAACATCCTGACCTATGGCCGGATCGCCGCGATCCCGGTCGTGGTCGGGTGCATCTATGCGCAGTCGATCCTGGATCAGCCGCTCTGGCTGCGCTGGCTCGCGGTCGCCATCTTCATCGCCGCCGCGGTCACGGATTACCTCGACGGCTATTATGCCCGAATCTGGAATCAGCAATCGGCCTTCGGGCGGATGCTCGATCCGATCGCCGACAAGCTGCTGGTCGCATCCTGCCTTTTGATGCTGGCCGCCGACGGCATCATCCATGGCTGGTCGTTGTGGGCCGCCATCGTGATCCTGTGCCGCGAGATCCTGGTCTCGGGCCTGCGCGAATACCTCGCCGCGCTCCGCGTCAGCGTGCCCGTGACCAAGCTTGCGAAGTGGAAGACCACGGTCCAGCTCGTCGCGATCGGGTTCCTGCTTGCCGGCCCTGCCGGCGACGAGGTGTTGCCCATCGTCTCGATGATTGGCCTCGCGCTGCTATGGGCCTCGGCGATCCTGACCATCTACACCGGCTACGATTATTTCCGCGCCGGCATCCATCACCTCATCAAGGAGGACGAGGGATGAAGGTGAAGTATTTCGCCTGGGTGCGCGAGCGCGTCGGCAAGGCCGAGGAAACCATCGAGCCGCCGGCGACCGTGCGCACCGTCGCGGAGCTGATCGCCTGGCTATCCAGCCGAAGCGAGGCCTATGCCTACGCGTTCGAGAAGCCGAAGGTGATCCGCGCCGCGATCGACCACGCCCATGTCAAATCGGACGCTGCGATCGCGGGCGCCCGCGAGATCGCGTTCTTCCCGCCGATGACCGGCGGCTAGGCTCATGAGCTGTCCCGTCGCCATCCGCGTTCAGGAAGACGATTTCGACATCGCGCGCGAGATCGCGGTCCTGACCAGGAGCCGCACCGACATCGGCGCGGTCGTGAGCTTCTCGGGCATCTGCCGCGCGGACGACGACAGCGCCAAGGTGGCTGCGCTCACGCTCGAGCATTATCCGGGGATGGCCGAGGAAGAGATCAGGCGCCATGCCGACGAGGCCGTTTCGCGCTGGCCGCTGAACGGCGTCACGGTGATCCACCGCGTCGGGCGGTTCATGCCGGGCCAGAACATCGTGCTGGTGCTGACCGCCTCGCAGCATCGCCAGGCCGCATTCCAGGCCGCCGAGTTCCTGATGGACTATCTCAAGACCAGTGCGCCGTTCTGGAAGAAGGAAGAGAGCGCCACCGGCACCGGCTGGGTCGAGGCCCACGCCCGTGACGACGAGGCCGCCGCACGCTGGACCAAATCCTGATGGCACGAGCATCCAAAAAGACCGTGCGCGGCCGCACCGCGCCAAAGCTTGCGAAAGTCGGACGCGGCGAGCTCCTCACGCTGCTCGATTACGTCCGCTATGCGGTAAGCCGCTTCAACGAGGCCAAGCTCGCGTTTGCCCATGGCACGACCGATCCGGTCGCCGAAGTCGCCTTCCTGGTCTGCGAGGCGCTGCATCTGCATCCGGAACAGCTCGAGAGCTTTGCCAATGCGCGCGTCACGGCCGCGGAAGGCAAGACCGTCCTCGATCTGATCCACCAACGCGTGACCACGCGCAAACCGGCCGCCTATCTCGTCAACAAGATCTACATGCGCGGCCTGCCCTTCTATGTCGACGAGCGGGTCATCGTTCCGCGCTCCTTCATCGGCGAGCTCCTGGATTCGCATTTCGGCGGCGACGGCGAGGCCGGCTCGCTGATCGACGACCCCAATGCGGTCGAGCGCGTGCTCGATCTCTGCACGGGATCGGGATGCCTCGCCATCCTCGCCGCGCATCATTTCCCGAACGCCACCGTTGATGCCGTCGACATCTCCAAGGGCGCGCTTGAAGTCGCCACGCGCAATGTCAACGAATACGGGCTTGATGAGCGGATCACGCTCTATCGTGGCGACCTGTTCGCCCCGCTCGGCGACAACAGGTACGATCTGATCATCACCAACCCGCCCTACGTCGATGCCGAAGGCATGGCCGCGCTGCCGCCGGAATGCCGGGCCGAACCAAGGATTGCCTTCGATGGCGGCGCCGACGGCCTCGACGTGGTGCGCCGCATCCTGCGCGAGGCGCCCGATCACCTCACGCCGGATGGCGGGCTGATCTGCGAGATCGGCCGTGGCCGCGAACTGGTGGACGAAGCCTTCCCGGAACTGCCGCTGCTCTGGCTCGACACCGAGGATTCCGAGGGCGAGGTGTTCTGGATCGCGGCCGCCGATCTCGCCTGATCGCTCACGGCAGCGGCGCGCGGACGGAACAAGTCAAATTCCGCCACGTTCATCCCCCGACGAATTTTCTTGCTCTCGGAGGATGTCCAGATGCTCGCGCCATCGGGCGAATTGCTGCGCGCCGGCATGGCGCTGAAGCTCAACCACGTCAAACGCGCCGCGCAATCCTATCTGCGTGACCAGACCAGCCAGGCCACCGGCAAGGTGACGTCCTATGCGGTGGCCGGCGGGCTGTTCGCCGTCGCGTGCCTGTTCGTGGTGGCGGCATTCTTCGTCGGGCTGATCGCCCTGTACCGCTGGATCGCCATCACCTACGGGCAGTTCTGGGGCTTTGGTGCCGTCGGCGCCTTGCTGATAATCCTCGCCGCGGCTTGTGCCGGCGTCGCGATGGCGCAGATGAAGCGCAAAGCCAAGCCGGTCGTGCCACTGGCCAGCCGATTGCGCGTGGCCATCGCGACCCCGCGGATTCCACGCGGAACTGTGAAGGAGGCCGTCAAAGAGGTCGCGACCACGATTCCCCTCGCGCCACTCGCGCCGGGCGAGCGCCGCCATGGCGCAAAGGCCTGGCCGGCGCGCGCCAGCCGGCCCGTGCAGCTTGGCCTGATGCTCGCGGCCATCGGACTGGCCGGGTTCACGGCAGCGCGCCGCAGGCGTCACGCCCATCGGATGGATGCTTGAATGCTGCCGCGGCGCTCCGAACAGATCGACTCCTGGCTGCTGATGGCGGCGACCGCCGTCTTCGTGCTGACGGCGGAGCGCTACTTTCAAGATTCCGGATTGATCACGCAGGGCCCCCCGCAAGACCACCGCAACGGCGAGGCGAACTCACCGGAAACACATCCCGCACGCGCGGCGGTGCAACCCGGCCACGGCCGTCATGCCAAGAGCCCGTTCTCGATCCCGTGGGCCGGCTGGAAGGATATCTTCTGGCGCACCTATCAGCGCATCGACGACGATCGCCTGCTCGCGACAGCGGGCGGCGTCGTGTTCTTCGGCCTGCTCGCGATCTTTCCGGCGGTCACGGCGCTGGTTTCCTCCTACGGCCTGTTTGCCGATCCCGCGACGATCAGCGCCAATCTGCAGACGCTGGCGACCATGCTGCCCGAGGGCTCGTTCCAGATCGTCGAGGACCAGGTCGCGCGCGTGGTATCACATGGCAACACCACGCTTGGTGCCACCTTCCTGCTCGGCCTTCTGCTGGCGGTCTGGAGCGCCAATGCCGGCGTCAAGGCGATCTTCGATGCCCTCAACGTCGCCTATGAGGAGCGTGAGAAGCGCGGCTTCCTCAAGCTCAACATGGTGTCGCTGGCCTTCACGGTCGGCGGCATCGTGGGGCTGCTGCTGATGGTGGGGGTCGTCGTCGCCTTTCCGCTGGCGCTCAATCATCTCGGCATGGCGCCCGAAAGCAAGCTGATCGTGGCGCTGGCGCGATGGCCGCTCATGTTCCTCATCCTGCTCGTGGCACTCGCGATCCTCTACCGGTTCGCGCCCAGTCGCGATGCGCCGCGCTGGCAATGGCTGAGCCTCGGCGCGGTGACCGCCGCAATCCTCTGGATCGCCGGCTCGGCGCTGCTGTCCTGGTATCTCTCGGAATTCGCCAATTACAACGCGACCTACGGCTCGCTCGGCGCGGCGATCGGCCTGATGATGTGGATGTGGATGTCGGCGATCGTCGTCATGTTCGGCGCCGAGCTGAATTCGGAGATCGAGCGGCAGACGCTGCGGGACACGACCGAGGGGCAGCCCAAGCCGCTCGGCACCCGCGAGGCCGTCTCGGCCGACACCGTCGGCGCCGCCGCGCCGTTTTAGCCGATGACGACGATCGGGCCGGAGCTTGCCCGGCCCGATCGAGCGGCATCTCAGCGCTTGGTGATCACGGCTTCCAGATATTCGCTGTGCACGACGATGGTGCCGTCGTCGGCATGGTTGAACTCGTCCAGCAGCGTTAGGAGATCGTGCCTCAGCGCGGCCTGGCCGCTCTCGTCGAGCGCGGCAAACGC
>RXJC01000308.1:0-6413 GCA_003963435.1 Bradyrhizobiaceae bacterium | reverse complement strand
GCGGCAAACGCCTTCAGCGTCGGCCCGTAGAAGGTCTTGAAGACATCGAGCCAGTGCTCGGGCGAACGGTAGCGGAACACGAACATGCGCGGCTCGGCCGATATATCCGACGCCTGCCCTGCGAACATCTCCTCGAGCCGCGCCGGCGTGCCCCACAGCGCGGGCGACTTGACGCCGGCCGGCGGCGGCAGGTGCTTGCCGACGGTCTTGAACAACTGGCCGATGAAACCCTGCGGAGTCCAGTTGGCAAGGCCGATCTTGCCGCCGGACTTGCAGACGCGTGCGAGCTCCGAGGCCGCCTTGTCCTGGTCCGGCGTGAACATCACGCCGAAGGTCGACAGCACGACGTCGTAGCTGGCTTCGGCGAACGGCAACGCTTCGGCATCCGCCTCGCGGAACTCGACCACGAGATGCTCGGCCGCCGCGCGCTCTTGCCCGCGCTTGAGCAGCGCCGGCACGTAGTCCGTGGACGTGACCTCGCACCAGCGCCGCGCCGCGGCCAGTGTCGCATTGCCGTTGCCGGCGGCTACGTCGAGGACCTTGCTGCCGGCGCGTAGGTCGATTGCCTCGCAGAGCTGTTCGCCGACGATCTGCAAGGTGGTCCCGACAATGGCATAGTCGCCCGACGACCAGGCGCCGTGCTGGCGCTGCTTGACGGCGCCAAGGTCAGGCTGGGCTATGGGCTGCTTGAGGGCTGCGGATGTCGACATGGGCAATCTCCTGGGGTTGAAAACGCCGGCAGGATAGGGCGCATGCAGATCGCTGGCCTTGAGAGCGGCCTTATTTTACGCTGAGAGCGCCTTGATTTCCGGACGGGGAGCTGCGGCAGGCCTGACATGGGCTGTCAGACACCCGCTATCCCCTCGAATCAACAATGATGTTACGGTCTTGGACCCTAGGGGGAGCATGAGGCGCGACGGGCTCGCAACGTGACCCGTGTTTTCCCGGGGTGAGGCAAGTCAGCTCTTGAAGGCGTAACGCGCGGCATGATTCGCATTTCGACGATCTTCATCGCCATCTGCATGGTTCTGGTCGCGGCCTCGCTCGGGCTTGTGCTCTACGCCGTCGCCGGCATTAGCGGAACCGAGTCCGCGATCGTGGCGCTGACCGCGCTGACCTTCCTGATCCTCTACAACGCGGTGTCGATGCGGCTGCGCGACCGCAACGATGTCGGCGGCCAGATCGCCGACCTGTCGCGCGGCACGGCGGACCTCGCCCGCCAGGTCGCCGAGTTCGGCCGGCGGCTGGCCGCGATCGAGACACGCATCGCCTCGTCCAATTCGACCAACTCCGACCGCATCCAGTCGGTGGTCGGCGAGATCAACGAGCTTGGCGGCCTGGTCAAGCAGCTCGCCACCACCGTGTCGGCTCATGAGGACTTGCTGGCCGGCAGCGCGCCGGCGCCTGCCCCGGTCGCCAAGTCCGAACCGGAAACGCCGATTGACGTGATCGCGCCGTTCGAGGAGCGGCAAGCCGCGCCGCCCCCGCTTCCTCCCGCGCCGCCCGCCGCAGCACAGCCGCGGCCGGCACCGGCGGTCCAGGTCCCAACCGCCAGCCAGGCTCAGACCTCTGCCCAGACCTCCACCCAAGTCCCGACCGCCGGACGCAACCAGACCCAATTGCTGGCGACGCTGCGCAATGCCATTGACGAGAACCGCATCGACATCTTCCTGCAGCCGATGGTGACGTTGCCGCAGCGCAAGGTGCGGTTCTACGAGGCGGTGACGCGCCTGCGCGACGAGCGCGACCAGCTGATCGCCGCCGAGGAGTTCATCAGCATCGCTGAGGCTTCCGGACTGATCGGGCGCATCGACAACATGGTGATGCTGCGCTGTGTGCAGGTGCTGCGGCGCCTGATGGTACGCAACAAGGACGTCGGCGTGTTCTGCAACGTTGCTGCGTCCACGCTCGGCAATTCCACCACCTTCGCGCAATGCCTCGACTTTCTCGAAGCCAACCGGGCGCTGGCGCCTTCGCTGGTGCTCGAGTTCAAGCAATCGACGTTCCGCAATCTCGGCCCGGCCGAGACCGAGAATCTCGCCGCGCTCGCCCAGCGCGGTTTCCGCTTCTCGATCGACCATGTCACGGATCTCAGGATCGAGCCGCGCGAGCTGGCCGACCGCGGCGTGCGCTTCATCAAGGTGCCGGCCGCGCTGCTGCTCGACCCGAGACAGGCCTCGGCCTCGGACATCCATCCCTCCGACCTCTCCGACCTGCTCGGCCGCTTCGGCATCGACCTGATCGCCGAAAGGATCGAAGGCGAGCGCGCCGTGGTCGACCTGCTCGACTATGACGTGCGGTTCGGACAGGGGTTCCTGTTCGCGCCGCCCCGGCCATTGCGGCCGGAGGGGGCATCTGCTACCGGCGGGGCCGCGCCGAACCAGGCGCAGGACATTCAGGGATCCAATGGCTCCGCTCCCCCCAGCCAAGGCAGCACATCTGGCGCGACGTCAGCCGCTCCTCCAGCGCAACGCACCACCGGCAACGCGGCGCTGGCGCGCCGGATCTGATCGGCGCTGCGCATCATGACCACGCTGCATTTCGCCGAAAGCCTGCGCGAGCTCGTGGGCGGTGTGGACGTCGTGCTCAGCGACATCTGGGGCGTCGTTCACAACGGCCTCGAATCCTTTCCCGAAGCCTGCGAGGCGCTGCACACCTATCGCAGCCACGGCGGTACGGTGATCCTGATCACCAATGCGCCGCGCCCTGCGGATTCTGTGCAGCGCCAATTGCGCAAGCTCGGCGTCGCCGACGAGACCTATGATGCGATCGTGTCTTCGGGCGATCTGACGCGGCTTTATGTCGCCGAGCACCCCGGCCGCAAGATGTTCTGGCTCGGGCCCGAGCGCGACAATTCGATCTATCGCGGCCTCGATGCGAAGACCGCGCCGCTGGAAGAGGCCGACTACATCGTCTGCACCGGCCTCTATGACGACGAGACCGAGACCGCGGAAGACTATCGCGGCATGATGCTGAAGGCGCGCGAGCGCAAGCTGACGCTGGTCTGTGCCAACCCCGACATCGTGGTGGAACGCGGCGACCGGTTGATCTACTGCGCCGGCGCCATCGCGGAGCTCTATCGCGAGCTCGGCGGCGAGGTGATCTTCTACGGCAAGCCGCACCGGCCGATCTACGAGCGCGCCATGGCGCTCGCCGGCGAACGCCAGGGCCACCCGATCGACCGGAAAAAGGTGCTGGCGATCGGCGATTCCGTCCGCACCGACTTAACCGGCGCGCGCGAATTCGGCATCGACTGCCTGTTCGTGACCCGTGGCATCCATGCCGAGGAGTTCGAGGGCCTCGACCAGCTCGACCCGGCCTCGGTGATGGAATTGTTCGGCCACCCGCCGAAGGCCTTGATGCGCGAATTGAAGTGGTGACGACGAAGTCCGCGCAGGTGCTGCGGGCTTAGACCAATGACTAGCCCTAGACGCCGTCATGGCCGGGCTTGACCCGGCCATCCACGACTTACTTCGTCAGACCCAAAAACGTGGATGCCCGGGACAAGCCCGGGCATGACGATCTCGATGGAAAATTGCTTTGCAGTCAGGCGGCGCGCTTACGCGCTCGCCATGTCCGGGAAGACCGCCTCGATCTTGGTCTTCAGCGTCGCCGCGTTGAACGGCTTGACGATGTAGTTGTTCACGCCGGCCTTCTTGGCGGCGATCACGTTCTCGGTCTTGGATTCCGCCGTGATCATGATGAAGGGCGTGGTGGCGAGGTTCGGATCCGCGCGCACCTCGCGCAACAGGTCGTAACCCGTCATCGGCTCCATGTTCCAATCGGAGATCACGAGCCCGTACTTCTTGCCGCGCATCTTGTTCAGCGCTGCCGAACCGTCGCTGGCATCATCGATATTCTCGAAGCCAAGCTGCTTCAGCAGATTCCGGATGATACGGATCATGGTGCTGTAGTCATCCACCACCAGAACCGGCATCGACAAATCAACCGTCATCTCGACTCCCCCAACGCATAACCAGGAATATTACGATCGGACCTGCCGGGCCGGAGCCCGCCTGTTCCAGATGCAAGGACTAGCACCAAGGCGTTAAACAGCGCGTTAATTGGGGTCGCCCCCAAAGAACTGAAATTGGGTTCGGCCAGGTTGCCTCCTCCCGCTTGACTTCATCGGGCCGGTCGCGCCACGGTCCCGGCCGGTCCCGCCGGTTCGAGAATTCCCCTGATGGCCCCGCAATTTACCGTTATCCGCGACACCACGCCGGACTCCGCGATTCCAAAGGGGGCCGTGGTCGCCATGGGCAATTTCGACGGGGTCCATCTCGGCCACCGGGCCGTCATTGCGGCCGCCCTGGAAATGGGCCGGACGCATGGCCGCCCGGCGCTGGCGCTGACTTTCGAGCCCCATCCACGGCGATTTTTCAGTCCCAACACCCCGCAATTCCGTCTGACGGACGAACGGGCCAAGCTGCGACTTCTGGCCGGCACCGGGCTTGCCGGCGCCGTGGTCATGACCTTCGACAAGGCTCGCGCCGGAACCAGCGCGCAAGATTTCATTCACCATGACCTGATCGGGCGGCTCGGCGTCAGCGGGATCGCGGTGGGTTATGACTTCCATTTCGGCAAGGGACGGGTCGGTTCGCCAAGCCTTCTGGTCAACGAGGCGCCCCGGCTCGGCATCGAGGTCGACGTGCAGCCGCATGTCGATATCGACGAGCGGCCGGTGTCCTCCAGCGCCATCCGGATCGCCCTCGCCGAAGGTCAGCTGGACGAGGCCACCGCCATGCTGAGCGCGCCCTGGTTCATCACCGGCGAGGTGATCCATGGCGAGAAGCGCGGCCGCGATCTCGGCTATCCCACCGCCAATATCCGCCTGGACGCCAATTGCGGGTTGAGGCACGGCATCTACGCGGTGCGGGTCGGCCGTGGCACTGAGCGGCTGGACGGGGTGGCCAGCTTCGGCCGCCGCCCGACCTTCGACAACGGCGCCCCGCTGCTGGAGATCTTCCTGTTCGACTTCAAGGGCGATCTTTACGGGCAGACGCTGGACTGCGCCTTCGTCGGCTTCATCCGCGAGGAGCTGAAATTCGAGGGCATCGAGGCCCTGATCCGGCAGATGGACGACGATTCCGCCCGTGCCCGCGCTATTCTGGCCGCCGCCCCGGACGCGTTTCCGCGGCTCGGAACGATCGATTGAGCCTGAATCCGGCCTACCCCGAACCTTTGCGCTTCCCTTTTGCGCTTCTCTTGGCCCCCTGCTATGGAGAGCCCATGTTTGCGCGGCGCATCATAGGGATTAGCGGCCCGGCTTCCGCCTGAGCCCAAAGGCTCGGCGCAAGACCGGGATTTTGTCGTTTCACCCCGCGATTCCGCATCGCCATTCGTTCCCGCGCCCTTCCGAGCCAGTCAGCCTCATGTCCGAAAAGCCGCAAAAGTCCGACACCAAAGACTATTCGAAGACCCTGTTCCTGCCGCAGACCGAATTCCCGATGCGCGCCGGCCTGCCGCAGCGCGAGCCGGAGATCCTCAAGCGCTGGTACGAGATCGGCCTCTACGAGAAGCTGCGCCAAACCGCGAAGGGCCGCGCCAAGTTCGTGCTGCATGACGGCCCGCCCTACGCCAACGGCAACATCCATATCGGCACGGCGCTGAACAAGATCCTCAAGGATCTCGTCACCAAGAGCCAGCAGATGCTCGGCTTCGATTCCAACTACGTGCCGGGCTGGGACTGCCACGGCCTGCCGATCGAATGGAAGGTCGAGGAGGAGCACTATCGCAAGAAGGGCAAGCAGAAGCCCGACTTCCGCGACAGTGCCGCGATGATCGATTTCCGCCGGGAGTGCCGCGCCTACGCCACGCATTGGCTCGGCGTACAGCGCGAGGAATTCAAGCGCCTCGGCGTCATCGGCGACTGGGATCATCCCTACGCCACCATGAGCTTCCCGGCCGAGGCCCAGATCGCCCGCGAGCTGATGAAGTTCGCCGCCAACGGCACGCTCTATCGCGGCTCCAAGCCGGTGATGTGGAGCGTGGTCGAGAAGACCGCGCTCGCCGAAGCCGAGGTCGAGTACGAGGACTACACCTCCGATACGGTGTGGGTGAAATTCCCGGTCACCTCGCCCGCGCATGGTGCGCTCGCCACCGCAAGCGTCGTGATCTGGACCACCACGCCCTGGACCCTGCCCGGCAATCGCGCCATCTCGTTCTCGCCGAAGATCGCCTACGGCCTGTACAAGGTGACGGACGCGCCCGCCGACAATTGGACCAAGACGGGTGATCTGCTGATCCTCGCCGACGCGCTGGCCGAAGAGGTCTTCAAGCAGGCGCGCGTGACTGCTTACGAGAAGCTCCGCGATATCCCCGGCGACACCATGGACGCGATCGAATGCGCCCATCCGCTCAAGGGGCTTGCCGGCGGCTACGACTTCATCGTGCCGCTGTTGCCCGGCGACCAC
>RXJC01000126.1 GCA_003963435.1 Bradyrhizobiaceae bacterium | reverse complement strand
CGATGATGGTGCCGGCGCGCAGTAGCGCCTCGCCGCGCGCAATGTCGGATCCGGCATAGGACACGAACTGGCCCGGCGACACCGCGCGACGGACGTCGATCGCATCAAGGCCGGCCGGCTGGGTGTGCTCGACCATGACGACGGCGTCGGCGCCACGCGGCAGCGGACCGCCGGTGGCGATCGGCGTTGCGGTTCCCCCCGCCACCTGCAGCCTCGGCGCGGTGCCGCAATGGATGACTTCACCATTCAAAGCGAGACGCACGGCAGTGCCTTCCCCGGCGGAAGCAAGGTCGGCGGAGCGCACGGCAAAACCGTCGACATTGGAGCGGTCGAACGGAGGAACGTCGATCGGCGCCGTGATGTCTTCGGCGAGCGCCGCGCCGAGCGCGGCACCGAGCTTGCGCTTCTCACGCGGAAACGCGCGCGGGAACAGCGCCGCCTCGAAGCGCGTCAGAGCCTCCTCGCGCGAGAGGATCTTGAGGAATTGCTCCTGTTCGAGCGCGTTGCGGTCTGGAGGCTTTGAGATCATCGTCATGCCGGAACCCATATCATTCCCGCATCAGATAGGCATCGACCGGCCCACCTGCCGCAAATCCCTCGTGATTGCCGGGAATGAGCAGCCACGCGTCCGCGCGGGCCGGCGCCTGAAGCGGCCATTCGCCCACGGCAAGCGGCGTCCATGTCTTATGTTCCTCGGCCAGCAGCGCGATCTCGGTGATGCCGACGCTGGAGGCAATCTTGCGCGATAGCGGCAAGGTGACTTGCCGGCGCGCGTGCCGCGCCGATAGGCGATCGGCGAGCGGCTGCACCAGCGCAAGCCAGGCCGCGAGCGCAGCATCGGGCGAGCCGGGCAAGGCGACCACGGGAACCTGTCCGAGCCGCCCGACCGCGGCGGTGCGTCCGGGCTGGAGCGCAAGGCCATGCGCCATCACCTCGCCGCGCCGGGCAAGCGCCAAGACGGCGGCATCCCGGCGGCCGACGCCGCTGCCGCCAACCGTCAGCAGCAGATCGCAGGCGGACGCATCCAGCGTCTCGGCAATCGATGCTTCATCGCGTGCACCGGCATGGCGCGTTTCCACGTCCAGTCCCGCGGCACGCGCGAGATCGACGATCAGATGCATCGTTGCCGTTGCGCCCGGCATGTTCACGATGCGCAGCCGTGGCCGCCGTACGCCGAGCTTGTCCAAACCTGAAACGCGCGCGAGCAGCAGATCGGCCGCATCGACCGGACAACCCTCGGCCCCGACGGGCGTGCGTTCCGCGATGCCGCCGCCGGCGCGCCTGACGCCGTGCCCCGGCACGCCTTCCGCCAGCACCTGCACGAGCGGCCCGGACTCCTCCACGGCATCGGCATCGAGCACGCAATCGCATCCTGCCGGCATCACCTCGCCGGCCTCGACCCATTGCGGCAGTTTCGTCAAAGGCAGCGGCGAATAAGAGGAGGCGCCGACGAGATCATTGGCGCAGAGTGCCCAGCCGTCTGCGGCGGCGATGTCGTGCGGCGGATGGGCCGCAAGCAGCGGGGTGCCCGCCGCGATACAACCGACCGCGTCGGCCAGCGGCAACATCACCGCAGCAACCGGCTCGAGCCCGTCCAGCAACGCGGCGAGCGCGGTGTCGAGCGGCGTCAGCGATGGCGGCAGGCGCTGGGTCATGCGCCATGATGGACCATGCATCGCCCGGTTTGGCAACCGCTGGCGATGCGGACGTCGTCAACCGGCCGACTTGCCCGCATTGGGAAAGAACAGCTGCTGTCCGTCGACCTTGTAGCTTGCGATCGCCGCCTGCCCCTCCGGCGAGATCAGCCAGTCAACGAAGGTCTGCGCCAGCTCCTGCTTCACGTCCGGAAATTTCTCCGGATTGACCAGCATCACGCCGTACTGATTGAGCAACCGCTTGTCGCCTTCGACGACGACGTCGAGATCGCCGCGATCCCGGAAAGCGATCCAGCTGCCGCGATCCGACAGGACATAGGCATTGGCGGCGCGCGCGGCGTCGAGAGCCGAGGCCGTGCCATGCCCGGCCTCGCGATACCAGGCGCCCTTGGCGCCGGCGATGTCGATGCCGGCGACGATCCAGAGTGCGAGCTCAGCGGCGTGGGTGCCGGAGCGATCGCCGCGCGTCACGAACGGCGCGCCTTTGGCTTCGATCGCCTTCAGCGCCGTCGCGATGTCCTTGCCCTTCACGGCCGCGGGATCGCTCTTCGGCCCGATCAGCACGTAGTCGTTGTACATCACGTCGAAGCGCTTCACGCCCAACCCGTCGGCGACGAACTTCTCCTCCTGCGGCCGCGCGTGCATCAGCACGACGTCGGCCTCGCCCCGCCGCGGTCCGTTCAGCACCTCGTCGGCGCGTCGCGCGATCACGGTCACCTCGATGCCGGTCTTGTCGCGGAAGATCGGCAGCAGATAGTCGAGCAGGCCGGACTCCTGTGTCGCGGTCGTCGTGGCGAGGACGATGCTGCGGTCCTCCGCGGATGACGCCGCAACGCTCGCGGTGAGGCCGCACAACAGCGCACATGCAACGGAGAGGCGGCCCATGATCAGGTTCCCATTGGCTCAGACGCGAGCATGATGGCGAGCGATTGCGCCGCGCTCGTGACGCACTCGCGACGATGCGTTCTCCAAATCGGGAAATTTCGGCAAGGCTGAGCACCCTTTCAGATCGTTCACCAAAGCAGAAATCGCGTGCGCGGATGTGTTGCAAAGCAGCGAGATGATCGGGCATGGTTCACGCCGACACGCTTGAAATGCAGAATTCCACCTGCGTTAGACGTCAAAAAGAAGCAAGAATTTGCATAGGAATGCAGGATGGAATTCCTGACGACCAGCGAGGCCGCCGACTATCTTCGGCTCGGCGAACGCAAGCTTTACGAACTCGTCACCACTGGCGCGATCCCCTGCACCAAGGTGACCGGGAAGTGGCTCTTCCCACGGCACGAACTCGATCTCTGGGTGCTGTCGGGCCTCGCACGTCCGGCCGGCATGCTGATCGCGGAGCCGCCGCCGGTCGTTGGCGGCAGCCAGGACGAACTCCTGGATTGGGCCTTGCGCGAATCCGGCTCGGGCCTGGGCTCGATGAGCGAGGGCAGCGTGCGCGGGCTCGAGCGCCTGCAGCGCAACGAGGTGATGGCAGCGGCGGTGCATTTCCACACCCTGGATGCGTCCGACGATCTCACTGGGGATGCCAGTATCGAAGCGCTGCGCGCAGCTCCCGACCTGCACGATGCGGTGCTGGTGGCGTTCGTGCGCCGCGAGCAGGGACTCGTGCTGCCGCAAGGCAATCCCAGGCAGCTGCACGGCCTGACCGACGTGCTCGCGCTCGGCGCCAGGATGGCGATGCGGCAACAGGGCACGGGCGCGCAGATGCTGCTCGACGTGCTGCTCAAGCGCGCAGGCGCCTCGACGCGGGATCTGCGCCGGGCCGACATCCCCTGCCTGACCGGTCCGGACCTTGCCGAGCTGGTCCGCGCCGGCCAGGCCGATTGCGGCATCGCCACCCGCGCCACCGCGCGCTCGGCGGGTCTCGATTTCGTCCCGCTGGTCTGGGAGAACTTCGACCTCGCGATGCGGCAGCGCAGCTATTTCCGCCCCGCCATGCAGGCCCTGCTCCGGTTTCTCGCCGAAAGGCGGCTGCGCCAGCGCGCCGAGGAGCTGACCGGCTATGATCCCTCCCCCGCAGGCCAGATCCGGTTCGCAGCCTGACATTGACGCGCGCCCCCAAATAGTTGCAAAAGAAACCAATTCAGCCGGGGGCACACCCGGGGCAACACCGGCCAACGCGCCGGATCAGGGGAGGAGACGCGTGAATCCAACGAGATTTGGACTACCGGTCGCGGCCGGCTTTGCAGCGACGTTCTTGGCGGCGGCATTGTTGCCAGGTGCAGCTTCGGCACAGGTGTCAGACGACGTCGTCAAGATCGGCGTGCTCACCGACATGAACGGTCCGGCCTCTGCGCCGACCGGCCAGGGCTCGGTGACGGCGGCGCAGATGGCGATCGACGATTTCGGCGGCAAGGTGCTCGGCAAGCCGATCAGCGTCGTGGTCGGCGATCACCAGCTCAAGGCCGACATCGGCGCCTCGCTCGCGCGGCGCTGGTACGACGTCGAGCAGGTCGACCTTATCGTCGACGTGCCGGTCTCGGCGGTCGGGCTCGCGGTGCAGAACATCGCCAACGAGAAGAAGCGGCTGTTCATCACCCACTCCACCGGCACCGCGGACTTCCACGGCAAGTTCTGCTCGCCTTACGCGATCCAGTGGGTGTTCGACACCCGCGCGCTCGCGGTCGGCACCGCGGACGCGGTGGTCAAGCGCGGCGGCGACAGCTGGTTCTTCATCACCGACGACTACGCCTTCGGCCATTCGCTGGAGCGCGACGCCTCCGCGGTCGTCACCGCCAGTGGCGGCAAGGTGCTGGGCTCGGTACGGCCGCCGCTGGCCACCCCGGACCTCTCCTCCTTCGTGCTGCAGGCGCAGGCCTCCAAGGCCAAGATCATCGGCATTGCGGCAGGCCCCCCCAACAACATGAACGAGATCAAGACCGGCTCGGAGTTCGGCGTGTTCAAGGGCGGCCAGCAGATGGCGGCGCTGCTGGCGCTGATCACCGACATCCACGGTCTCGGCCTGCAGGCGGCGCAAGGCCTCTTGCTGACCACCTCGTTCTATTGGGACATGGACGACAAGACCCGCGAATGGTCGAAGCGCTATTACGCCAAGATGAACAAGATGCCGACGATGTGGCAGGCCGGCGTCTATTCGTCCGTGATGCACTATCTCCAGGCCATCAAGGAAAGCGGCACCGACGATCCGCTCAAGGTCGCGGCGAAAATGCGCGAGAAGCCGATCGAGGATTTCTTCGCCCGCAACGGCAAGCTGCGCGAGGACAATCTGATGGTGCACGACCTCTGGCTGGTGCAGGTGAAGACGCCGGAGGAGAGCAAATATCCGTGGGACTATTACAAGATCCTCGCCACGATCTCCGGCGACAAGGCGTTCGGTCCGCCGGACCCGGCGTGCGCGCTGGTGAAGAAGTGAGCGGCAACGCAAGCTAGCCACAACGTCATGGCCGGGCTTGTCCCGGCCATCCACGTCTCGCCACGTGAACAGAAGAACGTGGATGCCCGGGACAAGCCCGGGCATGACGAGCGCGGGGTGTGGTCGCGAGCTACTTCACCACCCCGATCTCGCGAAAATACTTCATCACGCCGGGATGGATCAGCTCCGGCCTCGGCGCGGCCGATACCGTGTTCGAGGCGGTGGTCTCGCAGGCCTGGGCGAGCTTCCTGCAGAAATTCGCCTCGACGCCGTGCAGCGTCTTCGCCAGGCGATAGGCGATATCGTCAGGCAGATCCTCGCGCGTGAGGACAAAACTCCAGGAGCCGAGCGAAGCGATCGGCGCGCTCTGCTTCGGATAGCTGTTCGCCGGCACCAGCAGCGGCTTCAGGAAGGCATGCTTGGCGCGGATGCGCATGATCTCGTCTGCGCTCGGCGCGATGAAGCGCGCGCCTGCCGCGCTCGATGCGACCGCGGCAAAGCCGGGCCAGCCGATGCCGGCGCCCCAGAGCGCGGCGACGCGGCCGTCCTCGACCATGGCGGGGCCGTCGCCGGCGCGGTCGAGATAGACCGCCCTAAAATCCTCGTCCTGCTTCAATCCAAGCCCGTCCAGCACATAGCGCGCCAGAATCGGCAGGCCCGAGCCCTTGGCGCCGAATGCCACCGGCTGTCCGACGAGATCGCGAATGGTCCTGTAGGGACTGTCCGCGCGCACCACGAACATGCCGGGGTTGGAATAGATCGCCGTGAGGATCTTCAACCGGACCGGCGGCCGCCCGATGCCGGCAAAGGCCTCATAGGCCGGCTCGCCCGCCACCAGCGCGAGATCGAGCTCGCCCTTCTCCAAGAGCGGGATGTTCTCGTTGCTGCCCTTGGTGTTGCGGGGCGCGATCGAGAGTTGCGGATCGGCCGCGTTCATCACCTCGGCAAAGGCGTTGCCATAGAGCGGAAAGCCGCCGCCGGGCGTCGCGGTGCCGAGGCTGAGTTTATGGCTGAGTGCCGTGGTCGGAATGGCCGTGCCTCCGGTTTGAGCGGCAGCGGGGCCGGCGAGCAGCGCTGCTGCGAGAACGATGATCGCGAATCTCATGGTCGTTTCCGCCGGCCCTGCGTCAACACCGACCTGCGGCGATGTAGGCAGCGCGCCGATTTTGTGAAAGCATGCCCCCAACGACAATAGAACAATGGGAGGCGTCATGTTGCGAATTATGCGTCAAGGTATTTTCGGGCTCGCAGTTCTCTTGGGTCTTTTCAGCGCCACCCCTCCGGCCTCCGCCGCCTATCCCGACCGGCCCGTGCACTGGCTGATCGGCTTTGCCGCGGGCGGCCCGGTCGACATCGTGGCGCGGATCATGGCGCAGTGGCTGTCGGACCGGCTCGGCCAGCAATTCATCGTCGAGAACCGCACCGGCTCCGGCGGCAACATCGCCGCCGCCGCCGCGATCAACTCGCCGCCCGACGGCTACACGCTGTTGTTCGTCGCGCCCAACAACGCGATCTCGACCTCGCTCTACAAGAAGCTGCCGTTCGACTTCCTGCGCGACACCGTGCCGGTCGCGAGCATCATGCAGCTCACCAACATGCTGGTCGTCTCCAACGCGTTCCCCGCCAAGACGGTCAAGGAGTTCGTCGACTATTGCAAGGCCAACCCGGGCAAGATCTCCTTTGCGTCCTCGGGCAACGGCACCTCGGTGCACATGTCGGCCGAGCTGTTCAAGGTGCTGACCAAGTGCGACATGGTGCACGTGCCCTATCGGGGATCCGCGATCGCCTTCCCCGACATCATCTCCAACAAGGTGCAGCTGATCTTCGACAACCTGCCCTCCGCGCTGGAGCAGGTGAAGGGCGGCAACGTCCGCGCGCTGGGCGTGACCTCGCCGCAGCGTTGGCCGAGCGTGCCCGACGTGCCCGCGATCGCCGAGACCGTGCCGGGCTTCGAATCGGTCGGCTTCTACGGCATCTCCGCGCCGAAGGGCACGCCGCCCGAGGTGATCGAGACCCTCAACAAGGCCGTCAACGAAGCGCTGAAGGACCCCAAGCTGGTCGCGCGCCTCACCGAGACCGGCGGCCTCCCCAAGCCGATGACGCCGGCCGAGTTCGGCAAGCTGGTCGCGGACGAGACCGCGAAGTGGCGCAAGGTGGTGGAGTTCGCCGGGGTCTCGGTGGATTAGCGAAGGG
Source organism: Bradyrhizobiaceae bacterium (assembly GCA_003963435.1). Classification (GTDB taxonomy): domain Bacteria; phylum Pseudomonadota; class Alphaproteobacteria; order Rhizobiales; family Xanthobacteraceae; genus Bradyrhizobium. The sequence continues at coordinate 13,727 of RXJC01000126.1, read as the reverse complement.
CTCGGCGGCTCGCAGGCAAGATCCGAGAGGGGCCCGGGCGGGCCCCTCTCATCAAAAGTCGCAAAACAACCCCATGCACAGTAGACGAGGCCAGTGATTTCAAAGGGTTAACAGACCCGAAAAACGGGCCGGCGTTGTCGTTTGCGCCGTCGGGCAAATCAGGGGTATACAGGCATCATCACAATTTCGGTTATTTGAAAATTAGCGACGATGCGGCTCCGGCGTTCCATCCGCCCGAGCCAGCATTGCACCCCCGCCTCCGTCCCTGTAAACGAACCGCGCACCGTTGCCGGCCGCGTTCCCGCGAGCTGCCTCGCGGCGGGGCCTGTAGCTCAATGGTTAGAGCCGGCCGCTCATAACGGTCTGGTTGCAGGTTCGAGTCCTGCCGGGCCCACCACGCTTCGCCCTTCGGCTACGCGTGGCGCGGCCACGAGGAGGGTTCCCAGAAAGAAGCTTCTTTCGGACCCAACGAATGGCGGGCTTGTCTTCGCGTTCTGGTTCCTGAATGATAGAGCTGCAACCTGTCTGGTCGAAGGCCGGCGGTGCAGCGAAAAGCGTTTAACGTAGGCGAGGACTCTCTCCTGCGAGCGTGAGAGGGATAATGAGTTCACTTTTCTTGGCTCGACAAAAGCCCGAAGAACGGCACGACCTAATAATCAAATTGTTCGATGCTCAAAAAGGCCATTGCTTCATCTGCGAACAAGATGTGGACCTCGTTGTCCACAAGAACGCTATCGATATTGATCACGTCGTACCGCTAAAAGTTGGCGGAAAAGACGACCCGAGCAATTTCGCCCTAGCACACGCGAGCTGCAATCGATCAAAACTTGCGTCTAATCTGGAGGTCGCTCGGATACTGCAGCGGTTCGCTCGGATGAAGAAGAAGCTGGCAGAGGAGAACCGGAGCCCGAACCTAGGCGACATCTTGATTGAAGCGGGCGGCGGAAATCATCAGCTTGGATTCAAAATAGACAAAGCCTCGATTACCTATAGCTTGGCCGAAATCGGCGACAATGCACTCGCTACCCTGCCAGTCTATGAGGACGAACTCAGCGGATTTCGCTATTTCTTCGCACGCTTGCCCATTCAATATCTCGCACATGATCCGCACATAAATCCTCGATCCATTGGGTCAAATATCTCGAAACTCGTTGAGGAGTTTCACCAAAGTCGCCCCCAACTCCACGTGGCCCTCGCGTGGTTAGCATCTAGCGAGGGGCGAAGTGCTATTCACGTATTCGACGGTCAACACAAAGCGGCCGCCCAAATCATGTTGGGAGCGCGCCACCTACCCGTGCGGGTGTTCATAGATCCAAATGCGGATACGCTTATCACCACGAACACAAATGCTGGCACAACACTTAAGCAAGTTGCGTTCGACAAGTCTGTTCAGCGCCATTTAGGCAGCGCGCTATATCAAGATAGGGTCCAGCGCTACCAAGCTGAAACCGGACGAGCTGATGACGACATAAGTTTTTCAGAGCGAGATCTGGTTAATCATTTTAAGGGGCAATCCCGCGAGATAAAACGCTTCGTTCTCGATGCATTGCGCAACGGCGTGACGTCTGACCCCGAAAACAAGCTAATGGATTTCATTGATCTAGGCGGCCGCGGCAAGGAGCGCCCACTTTCCTACAGCACAATCGAAAAGACGTTCTATTCATTCTTTGTCTATCAAGAGATTCTTGAGACGCCACTCAACTACCTATTGGATGAAGGCGAAAATCCGCGAGATCTGGAGCGTCGACAAATTCTACGACTTATGAATCTCGTTGCGCAGGAGATATACGATGGCAAATTTGATCCTGAACTAGGGACTGACAAGATCGAAAGCCGTCTACAGAAGGGAAGCGAGTACCCTCACGACCACCTTCGAGCATTCCGAATGAGCAAAGAAGAGATTGTGTATAATTGGTTGAGCTACGTAGGCCAGATCGCCCGCCAATATTTCATTATGCTTGGGAAGCCAGACCCTCTTGACCGGCTCTTCCAGTATCCATTTCCCGAGCAGGTGTGGGAGAATATAGCCAAATTCCTGCGCAGCCTGAGTGCGCTACCGCTCTGGGTAAATAAGGATTTGTCCGAGACAGTATTTGGAGGCAAGCAAAATAACAATTTCTGGAAAACTGTTTTCGAGACAGGGCGCACCCCTCAAGGAATGCAGGTTCTCGCCGAGCCGCTCAATCTCATTAACATGATAAAGTAGGGATTGCGGTAGCAGTCACTTATTAAATGAGTGAACCGTAACGGTATTACGAGATAATCAACTTTGGAATCATGGCCTCCGTGATCTTAGGACCTGCTCATGGAATCGATCTCGGTCGGGCTTGATCTGCTGTGGGCAGCATTGGAGGTCTCGCAGAATGCTTGGTCACATATCCCTGAAGTCGTTCGCTCCATAATAGGGGCAGCCATTGGCGTGCTATTCGGCGCTTGGATTGCCAGCCGAGCCCAGACAAAGCGGACGATCATTTCTGAGTTACACGCTCTACGATCAGCGCATGCTTTGGCCTTCTCGATCGCTAACAAGGCGATCTCGCTGAAAAAGCAGCACGTCCGCCCAATGGAAGAAGCATTCAAGGCTGTGATGGCAGCCCACGCAGCGTTTGTAGTCAACCCGCGAGGCCTCGCCGTTCAGCTCGATCTTCGATCGTTATCACAAGTCAACTTTCCAGACCAATCCTTAGAGAAAACCGTTTTGGAACGGTGCTATCTAGACGGAGAGGGAATCGCGACCTTAGTCGCCGTTTTGGATGCGACGGACGATCTGAGAATCTCGATCAAACTTCGAAACGAACTGATCAAAGAATTCCGGACTGACCCGCCGACTGGACATAAAGAAAGAATAGAGCGCTATCTAGGACTTAAAGCCGGGGATGAGAAAGATGAGCGCATGCGCGATAACGTATTTGCACTCCTACATCAGACGAACGACTGCATCTTCTTCGCGTCCCGCTTAGGTGAACATCTCCGTCGTGCCGAGAACAAACTACGACGACGCAAAGGCTGGAAGTATTGGCTACCTGGTAGAAAATTGAAGGCTGTGAGATGGGACAAGGCCCAAGATTTGCTTCCGTCGGAGGCCGACTATTTGAAGTGGACATCTGGCTTCGTCAAAGATCGATCATGGATCGAGAAGCAAGCTACCCGCTTAAAGAATGTCTTTTTGGGATTACCTTGACGGTGTAGCACCGCACTTCAGCGCAATGCTCGGCCTTCGAATTACGGCTGTCATAATCTGAGAAATTAACGGAACGTAGGCGGTTTCAATGTCGGCCGAACGGGTCTTCAACATTTTCATCTATTTTGTTGAAGGAACGGCGACTGAGTACGGAGTTCGTCATCACCGATACGCTGGGAGTGATAACGAGAAGGTTGATTTTCTACTTTCTCGCGTCGAACCGGATCATTCGATAGCTCGCCGTTTCCAACTCTCCCGCAGCTTCACGCCTGAAGAGTGGCTTGCGGTCCACCGATATGGACAGGGGCTCGAATATTTCGAAGAGGCGTTCGTGCTCTTTCGAGCAAGTGCTGCACCTGTATTTTGCATCACTTCAATTGTCGATGGTGTTCCGAAGATCGATAGACAGATTGCGCCTGGGCCTTACCGCGGAGACGCTGCAACCCACCAGGAAGGTTGGGGAAGCATGCCGGACTATCTCGTAGAATACACCAGCGAGAGCGGCTTCCGTTTTACCGATTTAATCCACGATGACTATTTCAACGGCATTCGCACGCTTTTCAACGCAAAGCTCTATGTCTCATGTTCAAAGCTGCTGATGTCGTGTGTTGATACACTCGCCTTCGTTGAGTACGGCGATGTCCCGGGGAATTTCGGCAAGTGGATTACGATATATGTTGACCTCCAGCCGCTTAGCATCTCGGCAGATGAGCTGTGGGAGTCCGCAATTCTGTTCTGCACATGACGAACCTCTCTTCTAGGAAGGTCATCGCAGGGAAGGTTGCGCCAATCATGCCTTGCGTGGGCGACGCTGGGTTCATGAGGCCTTTGACCGGCTCAAACGCACCGAAACCTTTTGATCTGTTCGGACTGATCGAGGCCATCGGACACGGGATCGGAAAGTGGGGTGAGGAGTACAATACGGATCGCGACAAGCTGCTCAAGTTCATTGAGCGATATGATACGACAATTTCGGACAGTCGTGTAGGAAAACTATCAACCGCCGAGCCGGCTGCAACGGCATCGGATAACGTCGCCGAATGAAGATGTCTTCTTCACAGCAGATCAATCTGAGTTACGGTGACATGCATTTACGGTGACAGTGCACTAAACTTTGCAATTGCATTGCCGACCGCGCGGGGGGGGCGCGCTGTCAAAATAATGCCGCAGACCCTCGCCCCGGCTGAAAGAAAAGACCTGCATCGAAGATCCGATTCTTCACAGGCCTCAGGAACCCAGGACAAGCCCGGCCCTGCCGTTTCGGAATCCCTGACCCGTGCTAAGCGCCGGGAACGATCTAAGGGCGGCGCGGATTCGTCCCGGCGAGGAGCGATCTCGATGCTGATGACCAGGGAAAGACGGCCGGCGATCCGCACGCTGCGCGGATGGGCGCTCGGCGTGCTGCAGGAGGCCGGCGCCATCCACGAATGCGAGGAGCATGGCTGGGCCAAGGACCGGGCCGACCCTCACGCCCGCGCACGCGCTATCGATCTCGCCCGTCAGGAAGCCCCGGCCGGCGTTTCTCCCGATGAGGCGATCGCGGAGATACGCGACATCCTCGATTCCATCGGAGACATTTGTCCGGAGTGCCCGGACGGAGATTGCTGAAGCGGCACGGATCGCGATATCCGAACCGTCGGCTTTCGTTCGATGGCTAGTTCTTGGCGGCATCTCTCCGCCGCTGCACCTCGGCGCACCATTCGGCGTAGGACGTGTTTTTCGCCATGTGCCGGTTGAGGTCGGGAGCGCCGTCCGGCCACCATACCGGGCCGCGCTCGCCGAGGGCCTGTTTCGCGTCGTCGACAGCGCGATGGGCCGCCGCTTCAGACTCGGAATCGGCGGACGCCTTGGCGTCGCGAACGGCTCGCCGCGCCGACATCAGGCGCTTGACCAGCTCCGACCTTTCCCGCTCGCCCAAATGCGGATTCGCCATCCGCCACAGCCGTCTGCGGACGACGAAGTATCGGCCGTCCGGGGTGACCGGATGTTTCACGCTCAAGCCGACTTTCGGCGCGCGCCCGTGGCCGGCTTCTTCGCCGCCGCTTCCTTCAGCTGCTTCTTTCCCGCGATGGGCATCAGCATCTCCTTCTGGCCTGCCGCGGCTTTCCTCGGCTTCTTCGCCGGCTTATCCGCCTTCGCAGGCGCGGCCTCCTTCCCGGCCTCCTTGCCGACGCTGCGCCGCAGCGCCTCCATGAGGTCGACGACGTTCTCGCCCTTCGGCCGCTCCTTCGGCCGGATCACCTTGCCGGCGCGCTTTTCGTTGATCAGCTCGATCAGCGCGCTTTCGTAATGATCCTCGAACTTCTCGGGTTCGAAACGGCCGGCCTTCTGGTTGACGATGTGCCGGGCGAGATCGAGCATGTCCTTGGTGACCTTCACGTCCTGGATGTCGTCGAAATATTCCTCCTCGCTGCGCACCTCGTAGGGATAGCGCAAGAGCGTACCGACGAGGCCCTTGTCCATCGGCTCCAGCGCGATGATGTGCTCGCGGTTGGTCAGCACCACGCGCCCGATCGCGACCTTGTCCATCTCGCGGATGGTTTCGCGGATCACCGCGAAAGCGTCGTGACCGACCTTGCCGTCGGGCCGGATGTAATAGGGCCGGATCAGGTAGCGCGGGTCGATGTCCGACCTGGCGACGAACTCGTCGATCTCGATGGTCCTCGTAGACTCCAGCGCGATCTCCTCGAGCTCCTCTTTCGAGACCTCGATGTACTGGCCCTTCTCGAGCTCGTAGCCCTTGACGATGTCCTCGTTCGGCACCTCGTCGCCGGTGTCCGCGTCGACCTTCAGGTACTTGATCCGATGGCCGGTGGACCGGTTCAGCTGATTGAAGCTGATCTTCTCGGACTCGGACGTCGCCGGGTAGAGCGCGACCGGGCAGGTGACGAGTGACAGCCGAAGGAAGCCTTTCCAGTTAGCGCGGGGGGCCATGAACGCGGAACTCCGAATGTTGTTGCACGGACTCAAGACGAATGAAGCACCCCGGTTCCGACAATCATCGTTGCGTCCCAGACGAAAAACACAGGTCAGCCTGCATCCACCGAAACATTTTTCGATCGGGCCGGAACGACGGTCCTCCAATCGGATGAGGCAAGGCACCGCCACCGTGCTATCATCCGCCCAGCCCCCAACCGGAGACACCCCATGCCCACCAGCGTCAAGCAAATGATGGAAGCCGCGAACGCGGCGGTTCCCAAGATCACGTCGGATCAGGCCGCCGAGATGATCAGGAGCGGCAACACGCTCGTTGTCGACGTGCGCGATGCGCCGGAGGTCGCCGCCAGCGGCAAGATCGCAGGCGCCGTGCATGTCTCGCGCGGGATGCTGGAATTTCGCGCGGATCCCGAGCTGCCGTCCCACGACAAGGCGTTCGACAAGGGCAAGAACGTCATTCTTTACTGCGCGTCCGGCGGCCGCTCGGCGCTGGCCGGCAAGCTGCTGAAGGATATGGGCTACGACAAGGTCTACAATCTCGGCGGCTTCAAGGACTGGACGGGCGCGGTCGAGAAATAGCGGGCACAAGCTGCGTGGTCGTCGCCCGAGCGGCTCCCTCGGCGACGGCGAGCTGTCTCGAAGCCTCAGCCCGCCTCCTCCTCACCGCCGCGCCTGAGCTTGTTCAGCCGCTCGATAAACTTGCCCTTTTTCTCGTGACGCGTCCTTAGCGCGCCGAGGCGGCGATTGAACTCCTGTTCCGATCCCTCTTCTCGGGCCAGCACCTGAAGATCGGAAAGCAGGCCCATCGCCACCTCGTAGCCTGCGGCGTTCCGGCGTTCGATTTCAGCCCCGATCTCGTCCCAGACCGTCGCCCCGCGTTGCTTGAGCGCCTTCAGCCGCACGCGGAGCGCTTTTTCGGCCGCCGCCGCCTCGCGGCGCCTTTCCGCTGCCCGGCGTTCGGCGTCGGCCCGCTCACGGGCCCTCCTGATTTCCTCGGCCCGGATTCGCAATGTGCCTGCAGTTCGGCGATGCGCCGTACGAGGGCTCGTTCGGCCAAGCCTGCCTTTGAGGTCAACACCCGCAAGCGCGTCGCCCTCGACGATGCGCATGAGGAATTCGACCTTCTCGTGGTCCGGAATCGCCGCCAACCTCTTTCGCAGCGCGTCCCCGGTTAGCTGCGGATGAGCTTGGCCCTGCTCAGCGGCCGCCTCCACGAGATCGCGGTCGATGTAGAAGAACTCGGCAAACGCCTCGAGCGGACCGGTCAGCGGAGCCAGGCCCTGCAGCGGCTCGACCTCCTCGTCGGGGACAAGCTCGTTCTCCACCGCCGTCAGCCAAAGGAGATAGAACAGCCTGAGATCTCCCGACAGCACATCGCTTCGCAGCGGCGCGAGCCCGGCCAGCCGACTGGAGCCGTCCTCCCAATCGTCATAGCCGCCTTCTTCCTGATGGCAGATATCGATGATCAGATTGTCGTTGGCGGTCGAGACCTTGACCCAATCGATCTCGCCGAGAAGAGGCTCGATGTCAGCCCGGCTGACGAAGCGCTTCGGAACCCTGATCATGAGCCGCCGCGTGCCCCAATTCGCGACATACAAATGGAGGTCGAACCAGCGCTCCATGAACTTGCCGGGATCGCCTTTCAGTTCACCCCATTCGTAGTGGTTGGCGAAGCTCGTCGCGGTAATTCGCGCTCGGGAGGAGATCGATCGCAGCGCATCCTGCGCCGCCCGGTCCAGAGGCCGGTCAATCGCGAGAAACTCGTAGTATTGATATTCACTCATGCACGGGCACCGGCGGCGCGACGCGAATGGACGGAGGGCGCGCCTGGTTTGCGTCGTCGCGGGGGACAAAGCATTGCCTGCCTCACGGCCGGCGTGGCAAGGCCCTCCGGCTAATTTTCCCAGATCTTCAAACGCGAGATCCGCCTGAGGCCATCCTTCGAGACGCCCGCCGTTGGCGGGCCCTCAGAATGAGGACCTGATGCGCTGCCCTACTCCATCGGCGTCGTCTGCCGCCGGCGCAGCTCGGACGGGCTGTGGCCGAACTTGCGGCGGAACACCGTGCTGAAATGCGAGGAGCTGCTGAAGCCGAGCCGATAGGCGATCTCGGTCACCGACAGCGCGCGCAGCTCCGGGCGCATCAGCGCGTCGTAGCAACGCTGCAGGCGGCGGTTCAGGATCCATTCCGACACCGACATCTCGGTCGAGCGAAACAGGTAATGCAGATGCCGGAGCGAGACGCCGTTGCTCCTGGCGATCTTCTCCAGCGACAGGTCGGGCTCGGTCAGGTGCTCCTCGATCCAGGCCTTGACGGAGCGCAGCCGCGCCTTCCGCGCGGTCGCGTCCTCCGAGAACTCGTCCTTGTCGCCCATGTCGAGCGCGAGCGCCAGAACGTCCATCAGCTCCTGGCCGAGCCGGCCTCGCGCCGTCTCCTCCAGGCTTGACGCCTCGGCGGCGAGCAGCGCGCAGAACTCGGCGGCGATCCGCCCGAGGCCACGTCCCGTCGCGATCGTCGCCGCCAGCGGCATCTTTCCTTCGGCGAAGCGCGACGAAAATTCCTTGCGCGGAATTTCCAGATACAACGACCGGAATTGGTTCGAGCATTCGAGATCGTAGGCGTCGGATGCCGAAAAGATCGCGCCGATGCCCGGGCTGGTCGCCAGGGTGTGACCGGCCTGGAGCACGTCCATGCTGCCCTGTTGCAGAAACTGGACGTAGTAACAATCCTTGTCGAGCTTGGCGATGTGCCGCTCGCGCCGGGAGATGCGCTGCTCCGACAGGAAGACGTCGCTCATCGTCACCGGGCCAAATTGCGCCTCGCGGATAAAGCCCTGATAGTCGGCCGGCTTCACCGCGTTCACGTCGACATGGACGTAGTGGTCGCAGATCGCATCCTGCCAGGCCGCAAAGCGTTTTGCGGGATCCAGCTCCTCGGTCGTAAACACCAGATCCATCGGCGGCCCGTTGCAGCGAGGCTTCTCTGTGCGGCGCACAAAAACTGACGGCTCGATCTTAGGTTCCCGGCAGCTTCACGCAAGACACTTTGCGCGCCAGCGCAAAAGGTTTGCGCGTTCAAGCAAGCCGCGTTGAGGCCGCTCGCCTATCAAGCGCGAAACAAGTCTTGAGACGGGGGGAGGCAAGCGCGCGGGAAGACGGCGATCCCGCACGCGCGATGCCGCCCTCAAGGGGATGGCAGGCTATGAAGCGCGTTCGGATCAGCCAACAGGAGATCGTGTTTGCGGTCTTCGCCGTCCTCTTCCTGAGCTTCTCGATCTTCCTCAACGGCTTCCTCTCCGCCGACAACATGCTGACATTGCTGCAGAACGTGGCGGTGCTGGGCATCCTTGGCCTGGCCATGGCGATCGTCGTGATCGGCCGCGGCATCGACCTGTCCTTGATCGCGGCCCTCGCCGTCCCCGGCGGCCTCGTGCTGCAGATGGTGCAGAACGGGCATTCGCTGCCGGCCTCGGTGCTCGCGGCCGGTTTGCTGTCGATCGCGGTCGGCCTCGTCAACGGCTGGCTGATCGCCTATGCGGAAGTGCCGCCCTTGTTCGCAACGCTCGCGAGCGGCCTGTTCGTCGCCGGTCTCGGCCAGGCCGCGCTGTTCCAGCTCGACGTCGTGCAATGGAGCGACGGCATGGCCGGGTTCGAGCGGCTCGGCCAGGGCAGCATCCTCGGCATCCCCACCTCGATCGTGATGTTCGCGATCGCCTGCGTCGTGGTGTTCGTCCTGCTGCGCAAGACGCGCTGGGGCGCCTACATCTACGCGATCGGCGACAACCCGTTCGCGGCGCGCGTCACCGGCATCCCGACGCGGCCCATCATCGTGCTGCAATACGTCCTTGCGGCGCTGATCGGCTGCTTTGCCGGCCTGGTGATGGCGGCGTCCGTCAACTCCATGCCGACCCGCATCTTCAACTCCACGCTGATCTACGACGTCATCCTCGTCGTCGTGCTCGGCGGCATCGGCCTGTCGGGCGGACGCGGCGGTGTCGTCAACGTCATCATCGGCACGCTGCTGATCGGAACGATGCTGAACGGCATGACGATCCTGAACATCCCCTATGCCGGCCAGAACCTGATCAAGGGCCTCGTGCTGCTGGTCGCGGTCATCACCGACACGTTCCTCAATCCACGCAACGAAGAAACGGCCCAACAGGGCGACATCTGATCTGCCCCAACAAGGAGGAAGACAATGACCTGCATGCACAAGCTCGCGCTTGGAAGTCTCGCCGCACTGGCGCTTTCAGCCGGCGCCGTCCCGGCCCTCGCCCAACAGGGGCTCGACGAGCCGTTTCAGAAGACCTTCCGGGAGGCGCTGGCCGGCAAGACCGTCGCCTACGTGCCGGTCGCGATGAACTTCGACCTGACCGAAGGCTGGTATGCGGGCCTGAAGAAGGAGCTCGAGCCGTTCGGCGTCAAGTTCGTCATTCGCGATCCCAACTGGAATACCAATGCCGGCGCGCAGGCCGTCACCTCGCTGATCTCGGAGAAGCCGGCGGTGATGGTGATCCACAATCCCGACGTCCAGACCTACGCGAAACTGCTGCAGCGCGCCGAGAACGAAGGCATCTACGTCATCCAGATCAACATGGGCTCGGCCTATCGCAGCTCGGCCTTCGTCGGCGCCAACTGGATCGAGATCGGCGAGCGCCAGACCGAGGGCGTCGTGAAGGCCTGCCAGGGCAAGTCGAACAAGATCGCCATCATCCAGGGCGCGCTCTCGGCGGCGGCCAGCGCCTACACGCTCAAGGGCGTCGAGAACGTCCTCGCCAAGCACCCCGAGATCAAGGTCGTCTCCAGCCAGGCCGCCGATTGGGATGCCGCCAAGGCCAAGGCGATCACCCAGACGGTGCTGAAGCAGAACCCTGATCTCTGCGGCATCGTCGGCTTCTGGGACGGCATGGACATCGGCACCGCCGCGGCGATCAAGGAAGCCGGCCTGACCGGCAAGGTGTTCCTGGCAACGTCGGGCGGCGGCGAGCGCAAGGGCGCATGCGAGCTCGTCAAGAACGGCTCGTTCGATCTCGACATGAGCTACGACGTGCCGACGCAGGCAGCGCAGATGGCCGGCACCATCAAATGGCTGCTGTCGTCGGGCGTCAAGGCGGGCTCGGTGAAGGGCTCGGAATACACCACGCTGATTCCGATCACCAAGGAGAACGCCGACACCCAGACGGCGTGCTGGAATCTCTCCGACCTCAAGAAGTGATCGCACACGACAGCTGCGCGTTCCGCCCCGTTCGGGCGCGGAGCGCGCAACCTTGCTCATGGAATTAGCGGAAGGCAGATGCGCGAGACACTGACGAGGCTCCGATATCGCTACTGGCCGGACCATCTCCTCGGCGAGATCCTGTCCAAACGATGGACCGAAACCGCCATTCCGGTGATCCTGCTGCTGATCGTCGGCTTCGCGCTCAGCCGTTCGCTCGAGCACTTCCTCTCTCCCGCGAGCCTTGCAGACACCGCGCGGCAGGCCGGCGAGATCGGCTTCATCGGCCTCGGCATGGCGCTGGTCGTCATCGTCGGCGGCATCGATCTGTCGGTCGGGTCGATCTTCGCACTGACGGATTTCTGCGCGCTCTATCTGCTCGACGTGCTCAATTGGCCCATCCCCGCCGTGGTGGTCGCCACCATGGTCGTCGGCGGCCTGCTTGGCGCGGTGAACGGCGTGCTGATCGGCTATCTCCGTTTGCGCGCCTTCATCACCACGCTGATCACGCTGATCATCTACCGCTCGGCCTATGATCTCCTGATCCAGCGCTATTCCAACGCCATCGCCTCGGCCTTCCCCGACATTCCGTCCTGGAATTTCATCGGCGGCGGCGATTTGCTCGGCATCCCCAGCGTCGCGCTGGTCTACATCGTGATCGCGATCTTCGGTCACGTCTTCCTGACGCGCCTGCGGCCGGGCTGGCACATTACCGCGATCGGCGGCTCGCGGCGCTCGGCCTACAATTCCGGCATTCCGGTCCGCCGCACCATCGCGCTCTGCTATGTCGCGAGCGGCGTGCTGACCAGCATCGGCGCGCTGTTCTTCGCAGCGAGGCTCGGCACGGTCGGCGGCGACATCGGCGTCGGCTTAGAGGTGATCGTGCTGACGGCAACCGTGCTCGGCGGCATCACGCTCGGCGGCGGCAAGGGCTCGGTCGTCAAGTCCATGGTCGGCGTGCTCATCGTTTTGCTCGTCACCAACGGGCTGACCGCCATGAACGCGCGCGGCGGCGTCAACCGCATGGCGCTGGCGTCGATCCTGCTGGCTGCCGCGATGGTCGATATCCGCTGGCAGAAGAACCGCACCCGCATCATCAGCAAGGTCTATGTCGCCCCGACCTATCATGCGCTGCCGCCACCGCCGCCGACCGAGATCGGCCAGGGCGGGCCGTTCGAGCAGAACGACAAGCTGCGCGACGTCTCGCTGATCGGGCTTGGCCGGATCGAGGCGCCCGAGGACGTCATCCTCGACCGCAACGACGTGCTCTACGCGGGATCGCGGCACGGCGACATCATCCGCTTCTTCCCGCCCGACTACGAGCGGATGGAGGTGTTCGCCCATATCGGCGGCCAGCCGCTCGGCATGGCGTTCGACAGAGAGGACAATCTCTATGTCTGCATCGGCGGCATGGGGCTCTATCGCATCAAGCCCGACGGCACCGTGGAGAAGGCGACCGACGAGACCAACCGCAGCATCTACTCCGTGAACGACGACAGCCGCCTGCGGCTTGCCGACGACCTGGACATCACCGACGACGGGCTGATCTTCTTCTCCGAGGCCACCGTCCGCTACGAGATGGACGAATGGCCGGTCGACGGGCTGGAGGCGCGCGGCAACGGCCGCATCATCTGCTACGACACCAAGACCGGCACGACCCATACCGCGCTGCGCGGCCTCAAATTCCCCAACGGCGTCGCGGTCGCCAGCGACGGGCAGTCCATCCTGTTCGCGGAGACGTTCGGCTGCTCGATCAAGCGCTACTGGTTCGCCGGCCCCAGGAAGGGCGACGTCGAGATCGTCATGGACAATCTGCCGGGCTACCCCGACAACATCAACCTTGCCTCGGACGGCAATTACTGGCTGGCGCTGGTCGGCATGCGCAGCCCGTCGCTGGATCTCGCCTGGAAGATGCCGGGCTTCCGCCGGCGCATGGCCAAGCGCGTCCCGGTCGACGAATGGCTGTTCCCGAACATCAACACCGGCTGCGTCGTCAAGTTCAACGAGCAGGGCAAGATCCTGGAATCGTTCTGGGACCTCAAGGGCCTCAACCATCCCATGATCACCTCGATGCGCGAGCATCGCGGCTATCTCTATCTCGGCGGCATCGCCAACAACCGGATCGGCCGCTTCAAGCTCGACAATGCCGATCCCAACTTCGTGCAGTACGACAAGCGCTGGGGGAAGCCGTCGTGATCGCCGCACTCAGCGAATTCGCCAACCGCGTCCTCGGCCGCGGCGAGGCGGCCATCACCGTCCCCTCGTTCGACGGCGCGTTGAAGCCCAACCAGGCGCTGGAGCAGGCGGAGATCCTGCTCGAATGCGAAGCGCCGGAAGATCTGGCCACCGACGGCACCTCGCTGCTGCTCGCCGATGGCCCGCGGCTGATACGTCT
>RXJC01000523.1 GCA_003963435.1 Bradyrhizobiaceae bacterium | reverse complement strand
CGATCATCAGCCGATGGAACGGCGTCTTGGCGCGATCGGATTCGATCGGCAGCTCGCCCTCGATGAAGAACGGCGTGCCGTAGACATGCAGCGATTTGTCGACCGCAATCGAGCGTCCCGCCGTCAACGGAATCCCTTGCGCGCCCACCGCCTCGTCCTTGTCGGACAGGTTGACCTCGCGGAAGAAGATGTAGGCGCGGTTGGCGCGGCGCAGCTCCTTGGCGCCGTCAGGGTTCTGCGTCATCCATTCCCTGATCTTCTGCATCGACATCTCTTCCTTCGGAATGATGCCGCGCTCGATCAGAATGCGACCGACGGCGGTGTAGGGATAGCCGTTATAGGCATCATAGTTGAGCCGAACCGTGCTGCCGTCCTCGAACTTGATCCGCGCCGAGCCCTGGATCTGCGCGAACAACAGATCGGTCGGGTCCTTCAGCCAGGCGATCTCCAGGCCGCGGCCGGCGATCTTGCCGTCCTCGATCTCGCCACGGTCGTAATAGGGCACCAGCTTGCGGCGGCCGATCTTGCGATAAACCGGCCCCTTGTTCGGCAGGCTCACCGCATCCTGCTTGTAGCCGCGCACGAACAAGTTCGAGGGCCGGCGATAGACCGGAACGTTGTAGACATCGGTCTGGGTACGCGATCCCTCCAGCACCGGCTCATAATAACCAGTGACGAACCCATCGGGCTCGCCGAGTCGCGAGATCCGCAGCGGCGCGAAATTCTCCTCGAAGAAGGTCTTGGCCTTGGAATCGTCGCTGATCTCGAGCGATTTGGCGACCTTGCAAGGCTCGTTCAGCGAGCCTGCGAGCGCCTTGGATTCAGCTGCGCCGTTCTGGCCGTTGATCGACCGGCAGCTGGCGCGAAACGTCTTGTACGCTGCGAGATGATCGTCATCGCCCCAGCCCTTCACGTCGGCCCAGGCCAGCGGCAGATATTGCGCGCCTGAGATTTCGAACGGCAAGGGCAGCTGCGGATAGGGCAAGGCCCGCGGCGGGGCGGCAGGCACCGAAGGCAGATGATGGTGATGGCTGCGATAGTGGCGCCGCGCGGCCTCGGCGCCGAGCGAAAACGACGACAGCACGACGACGCCTGCGCAAAGCGCGGTCGCGCTGGTCTTCAGAAAGATCTTAATTCGCGCTTCCGGTGCCAACCAGCTTCCAGTTCGGATCGCGAGAGGTGATGTCGCGGGCGAAAGTCCAGATGTCGGTGATGTCGGCGACCGTATCGGCGCTGCCGTCGACGATGTTGCCGGCCTTGTCGCGGGTGGCCGAGATCATCTGCGAGACGAAGCGGATCGTGAGCTGGGCGGTGCGGTCGCGCAGCTCGGCGCCGACGAGCTCAGCCTTGTCGATCGAGACGAAGCGGGTCTCGGTCTTCTGCTCGTTCTTCTCGCGCTCCTTGATCGCGGCGTCGAAGCTGTCATAGACCTCCGACGACAACAGGTCGCGGAGCGCGCGGCGGTCGCCGTTGGCAAAGGCCAGCACGATCATCTCATAGGCGCCGCGGGCGCCCGAGATGAAATGGCGCGGATCGAAGGTGGAATCCTTGTCGACGATGGCATCCAGGCCCTGCGCCAGCGCGGTGCCCGGTTCAGTCAGACCCTTCCAGCGGTCGGAAGGCGCGACCGGCTCGGCCGTCGGCGCCAGCGGGGCCTGGTCGATCACCTTGCCCGGCATGGTCACGACGTTGTTGTCCTGGCCACCCCCCAGCGCATTGCGGGCGGCAGTCCGATCGAACGGCGGCCGTTCGTTGCCGGTCCGCTGACCGAGCACGCTGCGCAGCCGCAGAAAAATGAAGACCGCCAGCGCCAGGAAGATGATGGTGTAGATGTCCACGTCGTATTCGCTTTCTGGTCTTTGCTCTGGATCTTCGCTTTTGGGGCCGTCGCCGGGAAAAATAGATCCGGCCAGTAGACCGTTCCATACGGGAACGGCAAGTCTACATCGCCAATTTTAGGTCCGCGTCTGGTCCGTGGGATGTAGGCACGAAATCTTGCCCGGCCAATGGCGCCTTTTGGCACAGTACCAAGTGTAGCGCGTTTTATCCTTAAGGGGAAACCCGATCCTGCCCGGAAATCGCGCATCTTCAATCGTTTAAGGCGCTGTTTTGCGGGAAAGGCAGGGTGAAGGTCGCAACCGTGGGCGCCGCCGCAACCCCGGTCCCGGGACCGTTCGTCCTTGTGGAACGAGGCAGCCCTATGTTAGCCAACCGCCGCGAAATTCAGCCCAAATCGGGTAAGGAGAGACTCTCATGACCAACGGTAACGGCACCCCTCCCGAGGCGGCCCAGGCGCCCCAGCTCAACGTGCTGGCGCAATATACCAAGGACCTGTCGTTCGAAAATCCGAACGCGCCGAGCTCGCTCCAGCAGCAGAGCCAGCCGCCCCAGATCAACATCCAGATCAATGTCAGCGCCAACAACCTCAGCGAACAGGAGTTCGAGGTGACGCTGTCGGTCGAGGGCAAGGCCGAAACCGCGGGCAAGATCATGTTCTCGTTCGAGCTCGCCTATGCCGGCGTGTTCCGCGTCGCCAACGTGCCGAAGGAGAATCTGCATCCGCTGGTCATGATCGAGTGCCCGCGCCTCCTGTTCCCGTTCGCGCGCGAGATCATCGCCACGGCCGTGCGCGACGGCGGGTTCCCGCCGCTGATGCTGGACCCGGTCGACTTCGTCGGTCTCTATCGCCAGAACATGGAGCGGCAAATGGCCGCCCAGGGTCAGGCCGGCCAGGCCTAATTAACCAGCCGGAGGGGCGACTGGAGCGGCGAGATATTCGTTCCAGATCGCCTTTTCGCCCATCGTTGCGATGAAGGCCCGATGGGCCTCCCGCTCGGCCTCTGAGACCCGCGGCGCAAGCGGCACCACGCGCTGCCGCCGCGGCGCATCGCCTGCCGCATTGACGCGAATCTCCTGGGCTTCCGACGCCAGCAGCAGCTGCGATTGCCGCGCTCCCACCAGATCGACATAGACCTCGGCCAACAGCTCGGCGTCCAGCAATGCGCCGTGCTTGGTGCGGTGTGAATTGTCGATCGCATAGCGCGAGCAGAGATCGTCGAGCCGGTTCGACACGCCGGGATGCTTGCGCCGGGCCAGCAGCAGCGTATCGACCAGCCGCTCGCGGGGGATCGCGGCGCGCTTGATGCGGTCGAGCTCGGCATTAATGAACCCGACGTCGAACGAGGCGTTGTGAATCACCAGCGGCGCATCGCCGATGAAGGCGAGAAACTCGTCGACGATCTCGTGGAACAGCGGCTTGGTCGACAGGAATTCAGCCGACAGCCCGTGCACCGCGAAGGCTTCCGCCGGCATGTCCCGCTCGGGGTTGATATAGACGTGATAGCTCTGACCCGTCGGCATGCGGTTCAAGATCTCGACACAGCCGATTTCGACCAGGCGATCGCCGCGAAGCGGATCGAGGCCAGTGGTTTCAGTGTCGAGAACGATTTCGCGCATGTCTTGAGATGAGTGGCTTGAGATCAGTGTCGTGAGAGCCGGGTGAGCCGCGAATCAGGCCCGCCGCTGCGGCATCTTAACGACCTCGGCCAGGATGTGCGCGATTTGGGCGCGCACCGGCTCGAGTCCGTGTGAGGTATCCACCACGAAATCGGCCCGCTTGCGCTTCTCGGCGTCCGGGGTCTGCTTGGCGATGATGGCATCCAGCTTGGCTTCATCCATCGTGCCCCGCGCCAGCACCCGCTCGCGCTGCAGTTCCGGCGAGGTCGAGACCACGACCACGGCATCGACGCGCTTCTCGCCGCCGGTTTCGAACAGCAGCGGGATGTCGAGCACCACGACCGCCGCTTTGGCGGCCTCCGCCTCGGCAAAGAATTTTTGCCGGGAGGCACCGAGCATCGGATGGACGATCTGTTCGAGCTGCTTGATGGCGGCGGGGTCGTGCACCACACGCGCAGACAATTTTGGCCGGTCGACCTTGCCGTTGACGGTGGTGCCGGGAAAGGCGGCCTCGATCGCAGGGGCTGCTTCGCCCTCGTAGAGCTGATGCACGGCGGCATCGGCGTCGTAGACGGGCACACCGGCTTCCGCGAACAACTTCGCGGTGGTGGATTTGCCCATCCCGATCGAGCCGGTCAGTCCCAGGATCCGCATCAGCGCCGCGCCATCTCTTGTTTAGACTGCAACTAGCCGTTCGCGCCGCAGGAACGCAAGCAGCGGCAGTAGCGGCAGGCCGAGAATGGTGAAATGGTCGCCCTCGATACGCTCGAACAAATGAATGCCGAGGCCCTCGAGCTGATAGGCGCCGACACTGGTGGTGACGGCATCGCCGGCGGCGTCCAGATAGGCCGACAGCTCCGCCTCGGTCATCGCTCGCATCGTCATGCGCGCCACCGAGACGTCCTCGAAGACGATCTTGCCGTCATGTGCGACGGCCACCGCGGAATTCAGCTCGTGGCTGTTGCCGGCGAGGTCGCGCAATTGTGCCATCGCCTGGTCGCGTCCGGCAGGCTTGTTGAAGAGACGGTTGCCGAGGGCCAGCGTCTGGTCGGCGCCGATCACATAGCTTCCGGGGTGATGCGCGGAGACCGCTTTGGCCTTTTCACGCGCGAGCAACAGACCAATCTCGCGCGGGCTCGACAGCTTCGACGCAGCCTGAATGCCCCGTTCGTCGATATCGGCCGTAACGGCCTTGAACTCCAGTCCGGCATTGGCCAGCAGCATTTTTCGCGCGCTGCTCTGCGAAGCCAGGACCAACGGAGATTTGCCGAGCCACAAACCCATCGCGAAAACTATTCTGTGGGCCGGTTGCGCTGGCGATCGCTGTAGAGCTTCATGATCGCCGCCGCGGTTTCCTCGATCGAGCGCCGTGTGACGTCGAGCAGCGGCCAATCGTGCTTGGCACTGAGCTTGCGCGCGAATGCGACCTCCTCGGTGACCGACTGCTTGTCGGTATAGGTGTCGCTGCCGGATTCGGCGCCCATCGAGAGCAGGCGGTTCTGGCGAATCTGAATCAGCCGTTCCGGTGTTGCGTGCAGGCTGACGACCAGCGGCCGCGTCAGCGTCTCCAATTGCGAGGGCACCGGAATGCCAGGAACCAACGGCACGTTGGCAGTGCGGATGCCGCGATTGGCCAGATAAATCGACGTCGGCGTCTTGGAGGTCCGGGACACGCCGACCAGCACGACGTCGGCCTCGTTGAGGCCATCGACATGCTGGCCGTCGTCATGGATCATCGTGTAGTTCAGCGCGTCGATGCGCTTGAAATATTCCGCGTTGAGGACGTGCTGAGCGCCGACGCGGCCCGTGGTCGCAGCCCCAAGATAGGCTTCGAACAGCTGCATGACGGGGCCGATGATCGACAGGCTCGGAACGTTGATCTCCTTGCACTTGTCCTCGAGCCTGGAGACCAGATCCTTCTCCAGCAGCGTGAACAGCACGATTCCCGGCGCCTCCTCGATCTCGTCGAGCACGCGGTCGAGCTGTTTCTGGCTGCGCACCAGCGGATAGACATGCTCGACCGGCGTCACGTTGGCGTATTGGGCCGCCACCGCGCGCGCCACGGTGATCAGGGTCTCGCCGGTGGAGTCGGAGACGAGGTGCAGATGGAAATAATTGTTCGAGGTCGGCACAAAAACTCTTTGTATGGGGGCGGGGCGGTTTGTGGATTTCTGTGGAGCTTAACCCCTCGGAAAGGGATGTGCGACACCAGGGGCGGGACAAGTGCCAATTTTCTTCACACCACTGCCCCTCAGGACAAGTTCGCCGCCCTGTCGCGCTGGGAACTGGATTGCGCGGACAACTGCCTTGATAAGCTGCCGATAGAATCGCGCAAGTCTTTGCAGCCGGCTGACTTATCGGAAGTCGGCAGGTCTGTCCGGGATATGTGGATGGATGTGAAAAAGCGCGCGCGAACCCGCGGACGGAATTGCATGAGTCCAATCCACGGTCACATAGACTCAAACCTTAAGAATCTAAGATTCTAGGTTTGAGGAAGGCCCTACGGGGAGATATGTGTGCACGGTGAGACCTTAACGAGTTCTTACTATCCCCAGTTCCTTTCGCTGGGCAGAAAGCGGACCCGCGAAATGTTCGAAGACGTCTATCTCTGGATCAAGGCGCTGCATGTGATCGCCGTCATCGCCTGGATGGCGGGCATGCTCTATCTGCCGCGGCTGTTCGTCTATCATTGCGAGGCTGAGATCGGCTCGAAGCAGTCGGAGACGTTCAAGGTGATGGAACGCCGGCTGTTCAAGGCCATCATCAACCCCGCCATGATCGTGACTTGGCTCGCCGGGCTTTATCTCACCTGGTCCGGCCACTGGTTCTCGTTCGGCTGGCTGCACGTAAAACTGGCACTGGTCCTGGCGATGTCGGCGGTCCACGGCTTTTTTTCCCGCTGGCTGAAGGATTTCGCCGCCGATAGGCGCCCGCGGAGCCAGAAATTCTATCGGATTATCAATGAGGTGCCGACCATTTTGATGATTGTCATCGTCATCATGGTGATCGTGAAGCCGTTCTAGGCAATGGCCGCGGCGAATCGCTCAGCGCTTCTTCTTGCGGAGAGGGAAGCTATTTTCTATATTGTCGATATCCCACCCAACGCAGGCGGATGTGGTTGTGTCTGAGCTTTCCAGAGGCCGGACACCGCATCAGGTTTGAAGCCTCACCGGCACTTAACCTTGCCAGACCTGCGGACCTTACCTTCTCACGTCCGCATTTCAGAGCCTCCTCGCACCCCCCTTCCAAGGTTACCCCACAGGACCACCCCAATGCGGGAAATTAAACTCGAAGACCTCAAGTCCAAAACGCCGGCCGAGCTCGTCTCGTTTGCGGAGGAGAACGGGGTCGAGAACGCCAGCACCATGCGCAAGCAGGAGCTGCTGTTTGCCATCCTCAAGCAGCTCGCACTTGCCGAGACCGACATTGTCGGCCAGGGCGTCGTCGAGGTGCTCTCCGACGGCTTCGGCTTCCTCCGCTCGCCGGATGCGAATTACCTGCCGGGCCCCGACGACATCTACGTTTCGCCGTCGCAGATCCGCCGTTTCGGCCTGCGCACCGGCGACACCATCGAAGGCCATATCCGCAGCCCGAAAGAGGGCGAGCGCTATTTCGCGCTGCTGAAGGTCAACACGCTCAATTTCGAGGACCCGGAAAAGGCCAAGCACAAGGTCAATTTCGACAACCTCACGCCGCTGTTTCCGAACCAGCGTTTCCGCATGGAAATCGACGATCCGACGCGGAAAGACCTGTCGGCACGCGTGATCGACATCGTCGCGCCCATCGGCAAGGGCCAGCGCGCATTGATCGTGGCGCCGCCGCGTACGGGTAAGACCGTGCTGATGCAGAACATCGCGCACTCGATCACGCACAATCATCCCGAGTGCTATCTGATCGTGCTTTTGATCGACGAGCGTCCGGAAGAAGTCACGGACATGCAGCGCTCGGTGAAGGGCGAGGTCGTGTCGTCGACCTTCGACGAACCGGCGGTGCGTCACGTCCAGGTCGCCGAGATGGTGATCGAAAAAGCCAAGCGCCTGGTCGAGCATGGCCGCGACGTCGTGATCCTGCTCGATTCGATCACGCGCCTCGGCCGCGCCTACAACACGGTGGTGCCGTCATCCGGCAAGGTGCTGACCGGCGGTGTCGACGCCAACGCGCTGCAGCGCCCCAAGCGCTTCTTCGGTGCCGCCCGCAACATCGAGGAGGGCGGCTCGCTGACCATCATCGCGACCGCGCTGGTCGACACCGGCAGCCGCATGGACGAAGTCATCTTCGAAGAGTTCAAGGGCACCGGTAACTCGGAACTGATCTTGGACCGCAAGGTCTCGGACAAGCGCACCTTCCCGGCGATCGACATCTCCCGCTCCGGCACCCGCAAGGAAGAGCTCATCACCGATCCGCAGGTGCTCAAGAAGATGTACGTGCTCCGCCGCATCCTCAATCCGATGGGCACCATGGACGCGATCGACTTCCTGCTCGACAAGCTGCGCTCGACCAAGAGCAATTCCGAGTTCTTCGACTCCATGAACACCTGAGTGCAGTGCAACAAAGTATTCGGGGGCGCCTTCGGGCGCCCTTTTTATTGTGCACCATTGCTGCGGGAGAATTGCAGCATGACGGGTGCCACGGTGCCGATCCCTCCCTTCTATTAATCTGTTGATATCTTTATACAATACTTGAATTCGGCGCGGCCGAAGTGTTGGCGGAAAGGCGCTCTTGCAGCAAATGGCCGTGCCTATTTTGCAGTGCAATATGGGTTTTGCTGCGAGATCTGGTGCAGCAAATCCGTCTCCCTAGGCTGGGCCGAAAACGGAATTGCCTTTTCACTGGCAGCCGCACAAATAGGCCATGCATCCGCGAGACCAGACCATTTTTGCGCTGTCGTCCGGCCGGGCACCGAGTGCGATCGCGGTGGTGCGTGTCTCGGGTTCGCAGGCTGGCCAGGTGCTGACGACGCTCG
>RXJC01000225.1 GCA_003963435.1 Bradyrhizobiaceae bacterium | reverse complement strand
CGCGTCCGCTTCCGCGACCTCTCGCACAGCGCGATCGAGGGCGAATCCGTGGTCGGCCGTTTCCGCACCGCGCCGGCCGACCGCCGCGACGTCAGCTTCGTCTGGGGCGGTGACGTCGCCGGCCAAGGCTGGGGCATCAACCCTGACGACGGCGGGATGTTCAGCTTCGCCACGATGCGCAAGCACCGGCCGGACTTCTTCCTGCATTCCGGCGACACCATCTACGCCGACGGCCCGATTGCATCCGAGGTCAAGCTCGCCGACGGCAAGATCTGGAAGAACGTCACCATCCCCGAGAAGGCCAAGGTCGCCGAGACGCTGGACGAGTTTCGCGCGGCGCACAAATACAATCTCACCGACGACAACGTCCGCGCCTTCAATGCCGAGGTGCCGATCTTCGTGCAATGGGACGACCACGAGGTGACCAACAATTGGTCCGCGTCGAAGGAGCTGCCGGCGGCCTACAAGGAACGCAACATCGCGTTGCTGGCCGCGCGCGGGGCCCGCGCCTTCCACGAGATGTATCCGCTGCGCGAAAGCATCAGCGAGCCCGGCCGGGTCTATCGGCAGATTTCCTATGGCCCGCATCTCGACGTGTTCATGCTCGACGAGCGCAGCTATCGCGGCCCGAATGGCCCCAATCTCGAAACCGCTTACGGCCCCGCCAGCTATTTCCTGGGCCCGGACCAGATCGCCTGGCTCAAGCGCGGCCTGCTCAATTCGCGCGCGACCTGGAAGGTGATCGCCTCCGACATGCCGCTCAGCCTTGTCGTATCGGACGGGCCGAAAGGCGGCTCAGAAGCGTTCGCGCAAGGCGACGGCCCGGTGCGCGGCCGCGAGTTCGAGATCGCCGACATCCTGCGCTTCATCAAGACGGCGCCGATCAGCAACACGGTGTGGCTGACCGCCGACGTGCACTACGCAGCCGCGCACTATTACGATCCGAACAAGGCTCAGTTCCAGGAGTTCGAGCCGTTCTGGGAATTCGTCTCGGGCCCGCTGCATGCCGGCACGTTCGGTCCGGCCACACTCGACAACACCTTTGGACCCGAGGTGCGCTTCGTCAAGGCACCGGGCAAGGACAGCCAGAACCTGCCGCCGTCCGCGGGCATGCAGTTCTTCGGCCACGTCAAGATCGACGGCGCCTCCGGCCAGATGATTGTGACCTTGCGCGACCGCGCCGACGTCGCGCTGTGGTCGACCACGCTTGATCCGAAGCCGAGCTGACCGCTGGACGCTGGGAAACGCTTCTAACCGGCGGCGCGCAGCCTTAGCGCCGCCTCCAGGGCGTCGCTCGAACACGGCTTCTGCAACCGTGGCTGGCCGGAGAATTCGGGCGGAATCCGCGCCTCGGCGCCGTAGCCGGTGACGAAGACGAACGGGATCTTCAGCGCGACCAGCCGCGCGGCGACCGCAAAGCTCGTCTCGCGGATCAGCTCGACATCGAGCAGGGCGAAGTCGGGCGCACGCTCCGCAATGGCGCCCAGCGCCTGGGTCACCGACCCGACGGTCCGCACGTTCGTCACGCCGAAGCCCAGCAGGCGATCCTCGAAATCGATCGCGATGATCGGGTCGTCTTCGACGATCAGAACGTCGGCCGGCCAGCCTGTGCCATCGGGAACTACGGGTGCCATGATCAGATCTTGGGTGGGGGGTTTTTGGATCAGGACTGCCGCGACACGATGCCTGCGCGCAGCGCATCGATGGGTTCCCGGAACGAAACCCACCACATTGCCGTTCTCAAGTCTGTCCACTTGTGCACACAGGACCTGGACGGAACTCGCTAAGGTGGGGAGCAGGACGGGAGTTCACGATGGATGCGCGTATCGGCAAGACATTCGAGGTCGAGAGCCGGCCAACCAACAATCTGTTGCGGCGGTTGAACCAGGCAGACTACGCCCTGCTTGCGCCGCATGTGACGGTCGAGAATGCTGCGGCCAACCATTTGCTCTACAGTCCCGGTGACGACGTTCAGGTCGTCCATTTCCCCTGCGGCCCGGCGCTCGCGACCTTTCTCGTTCCCAACGAGGACGGCCGCGACGTCGAAACCATCCTGGTCGGCCGCGAAGGCGCGGTGGGCGGCATCGTCAGCGAGGGTTTCCTGCCCGCCTACACCCGGATCTGCGTGAAGTTCGGCGGGCCGTTTGCGCGGATCCACGTCGCCAAGCTGGAAGCGGCCAAGCAGCGCTCAGCCTCGCTGCGCAACATTTTTGCCCGCTATGCCGACTGCATGCTGGCGCAGATCTTCCAGTCGACCGCCTGCAACGCCATCCATTCGATCGAGCAGCGCACCGCCAAATGGATCTTGGCGGCGATGGAGCGAACCGGCGACGAGAGCAGCGTGCCGCTGACCCACGAGCAGCTTGCGACGCTGCTCGGCGTCGGCCGCTCCTATGCCAGCCGCGTGCTTCAGTCGTTCAAGGCAGAACGCATTCTCGATACGCGGCGCGGATCGATCCTCGTTCTCAACCGCGACGGCCTGAAGCTTCGCGCCTGCCTGTGCAACGATGCCGTGAAGATGCACTTCGAGGAAGTGTTGCGCGGGGTCTACCCGACCGAGGAGCGGGAGGCGGGGTAGCAAAAGGTTTCTTCCTTCTCCCCTTGTGGGAGAAGGTGACGCGCGCAGTGCGCGCGTCGGATGAGGGGTTCTCTCCGCGAGTTCGTCTGCCGAGAAAGACCCCTCACCCCAGTGAGCCTGTGTCTGCGAGGTGTGTGCCCTCTCCCACAAGGGGAGAGGGCACAGCAATGAGCGGCGCGCCCTTCTGATCGAAAGCGTGCTATAGTCGGTTCCGCATGAGCGGGGCTGTCCTTCACACCATCTTCGACGTCCTGGCGTGGCTGGCGGCGGCGGGCAGCGTCTGGTGGCTGTCGCGACAACGCCTGCAGTTTCCGGCGCACTCCTTCCAGCTGCCCTACATCGCCGCGCTGGTGTTCGGCGCCGGCCTCGGCGCCTATCTGTTCGGCTCCGCCAATCTGTGGCTGTCGGGGCAGAGCGGCATTGCGCGTTCTGTCGAGGGCGCGTTGGCCGGCGGCATCGTGGCGATCGAGCTCTACAAATGGACGGCCGGCATCACCTTACGCACCGGCGCGCGGTTCGCGCTGCCGCTCGCCGCCGGCATCGCAATCGGCCGGCTCGGTTGCTATTTCGCAGGGCTCGACGACTTCACCTATGGCACGCCGACGGCGCTGCCCTTTGGCCATGATTTCGGCGACGGCGTTCTGCGTCATCCCGTGCAGCTCTACGAGAGCGCGGCCATGGCCGCATTCGCGCTCGCTTATGTGCTGGCAGTCTTGAACCGGAACGCGTTTGTGATCACCAATGGTTTCTACCTGGCGCTCGCCTTTTATGGAGCGCAGCGCTTCCTGTGGGAATTCCTCAAGCCTTACGGCCCGCTGATCGGCCCCTTCACCCTGTTTCACCTGCTGTCGCTGTCCATCCTGCTCTACGCCGGCTTCATGCTGGCGACGGCGCCCAAAGCGAGACGCTTGCAAAATGAGTTACTTGCATGAACGCGCCGTTGCGTAGATCGCGTCCCTACATCTTCTGGGGCCAGACCCAATCGCTCTGCGAGACCTGCCTGAAGCTGGTGCCGACCAAGATCCAGATCCTGGATAACGAGGTCTGGTACGAAAAGCGCTGCAGGGAGCATGGCGTCCAATCGACGCTGGTGTCCACCGATGCGGCCTACTGGCGCCTGTGCAAGGACTTCATCAAGCCCGGGGACCGACCGCTGCAATTCCAGCAGCGCACCGAATTCGGCTGTCCCTATGATTGCGGGCTCTGTCCTGATCACGAGCAGCATTCCTGCCTGGCGCTGATCGAGATCACCGAGCACTGCAATCTCACCTGTCCGGTCTGCTTCGCGGAATCCTCGCCGGCACGAACGAAATTCACTCCGCTCGCGACCGTCGAGAAGATGCTGGACGCGCTGGTCGCCAGCGAAGGCGAGCCCGATCTGGTGCAGATTTCCGGCGGCGAACCGACGCTGCATCCGGATTTCTTCGCGATCCTGGACGCGGTGCGCGCCCGACCGATCCGCCACGTCATGATCAACACCAACGGCCTGCGCATCGCGCGCGAGAAGGATTTCGTGGCGCGGCTGGCCGAGAACAAGCGCGGCCTTGAGGTCTATCTCCAGTTCGATTCGCTGCAGCGCGACGCGCTGATCAATTTGCGCGGCGCGGATTTGCGCAAGATCCGCCAGCAGGCGCTGGAGAATCTCGAGCATTACGGCGTCTCGACGACGCTGGTCGCGACCATCAAACGCGGCGTCAACGATGCCGAGATCGGCGACATCGTCCGCCACGCGCTGACCTGGAAATGCGTGCGCGGCGTCACGCTGCAGCCGGTGCAGGACGCCGGCCGCAACGATGATTTCGACGAGAAGACCGACCGCATCATGCTGTCGGAGATCCGCAAGCGCGTGATCGAGACCGGCGTGTTCGGCGACAAGGACATGATCCCGCTGCCATGCAATCCCGAAAGCATCTCGATCGGCTACGGCCTGCGCAATGGCGAGCAGGTGCTGCCGCTGACTTCGCTGATCCCGCAGGAGCAGCTGGTCGCAGTGATGCCCAACACCATCAGCCCCGAGAAATATCCGATGCTGCGGGAGAAGTTCGTCGACCTGTTCTCGCTGTCGTCGGGGCCACTGAACACCAGCGAGCGCGTTTGCGAATTGTTGTGCTGCCTGCCGAGCTTTCAAGTGCCGGACGGGCTCTCTTACGAGAATGTCTTCCGTGTCACCATCGTGCAGTTTCTCGACCGTTTCAATTTCTGCGTCGGCAACGTCAAGCGCAGCTGCATCCATTTCGTGACGGAAGCGGGCGCGATCATCCCGTTCGACACCTACAATCTGTTCTACCGCAACGGGGCGATTGGCCGGATTCGCGCCGAGCTCGAAGAGCAGACTTATCGCGAGACAAGGCAAACCGAGGGAGCGCCACAATGAGCGATACGCCACCGCCGGTTCTGCCACCCGCGCCGACGCCCGGCCAGGCACGCAGCGGCTGCCTCACGGCGTTCATGGTGATCTCAGGCGTCATCCTGCTGCTGCCCGGCCTGTGCGCACTCCTGTTCGGCGGCATCTCCATATCCGAGGGCGGCCGGATCGGGTCCGACATTGCGCCGCTGGTCTTCCTGGGTCTCGTCGTCGGGATCGGCGGCGGCGCCCTGATCTGGGCGGCGATCAAGGGGCGAAAGGCCCCGCCAGTCTGACGGCCGGCTAAGCCCCGGAGATTCCCGGGCAAAATTCAGTCAACCAACCGGCAAAGAACGCATTGTTTTTTGGCGGTTTTTGCATATATTGCGCCGCAACGCGCAGGGTCCCCGGTCGATATGGCCGGGTTTCCTTTTTGGGCGGCGAGCGCCCGTTTCCAGTCTTCCAGCGTTGTTTCGAGAAGAGGTCCCGGTCCGACCGGCGAGATCGCGCTTAACCCATTGTACGAACGCAAAGAAGCTCACTCATGAACCTCCGTAACGTCGCCATCATCGCCCACGTCGACCACGGCAAGACGACCCTGGTCGACAAGCTCCTCCAGCAGTCGGGCACGTTCCGCGAGAACCAGAAGGTGACCGATCGCGCCATGGATTCCAACGACCTGGAGCGCGAGCGCGGCATCACCATCCTGGCCAAGGCGGCCTCGGTGCAGTGGAAGGACACCCGTATCAACATCGTCGACACCCCCGGCCACGCCGATTTCGGCGGCGAGGTCGAGCGCATCCTGAACATGGTGGACGGCGCCCTGGTGCTGGTCGACGCCGCCGAAGGCCCGCTGCCGCAGACCAAGTTCGTGGTTTCCAAGGCGCTCAAGGTCGGTCTCAAGCCGATCGTCGTCATCAACAAGGTCGACCGCCCCGACGCGCGCCCGACCGAAGTCATCAACGAGGTGTTCGACCTGTTCGCGGCGCTCGACGCCAGCGAGGAGCAGCTCGACTTCCCGATCCTGTACGGGTCGGCCAAGCAGGGCTGGATGGCCGACAGCCCCGAGGGTCCGCAGGACAAGGGCATGGAGCCGCTGTTCGACCTGATCCTGCGCCACGTCGCGCCGCCGAAGGTCGAGGAAGGCCCGTTCCGCATGATCGGCACGATCCTCGAGGCCAACCCCTATCTCGGCCGCATCATCACCGGCCGCATCTCCTCCGGCACGCTGAAGCCGAACCAGCAGGTCAAGGTGCTGAACGCCGACGGCAAGCTGGTCGAGTCCGGGCGCATCACCAAGATCCTGGCCTTCCGCGGCCTCGAGCGCACCCCGCTCGACGAAGCCGAGGCTGGCGACATCGTCGCCATCGCGGGCCTGACCAAGGGCACCGTCGCCGACACGTTCTGCGATCCCTCGGTCGAGGTGCCGCTGCCGGCACAGCCGATCGACCCGCCCACCGTCTCGATGTCGTTCATCGTCAACAACTCCCCGCTCGCCGGTACCGAAGGCGACAAGGTGACGAGCCGCATGATCCGCGACCGTCTGTTGCGCGAGGCCGAAGGCAACGTCGCGCTGCGCGTCGTCGAGTCCGCCGACAAGGACGCGATGGAAGTGTCGGGCCGCGGCGAACTCCAGCTCGCGATCCTGATCGAGACCATGCGCCGTGAGGGTTTCGAGCTCTCGGTGTCGCGCCCGCGCGTCGTGTTCCAGAAGGACGAGGCCACCGGCGCCACTCTGGAGCCGATCGAGGAAGTCGTGATCGACGTCGATGAGGAGCATTCCGGCGTCGTCGTGCAGAAGATGAGCGAGCGCAAATCCGAGCTGATCGAGATGAAGCCCTCCGGCGGCAACCGTCAGCGCCTGGTGTTCTACGCGCCGACCCGCGGCCTGATCGGCTATCAGGGCGAGCTGCTCACCGACACCCGCGGCACCGCGATCATGAACCGCCTGTTCCACGGTTATGCGCCGTACAAGGGCGAGATCCAGGGCCGCCGCAACGGCGTCCTGATCTCCAACGACCAGGGCGAGGCGGTGGCCTACGCCATGTTCAAGCTGGAAGACCGCGGCCCGATGATGATCGAGCCGGGCTGGAAGGTCTACAAGGGCATGATCGTCGGCGAGCACACCCGCGACAACGATCTCGAGATCAACGTGCTCAAGGGCAAGCAGCTCACCAACATCCGCACGACCTCGAAGGACGAAGCGGTGCGCCTGACCCCGCCGATCCGCATGACGCTGGAAAAGGCGCTCGCCTATATCGAGGACGACGAGCTCGTCGAGGTCACCCCGAAGTCGATCCGCCTGCGCAAGAAGCACCTCGACCCGAACGAGCGCAAGCGCGCGGAAAAGGCCAAGGAAGCGGTGGCGTAGCCGCGCGAATGGGGAATGGGGAGTAGCGAATAGGGACGTTTGGCCGGAGGCGGCGTTTCTTATATTCTATTCGCTATTCGCCACTCGCTATTCGCTATTTCATGTCCCTGCCCTCCTCCGTCGACGTCGCGATCATCGGCGCCGGTGCCGCCGGCCTCGGCGCGGCGCATGCGCTGGCAGGCTCTGGCCTCTCCGTGATCGTGCTGGAGGCGCGTAACCGGCTCGGCGGCCGCGCCTGGACCGTGCAGGCCTCGCCTGACGTCACCTTCGACGTCGGCTGCGGCTGGCTGCATTCAGCCGACAAGAACTCCTTCGTTGCCATCGCGAAACAGCTCGGCTTCGAGCTCAACAAGGACCTGCCGCCCTGGCGCGAGCGCGCCTATGGCAACGCGTTTCCGCAAGCCGAGCGCGACGATTTCATGCGCGCGATGGACGCGTTCTATGAGCGCCTCTGGCGGGCCGCGCAGAAACGCGAAGACGAGCCGGCGAGCCGGAGCCTGGAGCCCGGCAATCGCTGGAATCCCATGATCGACGCGATCTCGACCTACATCAACGGCTGCGAGCTCAGGGACATGTCGACGCGCGACTGGGAGGCCTATGAGGACACGGAGCTCAACTGGCGCGTCCGCCGCGGTTACGGCGCGTTGGTCGCGGCCTATGGCGCGCCCTGCCCGGTGGCGTTGAACTGCAACGTCGCGCTGATCGATCATTCCGGCAAGCGCATCCGCATCGAAACATCGCAGGGCGCGGTGACAGCGAACAAGGCGATCGTCACCGTGCCGACCAATCTGATCGCCGACGAGACCATCCGCTTCTCGCCACCGCTGCCGTCCAAGGTCGACGCAGCCGCCGGCCTGCCGCTCGGCGTCGACGACAAGGTGACACTGGCACTCGACGACGCCGAAGCCTTCCCGAAGGAGGCCAATCTGCGCGGCGCCACCATGCGCACCGAGATGGGCACCTACCACATCCGCCCGTTCGGCCAGCCCTGCATCGAAGGCTTTTTCGGTGGCAGCTTCGCGCGCACGCTGGAGGAGGCCGGCGATGGCGCCATCGCCGCGCAAGCGATCAGCGAGATCGCGAGCTTCCTCGGCAACGACATCCGCCGCAAGCTGACGCCGCTCTACGAGTCGCGCTGGGCGCATGATCCATTCGCGCGGGGATCGTATTCGCACGCGTTAC
>RXJC01000315.1 GCA_003963435.1 Bradyrhizobiaceae bacterium | reverse complement strand
ACAGCGGCTTGACGCCGATCTGCGCCGCGCTGGGCGCGACCGGCAGCACGATCTTGCGCTCGACGGCGCGGCCGCCGGTCTCGACCATGCGGACGAAGATCTGCGCCTCCTGCGGACGGGTCGAGGCCGGCTGCTTGTCCAGCGTCACCGGGAAGGTCGCAACGCCGTTGGCATCGGCCTCCGGCAGGTTTTCCAGTGGCGTACGCTCGTTCGAAGTGGTCTCCTCGTCGGCGACGCCGAACTGGTAGCCGGCAAAGCCCGGACGCTCGGCCGCGGGCGCGACCAGCAGGTCGCCTTCGAGCGCAAGGCCCGAGGCCGGCGCGCCGTAGAGGAAATGACCGTCGGCCTTAAGCTCCACAGGAGTGTTAGCTTTGATCAGCTTGTCCTTGGCAGACAAGTCGAATTCGATCCTGTCAGGAACGTAGTCCTCGACCATGAAGGTGGTCTCGCCGACCGACGAGCCCTTCGGGTCCGTGAAGGCGCGTGCCCGCCACGTTCCGGTCGGCACGGCCGAATTGAGCGGCACGGCCAGCGTACGGCCGCCGGCGCCTTGGTCAGCCAGGACGGCGCGGCGGTATTCGACGCCGTCGGGACGCTCGATCACCAGCGTCATCGGGCCACCGGTGACGGCATTGCCCTGCCCGTCGCGGAGCAGCACGGTGAGATAGACGGTCTCATTGGAACGATAGACGCCGCGCTCGGCATAGACGAAGGCGTCGGCACCCGCGGGCACGGCGCGCCCGGAGACGCCACGGTCGGACAGGTCGAAGGCGGACGTCTTCAGGCTGAGGAAGGCATAATCCGCCTTCTCGCCGGTGACCGTCAGCATCGCCGGCGACAGGCCGCCCTCGCCGCGCGCCAGGCCCGCCTCGAACAGCACGTGACCCGACTCGTCGGTTTTGCGGGTGGCCAGGATCTCGTTGTTGCGGGCAACGAGCCGCACCTCGGCCTTGCCGACCGGATCGGTCGAGGCCAGCGAATTCACGAAGACATGGATGCCGTCATTGCCGGAATAGGCGGTGACGCCGAGATCGGAGACGATGAACCATTGCGTGGCAAGCTGATAATCGTCGTCCGTGCCCGGGCCCTTGGCGGCGGCCGTCATCACGTAGACGCCGGGCTGGAGCTCGCCGAGCGCCTGGTCGACCGGGAATGCCGTGGTGACGTCCTGGTTCAGGGTCATCGCCGTCGCGAGCTCGCCGGTCCAGACCTTGACGCCGCGCTCGTCGCCGAGATCGCTGAGCTGGTATTTGGACAGCGTCTTTTGGAAATCGCTGTCCACGACCGTGTTGATGAGGTTGCGGTCCCCGATCCGGAAGACGTTGATGTTGACCGCGGGCGTGTTGACGCTGACCACGGGAATGCCGCGCTGGCCGGTTCGCGGCAGCACATAGGCCCGGCTGGTGAAGCGCACGAACGGCTTGCGGTCGCGCACATAGATGTTGAACTCGGCCGATTTCGGCAGGCCTTCCTTCACCGTGGACGGCAGGCCGGCGCGCAAGTTGATGTTGTAGCGCTCGCCGTGCTTGAGGCCGTCGACGCAGAGCTGCTTGCCTTCGGCCGAGAGCGCCGGCTTGTCCTGCCCCGCCAGCGCCAGGAACGGCGCGAAATCGGTGCGCTTGGCCAATTCCTCGGAGAACTGGAAGCAGGCGCGCGGGCTCGCCGAGTCTGAATCAACGGTATAGTCGAGCAGGCGGAAGCCGTGCTCGTCGCGCATCTTCTCATATTGGCCACGGACGTCGGCGACCTCGCGCATGTCGAGCGACAGCCGCAGCGCATCCAGCGCCGGCCGCCACAGCTTGCGTTCGGCCAGCGCCTTGCCGAGCACGGCGAGCGCGTCGGCCTCCTCGCCGGAATTGCCGGCGCGCATGTAGGCGATGTAGGCTGCGGTCGAGGCACGCTCCAGCAGGAAGGTCTGCTCGCTCGAGGTCTTCGGCGAGATCTGGAAGATGACCTTGGCCAGCCGCAGCCAGTTGCCGGTATCCTCAGGCGTGGTGGCCGCGATCTGGCCGAGCACCGACAGCCCGGTGCGGTAATCGTTGCGCCGGAAGGCGGCATCGGCGTCCGTCTTCAGCGTCGCGCTGGTCTTGGCGACCGGCCCCGCCTCGCTCTTGATCTGGGCCTCCAGCTTGATCGCGGAATCGGCGAGGTCGTCGCGCTTGAACGCCTTGTCGGCGGCTTGGGCAGCGCAAAGGCCGAGCGCCAGCGCGGCGCAGAGTGTGACGGCGCGAACAAGACCGATCATGATGGACTCCCGGAAATCGCGGACAGCCGCCCGCAGGCAGCATGAAATGCGCGGAAAGGTGACGGACTCAAGGCGATGGAACCAAAGGTGCAAATCGTCGCATTCGCCATAGAAAGGCAAGCCCAGAGGAGACCGATCGAGATACCGCCGCGCACGCCGTCCTGATGGCGCCGCCATACCTGACCCGTCGTCCGGCGGTCATATCCCGGAAGCTGGCCAGCGTTCCCGGCGATGTGATCCATCGTCCAGTCCGCGGCCGCTCAACCCGGCACCCTGACATGCCACCGTCTCGCTTTGTCGCGGCAGTGAGGAAAAGGGTTCGGTTCAGGCTTGGCGAAACACGATATTTTTCATATTGGCATGTGAGATGAACGGTCAGCCCCAAACCAGGGCGGCTCCACATGGTCCCGTAGCTCAACTGGATAGAGCATCAGATTTCTACTCTGAGGGTTGCAGGTTCGAATCCTGCCGGGATCGCCAGTCTCATTTGCCGATCAACAACCCTTCACGAACGCGTGGGTAACCATATGCCGGCCTTTGCACCGCGCGGATCAGCCCTATCTATGCGCCGGGCGAGACGCGCCCGACAGGTTTTTGATGCAGCACTCCGAATTGACGAGAATGGCGATCGCATCTGTGGTGGCGATCGCGGCGATGTCGTATCTGGCCATCGACGCAGGCGTGGTGAACACGAGCGTGGTCATGAAGCCCATCAAGGTGGCTCAGGCCTCGATTATCGGCGCCGCGATGGGCCAGCATCACCTTGCCTTCGCTGTTCAGGAGTGGGTGCGTCGCGACCACGAGAAGCCGCGGCTGGAGCATTGCCTGGCGATTGACTGATGCAGCCCCTTCCTGGGCTATCGGCGAAATATCACCCTTGACCGCCTGCCGACTGATGGGCCCGCCACCACCGCGCAATCGCCACGGTGAGATCCCCCCACAATTCCGTCGCCAAATCCGAGACCGCGACCCGAACGCTGTACTGGTCCGTGATCGCATCGTGAAACCATTCGGTGGCGGCGAAGTCGAAACCGAAGCTGCCGGCGTGGCGGATTGGAAAGCCTTCTGCGCGCAAGTCGCGGCTCAAGTCCTCGGCGGTTTGCCGCGCGCTGGCCTCG
Organism: Bradyrhizobiaceae bacterium; assembly: GCA_003963435.1. Taxonomy (GTDB): domain Bacteria; phylum Pseudomonadota; class Alphaproteobacteria; order Rhizobiales; family Xanthobacteraceae; genus Bradyrhizobium. Next base: position 16,998 of record RXJC01000315.1, on the reverse strand, counting down.
TCGAGGGGGCGCGCGCCTCGGAGGGTGACGTAGAGACCGTGGGTGTAATGGAGTTCGGCCGACAGCGCCGGGATCTCCGCGGCAAAATAGCGAGCCATGCTTCGCCCGTTGCGCAGGATCGCCGCAACGCGCCGCTTCGTGAGCCCCCAATAGGCCGCGCTGCCCACAAAGGGCGGGAAGTGCGCCGGTAGAGCCGCGCCGCCGAGCAATCGCACCGCGTTGCGCGTTTCCGCCGAAAGACGCGTCCAGGAATGCGCGGCCCCTCGCTCATGCTCATCGTCGTTCACGAAAACCGCGGAGCCGAGGCGGCCGTACTCCGCTCCGAGCGAATCGAGCTTGTTGTGACTTCGCACCAGCACGAGCGGAATTTTGTATCGCCGGGCCCAACTCAGGACGCGCCGGATCCGGCCGGACCTGCCCGCGAAGCAGGTCGTGTCGCAGATCAGGAGATCGAGAGCTGAGCCGTCACAGCGCAGCACGGCCTCGAAGACGCCGGCGACCGAACAGGAATCCAGGAGAAGAATCCGCGGCGAACTCGTGGGGGCAAACGCATCGCCCAGTGGCAGCTTCAACGCCACAAACCGCAAATGGCGGACCAGGCCCCGGATCAGCTCCAGCGTTTCACCGTAGGCGCCTGGCAGCACCAGAATATCCGCCTTCTCGACGATTTGCGCCGATGCGAGCAGCACGGCGGAGATCGCTGCCATGCCGGAGGACGTATAAACCGACGTGCCCGTCATACCGCCATCGAAATCATAGAACGAAGGACCGCGTACCGTCAGATCGGCCCGCTGGTAGTCGTAGCTGAACTCGAAAGGTCCGCTGGCGGGATCGCTCGTTTGCGACCAGGCTGTCTCCGTCGCCCTCCACGCGTGCAGCTCGTGCTCGGCCCTCAGCGCCGCCGTGATCCGGAATTTGGATCTGACGACCTCCTCGGCCGATTGCGGACGCGCCAGATCGAGCCGACGTCTCAGGCAGTCGTTCAACAGCCCGAGTTCCCAGTGCTTCCGCTCCAGATAGGCCTCAATGGTCTCCATGCGCGCCTTGACAGATCCGATCGTGTTTCAACGTGCGGAGAGCGCCTCGGGTCCTACGCGCGACGGCTGCAACGAAGGTCGATTGTCGCAGTTGGGACCTGAGCTAAGGAGGACCATATGGCTGACATCAGAGAGCACATGAAAATCATCGGCAAGGACGGCGCCCATGTCGGCACCGTCGATCGCGTCGAGGGCAACCGGATCAAGCTGACGCGCAAGGACAGCCCGGAAGGCCACAAGGACCATCACCACTATATCGACACGAAATATGTCGGTGCCGTCGAGGGCGATGTGGTCAAGCTTTCAGTGAATGCCGACGTCGTCCCGAAGACGGAAGCCGCGTAAGACAGTAAGCCCCTTCGAGGGCTTTTCGTTTGTTCACGATCCGACTCCGCTTCGTTCGCAAAGCACGAATCGCGACCGGGGAAATCGGCACCGAGCATGTCTTAACACTGCGTTTCACGCAGCCGGCTTGTTCACGCACTTAGCGTCACAAGCTGTGGCCGCATGCGGTACGCGTCGATCGCGGCATTCGACAGCAACAATCTGCGCCGCTCTCCCCGCAGCATCATGCGGTCGATCCTGTTCAGGATGAAGCGGGCTGCCTCTTTATGCTCGCCTGTGAGCAAGCCCGATTGGTCGAGATATTTCCAGGCGATCTCGAAAGACTCTGCGCGCAATTCGGTGTCGGTCATGACCGGAAAACACGCTCAAGAAATGAATGTTCCTGTTTAGACGCACGCAAGCCGGTTGGCGCAGGGCGGCTGGAGCGCGGCACGACAAAATGCGCGGGCAGCGTGGAACGAGGTCACGGCCGGCACGTTGATGGATCAAATCGAGTGGTGCCGATCTGCCAGCCCCGATCGGCTTCGAAGGGCCCCGTGCTTGTCCCCCGAGCACGGGGCTTTCTCGTGCTGATCGGCCAGCCGACCGGCCCCGCTCCGTCCGACCATGTCCCGGAAGAATGTCCTCAGTCCGTCCGCTCGTCGCGCCGGTCGCGGGCGAGCTCGTGCCAGGCCAAAGCCAGCTGGATCAGGCGCTGTCGGTCCGCGCCTTCCGATTCCGCGGCCCGCCTCATCGCGGCCTCGGCCTCACGCTGTGGATCGTACCTGGTACACATGCGGCGAACCCTAACCCGCCATCTGGACAAGCGCATGGCAATTTCGTCCGTAGGATTGCGGGGTAATTCCTCCCCGCCGCACTTGCGTACATCCGCTTATTGCGAAGTCATGAGGTTGGCCGCATTCAACCAATCTGTGAATGGCGTCACAGTCTTGGCCTGGCATCTCGGTTAAACAAGAGATCGACGCTCTAGGGAGCGCAATGGCATCGGTGGCGCATGGCACAACAAGCAGCAGCAAACGTCCCGACGCGCCGGTCAAGAATCGATCTGCTAGGGATCGCCTATCTCGGCACCATCGGCATCGCGATGCTGGCTTGGATCGCCGGCCTGGTCTGGGGCGCGATGGCGTTCTTCAACTGGCTGGTGTCTTGACCAAGGGCGATGCCTTGTTCGGAAGCGAGGCACTTTCTTCAAGGCTGGCCGCCGGACTCGACGCGCTAAAGCAGGCAGTGCAGCACCTGGCCCATCTTGATCCCGCCGCAAACGATCATAGCCCAAAGCGCCAAGCTGATCTGGATTGCATCCAGCATGTCCCACGTCCCCCGCGAATCGATTCCCCGTTTCTCTTTTCTTTTGAGAATCGCGTGAAGCGGCGAAGGGAGCCAGTGCTATTTTGAGGCACTTGTTGTGCGCCGCCGAAGGCCGTGCCGGCACAGGCATCCGGACCTTTACCTGATCATACCAAACAAAAGAGGCGGGCCTTCGCCCGCCTCTCCGAAATCAAGATGCAACCCGCGCCTTAACGGCACGCCCGCGGATCGGCCGCCACGTACTGACCGTCCGGGTAGCGGTAGTAGCAATTGCCCTGCGCCCAGTAGTAGCCGGGCTGCGAAGCGGCAGCGGCGCCCGTGATTGCCCCGGTTGCGCCGCCGAGGACCGCGCCGGCGGCAGCCCCGGTGGCATTGCCCGAGATCAGCCCGCCGAGCACGCCGCCGACGATGGCGCCGCCAAGTGCGCTCACACCGGGATCGGCCGGGGGCGGCGGCGGCGGTGGCGGCGCGTAGGCGACGGGAGGCGGCGGCGCTGCATAGACCACCGGCACGTCGTCATAATACTCCTCGGAGATGTAGGTGGGCGGGCCAGCCATGCGCTGCGGATAATAATACCAGACGCCGCCGACGTCCCACCACCAGCCGGAGCGGCCGTTGTGGACTTCGTGGCGCCAGCGTCCACCGTCCCAGGCCTGATGGCCGTGATAGGCATGTCCGCCCCAGTCCCGCGCCGGGGCGGGCCCGCGGGCGACATACCGTCCCGGGGGCGGGCCGCCAGCGCGTTGCGGACCGGGGCCGGCGTGCGGCTGGCCACCGGGCTGCGGCGTCGGACGGGCAGCCTGCTGCGGCGGCGGGCCCTTGCGCATAGTCTGATTGCTCGGAGGCGGCGCGCCTGCGGCAGGGCCGGCAGGAGGCTGGCCGGCATCCCTCGGTGGCCTGGCGTCCTGCGCTTGCGCCGACAGCGCGAGCAACGACATGGCCGAAACCAAGGGAATGATGATTTTCATGCGGTTGGACGCACTCATGCGTGCTTGACCCCCTACTCTCTCGATTGCTCTCGCAATTGCCGTGGTGCCTGGCGCGATAGACGATTCGGATCGCTCCACGCCTGATGCCGGCTAACATAGCTGACGTGCTTTGGTCGCCGAAGTCCCGTTACAAATGATTAAGATCAGGGCAATTTTCGGCCCGAGAGCTGCTGCGCGCCGGGGCGAGTCTAAAGCGCGATGTTATCAGGATGAATCGTCATCGCGCTTTAGTTCGTTGTTTGAGCATGATCTTTTCGGAAAACCGCTGCGCACTTTTCCGGATCATGCTTAGCGAGCCGGCTCGATCACGTTGCAATTGCTGCGGCCGGACATCAGGCAGTCCTGCATCTTGCTCGCCGCGGTGAGGTCGCGGGCCAGCCACCAGCCGATACCGAGTATCACGATCGCGATGACCAGGCCGGCGATCGCGCCGCGGCGGCTTTCACCGGATGGAGGCTTCGGCCTGGGTTTCGGCTGCTCGCCCGGTTCGGGCTTGGACGTGGACATGCTGACCTGATCGCGCGGACAGGCCCGCTTATCACCTCTGCGACGTCCCGTCACATCCCGATCGGCCGTTTCGGTCCAGCTTCCGAAGTTCAACCCCGGGTCGCCCGGACCGCCTCGTTGCGCAAGGTTTCGACCGCCGGGATCGCCCGCGGCGCGCAGGTCGTGACCACGAACGCGGTCTGGGTGCACTCCCAATCGGCCCCTAAGACGGCACTTTCGATCGGCTGCGGTCGTCCGAACAGCAGCATGGCACCGGCCACGGCCACCAGAACGGCGGCAATTGCGAGCGCCTTCAGGCTAAATCTTGAGAACGTCATGCCCGTGCTCCGTGTCGGGCGGACGCTAGGCGTCGCCCGCGTGGTCCCTTATGAGGGACATCACAATTCGGCAGTTTTTCCGGGCTAACGGAGATCGTCGGGGGATGGCGATTTTCGTTGACCTGATCGGCTGCGATTATGGGTGGCTTCGCGACGCGCAGCGATGTACACGCTTCTGCGTCGCGTGGCGCCTGCTATGCCCAGCCGACGTACCAACTGGCAGTGATGTAGGATCGGAAGCGAGGAAGACAAGGCTCGTCGATGAGTGGATTCAGGGAACCCGGCTTCACAGACCGGCAAAAGGCGGCGCAGGAAGCCCGCAAAAATCTTTTGAACAAGTTCAAGTCGCAGCCGGGGCCCGACGATCCCGCGGTGGTGGCGAAGCGCGCCGAGCGCGAGGCGCTCGCGGCCAAGCGCGCCGAGGCCAAGGCTGCGCGCGAGGCCGAGAAGGCCGAGCAGAAGCGTCTCGAGGAAGAAGCCAAGGCCGCCGAAGCTGCGCGGATCGCGCGCGAGGCCCAGGAAGCCGAGGAGAGGGCCGCTGCCCTCGAAGCCGAGCAAAAGGCCAAGCGCGACGCGCGCTACGCAGCCCGCAAGGCCAAGCGCAAGTAGCTTGACGCGCGACCTTCGCGGGTCGCGTTCGATTCAAATTGAAGCAAGATCTGCGTTTGGGGCGGTCAAGGCGACCGCCCCAAACGTGCGTGCGTTTGCTTCTCGCCAAACGCCTCGATCGCGAACGGGCGAAGATCAGTTCTTCTTCATCATCCCGTCGTCTTTCTTCATCCCGTCCTTCGACATGTGATCCTTCTTCATGCCGTCGTCCTTGGACATGGTGTCCTTCTTCATCATGCCGTCCTTGGACATCGTGTCCTTCTTCATCATGCCGTCATCCTTGCCCATCTTGTCCTGGGCAAAAGCGGCCGGCGACAGCGCAAGGCCAAGCGAGAGAGCGGCAGCCGAGACGCCGAGCACGATGCGGGTGCGAATGGTCATTGGAACATCTTCCCTTCGAGGTGGTGTTTGTCAGCGACGGACGCCGCTATCCCAACTCGACGGATCGACAGCCCGCGTTGTTACGCCGGTGCCGATAAATTTTAGCGGGTCCGCCGCGATCCGCCGTTCGAAGGAGCCCAAGGAACGAGCCAAGGCCTGCAGCGGGGATCGGGTGCGTGTGCAGCGCAGCACGTCCGGCACTTGCCGCGGCATTCGGTCTCGAACTATCAGATGAGAGAATATCGGGTGAAAGACCGGCTAGGATGGCCTACCGCACTGGATCCGCCCAATCACGCCAAGCAAGAACCGTTCAAGAACCGCCCAAGGGAATCACACCATGCTCACGCGCCGTCATCTGATCGCGACCGCCGTCGCCGCTCCCGCCATCCTCCGCCTCGGCACTGGCACCGCGCAGGCCGCCACCACGCTGAAGATCTCGCATCAGTTCCCGGGCGGCACCATCGACAAGGGCGACTTCCGCGACCGGCTCTGCCGGATGTTCGCCGCTGAAGTCAGTAAGCGCAGCAATGGCGACATCGCCGCCGAGATCTATCCGAACTCCTCGCTGATCAAGACCAACGCGCAGTTCTCCGCGATGCGCAAGGGCGCGCTCGACATCTCGCTCTATCCGATGCCCTATGCCGGCGGCGAATTGCCGGAGACCAATATCGGCCTGATGCCCGGCCTCGTCACCACCTACGACCAGGGCCTGCGCTGGAAGAAGGAGCCGGTCGGCAAGGCGCTGACCGACTTCCTCGCCGACAAGGGCATCATCCTGCTGACCTGGGTCTGGCAGGCCGGCGGCGTCGCCAGCCGCTCCAAGCCGATCGTCGCCCCGGAAGACGCCAAGGGCCTCAAGGTGCGCGGCGGTTCGCGCGAAATGGACATGGTGCTGCAGACCGCCGGCGCCTCGGTGCTGTCGGTGCCCTCGAACGAAATCTACGCGGCGATGCAGACCGGCGCCTGCGATGCCGGCATCACCTCCTCGACCAGCCTGATCTCGTTCCGCCTCGAAGAGGTCGCGAAGTCGCTGACATCGGGCGCCGGAGCCTCCTACTGGTTCATGCTCGAGCCGCTGATGATGTCGAAGGCGATCTTCGACAAGATGCCGAAGAATCATCAAGACATCTTGCTTGCGGTCGGCACCGAGCTCGAGGCCTTCGGCCGCAAAGGCGCGCAGGACGACGACATCGAGGTCGCCAAGGTCTACGAGAAGGCCGGTGCCAAGGTCTCGGCGCTCGATGCCGCCACCGTCGGCAAGTGGCGCGACATCGCGCGCGACACCGCGTGGAAGGACTACAGCGCCAAGACCGCAACCGCGGCTAACCTGCTCAAGCTCGCCACCGACGTCGCGGCATGAGCCACGGTCCGCTTCCGGATCGTGACGACCAGGCGAACGCTGCCGCGGGCACAGGCCCTGCGGCAGCGCTCAATCGCGGTCTTGCCATCCTCAACGGCATCATCGTCGTGTTCGCCGCGATCGCGCTGGTCGCGGCCTGCGCCATCCTGAGCTACAGCGTGCTCAGCCGCGCGCTGTTCAAGGCCGCCAATTACTGGCAGGACGAGGCCGCCGTGTTCCTCCTGGTCGGCGCCACCTTCATGACCGCCTCCTATGTGCAGCAGAACCGCGGTCATATCGGCATCGAGGCCTTCGTCGGCCTGCTCTCGCCGCTGGCGAACAAGATCCGGCTCTGGCTGGTCGACCTTGCCACGTTGCTGTTCTGCGCCTTCTTCACCTGGAAATCCTGGACGCTGGCTCATGAAGCCTATGTCGACGGCCAGGTCTCCAACTCGATGTGGTCGCCGCCGCTCGCCATTCCCTATTCGCTGATGGCGCTCGGAATGAGCCTGCTCTGCATCCAGATCCTCGTGCAGCTTGCGCTGCCCCTCACCGGAGCCAAGCGTCCATGAGCGTGTTGGGTATCGGCGTCGCCTACGGCGTTGCGACGCTGCTCGTGATGTTTTCGGGCATGCCGATCGCGTTCGCGCTCGGCGCGGTCGCGGTCGTGTTCATGGGCATCTACATGCCCTCGGCCTCCCTCGATACGGTGACGCAGAACGTCTACGAGGAAATGGCCTCGATCACGCTGCTGTCGATCCCACTCTTCATCCTGAAGGGCGCGGCGATCGGCAAGTCGCGCGCCGGCCAGGACCTCTATTCGGCCCTGCATGCCTGGCTGCACCGCGTGCCCGGCGGCCTCGGCGTTGCCAACGTGTTCGCCTGCGCCCTGTTCGCCGCGATGGCGGGCTCCTCGCCCGCAACCTGCTCGGCGATCGGTTCGGCCGGCATCCCCGAAATGCGCAAGCGCGGCTATTCCGGCGGCTTCGCGGCCGGCATCATCGCCGCCGGCGGCACGCTCGGCATTCTGCTGCCGCCCTCGATCACCATGATCCTGTTCGCGGTTGCCGCGGAAAAGTCGCTGGGGCGGCTGTTCCTCGCCGGCATCGGCCCCGGCCTGCTGCTGGTCTCGCTGTTCGGCGCCTACGCCGTGATCCGCTTCCGCCGGGAATATGCCGCGGCTGAAGCGATCTACAAGAAGGGCGGTCCGGAGGCGGCGATCCTCGCCCGCGACGAGTATACGCTCGCCGAACGATTCAGCGTGCTGCCGCGCGTGATCCCGTTCGTGCTGCTGCTGACCGGCGTCATGATCGCGCTCTATGGCGGCTACGCCACGCCGTCGGAAACCGCAGGCCTCGGTGGCCTCCTGGCGCTGGCGCTGATCGCTGCGATCTACAGCGTGTGGCGGCCGAGCGACCTCGCCCCGATCATGAAATCGACGATCCGGGAATCGACCATGCTGATGATGATCATCGGCATGTCGCTGCTCTATTCCTACGTGATGAGCTATCTGCACATCTCGCAGTCGGTCGCCGAATCCATCGTCGCGATGCACCTGCCGCGCTGGGAGCTGCTGTTCGCGATCCTCGTCATGGTGGTCGTGCTCGGCTTCTTCCTGCCGCCGGTCTCGATCATCCTGATGACCGCGCCGATCATCCTGCCGCCGCTGCGTGCCGCGAACTTCGACATCATCTGGTTCGGCGTGGTCATGACCATCGTGATGGAGATGGGGCTGATCCATCCCCCCGTCGGCCTCAACATCTTCGTCATCCGCAACGTCGCCCCCGACATTCCCTTGCGCGAGGTGATCTGGGGCACGCTGCCCTTCGTGCTGCTGATGATGCTCGCCGTGCTGCTGCTGTGCCTCGTGCCGGGGATCTCGACCGGCCTGCCTGATCTCGTGATGGGACCGGACGGAAGCAGGTAGAAGCAGTCACAACTGGCTTAGCGACTGTAGGGTGGGCAAAGGCGCGCAGCGCCGTGCCCACGATCTCTGAATGGTGGGCACGCTACGCTTTGCCCACCCTACAACCTGCGCGCTCGCAATGCCGGAGGATCAGGACACCGCCCGCTTCTTCTTCGCGTTCAGCGCCGAGGCCACGCGGCTCACCGGCGGCTTGCCGAGCACGCCGCTCATCGCGTTCGTCGCCGCCAGCAGCTTCTCCATGTCGACGCCGGTCCGGACGCCCATGCCTTCGAGCATATAGACGACGTCCTCGGTCGCGACGTTGCCGGTCGCGCCCGGGGCATAGGGGCAGCCGCCGAGGCCGCCCGCGGCGGCATCGATGACGCAGACGCCCTCCTCCATCCCCGCATAGAGATTGGCGAGCGCCTGGCCGTAAGTGTCGTGAAAGTGCATCGCGAGCTTTGCCGGCGGGATGTTGGCGGCAACCGCGCGCAGCATCTCCTTGGCCTTGGTTGGCGTGCCGACGCCGATGGTGTCGCCGAGCGAGATCTCGTAGCATCCGAGCTCGAACAGCGTGCTGGCGAGATCGGCCACCGCCTGCGGCTTGATCTCACCGTCGAACGGACAGCCCAGCACGCAAGAGATATAGCCGCGCACCGGCACGCCATCGGCCTTGGCGCGCGTCAGCACGGGCTTGAAGCGCTCGATGGACTCGGCAACGGTGCAATTGATGTTGGCCCGCGAGAAGCCCTCGGAGGCCGCCGCGAACACCGAGACCACCTTCGCGCCGGCGGCACGCGCGGCGTCATAGCCCTTCTCGTTCGGGACCAGCACGTGGAATTCGGCGCCCTCGACGTGACTGACGCCGCGCAGCACGGCATCGGAGCTTGCCATCTGCGGGATCGCCTTGGGCGAGACGAAGGCGCCGACCTCGACCGTATCGAGACCGGCTCCGACCAGCGCCTCGATGAAGGCGATGCGGGCCTCGACGCTGACGGGCGTCTTCTCGTTCTGGAGGCCGTCGCGCGGCCCCATTTCGATGATGCGAACCTTGTCGCTCATGTCACTCTCCGGACGGCTCGACCACGGCGAGCTCGATGCCTTCCTGCACGATGTCGCCGACCTTGCACTTGATCGACTTCAGCACACCGGCATAGGGCGCGCGCAGCGTCTGCTCCATCTTCATCACTTCGAGGGTGAGGATCGGCGCGCCCTTCTCGAGCGTCGCGCCCTCCTCGGCCAAGACCGCGACGACCGTTCCCGGCAAGGGGGCAGCGATCTTGTCCTCGCCGGTCTGCTCCTCGCTCTCGCCACCGAACGGATCGACCCAGTGCAGGTCGAAGCGGCCGTGGCGCGTCCGCAGGTACAGCTCGTGCCCATCGATCACCGCCGCGACGGACGATTTGACGCCGTCGAGCGTGAGATCGAATCCCCCTTGCTTTGCAGCGATCGCGAACGCCAGCTCGCGCTCGCCGATCACGAGCGTGGACGGCCCGCTGCCATAGCTCAGCGTGACCTTCTGCTCCGGACCATGGCCGACGCGGAAGGCAAAGCTGCGCTGGCGGCGGCCGACCGGCTGCCAGCCAAAGGTCTGCCAGGGGGAATTCGCCCCGGCCTGCGCCGTCTGCCGCTCCTCGTTGACGATGGCGGCGACCGCAGCGCAGAGCTCGAGCTCTCCGGGCGCCGGCGCGGCCTGTGTCAGCACGGCCAGCTCGCGCTCGATGAAGCCGGTGTCGATCGCGTTGGCCCGCACCTTCGGATGCGTGATCAGGGCCGACAGGAACGGGATGTTGGTGACAATGCCGCGAACGTCAGCGTCTTCCAGGCCCCGGTTCAGACGATCGATCGCGACGTCCCGCGTCGGCGCCCACGCGATCATCTTGGCCAGCATCGCGTCGTAATACGGCGAGACGGTATCGCCCTCGCGATAGCCGGCGTCGATGCGCAAGCCCCCGGTCTCCGCCGGCAGGCGCCAGGTCGAGATCCGGCCGACCGACGGCATGAAGTTCTTGGTCGAGTTTTCCGCGTAGACGCGCGCCTCGACCGCGTGGCCGTTGAGCTTGATCTCGTCCTGCTTCAAAGGCAGCGCCTCGCCGAAGGCGACGCGCAGCTGCCATTCGACGAGGTCGATCCCCGTGATCAGCTCGGTCACGGGGTGCTCGACCTGCAGGCGCGTGTTCATCTCGATGAAGAACACGTCCTTGCCGTCGGAGACGAACTCGATGGTGCCGGCGCCGACATAGTTCACCGCGCCCGCCGCCTTTCGCGCGGCGGCACAGACGGTCTCGCGCTGGGCAGGATTAAGCGTCGGCGACGGCGCCTCCTCGATCACCTTCTGGTGCCGGCGCTGCAGCGTGCATTCGCGCTCGAACAGCGAGAGCAGATTGCCGTGGCTGTCGCCGATGATCTGCACCTCGATATGCCGGGGATTGTCGACATATTTCTCGATCAGCATGCGGTCGTCGCCGAACGCGGCCTTGGCCTCGCGCTTGGCGCTCACGATCGCAGGTCCCAGCTCGTCCGCGGAGCGCACGATGCGCATGCCGCGCCCACCGCCACCGGCGGAGGCCTTCACCAGGATCGGAAAGCCAACCTTCTCGGCCGCCTTCGCCAGCGTCGCATCGTCCTGGGCATCGCCGTGATAGCCGGGCACCAGGGGCACGCCAGCCTTCTCCATCAGCGCCTTGGAGCCGGACTTCGAGCCCATCGCATTCATCATCTCGGCGGTCGGGCCGACGAAGACGAGGCCGGCGTCGTAGCAGGCCTGTGCGAACTCGGCATTCTCCGACAGGAAGCCGTAGCCGGGGTGGACGGCCTCGGCGCCGGTCTTGCGCGCCGCCTCGATCAGCCGCTCGACATTGAGATAGCTGTCGCGCGCCCGCGCGGGCCCGAGCAGCACGGCTTCGTCGGCAAGCGCGACATGCATCGCGTCGCGGTCGGCCTCGGAATAGACCGCGACGGTACGCAGGCCCATGGCGCGCGCGGTGCGGATGACGCGGCAGGCGATCTCGCCGCGGTTGGCGATCAGGAGCGTGCGAAAACGCCGGTAGAGCTTTGAGCGGTCCATCGCATCACATCCTGAACAGGCCGAATTTCGTCGGCTCGATCGGCGCATTCGACGCCGCCGAGAGGCCAAGGCCGAGCACGAGGCGCGTGTCGGCGGGGTCAATCACGCCGTCGTCCCACAGCCGCGCGGTCGCGTAATATGGGTGTCCCTGGCTCTCATATTGGTCGCGGATGGGCTTGCGGAATTTGTCTTCCTCTTCCTTCGACCAGCTCTCACCCTTCGCCTCGATATTGTCGCGCCGGACCTGGCTCAGCACCATCGAGGCCTGCTCGCCGCCCATGACCGAGATGCGCGCGTTCGGCCACATCCACAGGAAGCGCGGCGAATAGGCGCGGCCGCACATGCCGTAATTGCCGGCGCCGTAGGAACCGCCGATCACCACGGTGAATTTCGGCACCGAGGCGGTAGCAACCGCCGTCACCAGCTTGGCGCCGTCGCGCGCGATGCCGCCGGCCTCGTATTTCTTGCCGACCATGAAGCCGGTGATGTTCTGCAGGAACACCAGCGGAATGCCGCGCTGGCAGCACAGCTCGATGAAGTGTGCGCCCTTCAGCGAGCTCTCGCTGAACAGGATGCCGTTGTTGGCGATGATGCCGACCGGATAGCCCCAGATATGGGCGAAGCCGCAGACCAGCGTCGTGCCGTAGAGTTTCTTGAACTCGTCGAACTCCGAGCCGTCCACCACACGCGCGATGATGTCGCGAACGTCGAACGGCTTTCTACCGTCGACCGGCACCACGCCGTAAATCTCCTCCGCAGCAAACAGCGGATCGCGTGGAGGATGCATGTTGAGGTTCGGCCGCACCGACGGTTTCAGCGTGCCGACGATGCGCCGGGCGATGCCGATCGCATGGGCATCGTTCTGGGCGTAATGATCGGTCACGCCCGACTGGCGCGAATGCACGTCGGCGCCACCGAGCTCCTCGGCGCTGACCACCTCGCCGGTCGCGGCCTTCACCAGCGGCGGGCCGCCGAGAAAGATGGTGCCCTGGTTGCGCACGATGATGCTCTCGTCCGACATCGCAGGCACATAGGCGCCGCCGGCGGTGCAGGAGCCCATCACGATCGCGATCTGCGGGATGCCCTGGGAGGACATCTGCGCCTGGTTGTAGAAGATGCGGCCGAAATGCCGCTCGTCCGGGAAAATCTCGTCCTGCAGCGGCAGGAAGGCGCCGCCGGAATCCACCATGTAGACGCAGGGAAGATTGTTCTGCCGCGCGATGTCCTGTGCGCGCAGATGCTTCTTCACGGTCATCGGGTAGTAGGTGCCGCCCTTGATGGTGGCGTCGTTGGCGACGATCATGCATTCGCGCCCCGAGATGCGCCCCACCCCCGTGACGACGCTGGCCGAATGCACGTCGCCGCCATAGAGGCCGTAGGCCGCCAGCGGCGACAGCTCCAGGAAGGAGGTGCCGGGGTCGACCAAGAGATCGACGCGCTGGCGCGCCAGCATCTTGCCACGCGAGGTGTGGCGGTTGCGCGAGGCCTCCCCGCCGCCACCGGCGACTTGGGCAAGCTTTTCGCGCAAGTCCGCGACGAGGGTGCGCATCGCCTCGGAATTGCGCGCGAAGTCTGATGAAGACGGATCGATGCTGGAATGGAGCGGCATGATGATTCCAATGAGATGAAGGTTTAAGCCGTCTCGGCCATCAGCTCGCGGCCGATCAGCATGCGACGCACCTCCGAGGTGCCGGCACCGATCTCGTAGAGTTTCGCGTCGCGCCACAGACGCCCCACAGGGAATTCGCTGGTGTAGCCGACGCCACCGAGCGCCTGGATCGCCTCGCCGGCCATCCACGTCGCCTTCTCCGCGGAATAGAGGATCGCGGCAGCCGCATCCTTGCGCAGGGTGCGCGCGTGGTCGGCGCGGTCACAGGCGCGCCCCACCGCGTAGACATAGGCGCGCGTCGCCTGCCAGGTCGCGTACATGTCGGCGAGCTTGCCCTGCATCAGCTGGAAGTCGCCGATCGGCTGACCGAACTGCTTGCGCTCATGCATGTAGGGCACCACCGCGTCCATGCACGCCGCCATGATGCCGAGCGGGCCGCCCGACAACACTGCGCGCTCGTAGTCGAGGCCGGACATCAGCACCTTGACGCCCTCGCCCACCTTGCCCATCACGTTCTCCTCCGGCACCTCGCAATCGTCGAAGAACAGCGGATAGGTGTTGGAGCCGCGCATGCCGAGCTTGTCGAGATGCTGGCCGTGGGTGAAGCCTTTAAAGCCCTTCTCGATCAGGAAGGCGGTCATGCCGCGCGGTCCGGCGTCGGGATCGGTCTTAGCGTAGACCACCAGCACGTCGGCGTCGCCGCCATTGGTGATCCACATCTTCGAGCCGTTGAGGACGTAGCGGTCGCCGCGCTTGTCGGCGCGCAGCTTCATCGAGACCACGTCTGAGCCGGCGCCCGGCTCGGACATCGCGAGCGCGCCGACATATTCGCCGGAGATCAGCTTCGGCAGATATCGCTGCCGCTGGGCGTCGTTGCCGTTGCGGCGGATCTGGTTGACGCAGAGGTTGGAATGCGCGCCGTAGGACAGCCCGACCGCGGCCGAGCCGCGCGAAATCTCCTCCATGGCAACGACATGGGCGAGGTAGCCCATGTTGGAGCCGCCATATTGCTCGGGCGCGGTCATGCCGAGCAGGCCGAGGTCGCCAAAGCGCTTCCACAGGTCGGCCGGGAACAAATTGGCCTTCTCGACCTCGGCGGCGCGCGGGGTGATCTCCGCCTCCACGAAGGCGCGGAGCGTGTCACGCAGCATGCTGATGTCTTCGCCCAGATCGAAATCGATGCTCGGGATGTTCAAGGCGATTCCTCCGTGTTTTGGCCACCGAACCTAGCGGGGTCGGGGCCCTCTTGCGGTCGAAAAGGTTGCATTTTCCGCCAAACTTGGCGAGGATTTTCCGGAAGGAATTCAGATGCCATTTCAAGCCGCAACCGCGCTCCCGCGCCGCGCCGTCACCCCTGCCGCCTTCGTCCGCGGCGTGGTTGCCGCCTATGCGCGATACGGACGGGACCCGGCCGAGGCGCTGCAGCGGAGTCAAATAGCGCCAGACCTTGTCAATTCTCCGGACGGGCGGATCACCGCCGCCCAGTTCGAGGCGCTGGCCGGCCATGCCATGCGCGAGCTCGACGACGAGGCGCTCGGCTGGTTCTCGCGGCGCCTGCCCTTCGGCACCTACGGCATGCTGTGCCGCGCCTCGATCACCGCGCCGACGCTGGAAGTCGCGCTCAAGCGCTGGTGCCGGCACCACCGCCTCATCACCGAGGACGTGCTGCTAGACCTCGAGGTCGGCGAGGAGACTGCGGTGGTGTCGATCTGGGAGCTGCGCGATCTCGGCGCCTTGCGCGAGTTCTGCCTGGTCACGCTGCTCCGCTACGCGCTCGGCTTCTCCTGCTGGGCGGTCGACTCTCAGATTGCGCTACGCGCGGCGGAATTCCCGCACGCGGAGCCCGGCCACGTCTCGGTCTACCCGACCATCTTCTGCCGCAACATCCGTTTCGATGCGGACCGCGCTCGCATCGTCTTCGACAAGCATTATCTCTCGCTGCCGCTCACGCGCAGCGCCGCCGATCTCGACAACATGCTCAAGGGCGCGCTCAGGTTGACTGTGTTGCCCTATCGGCGCGACCGCTTGCTGGTCGAGCGCGTTCGCCGCGTGCTGCGCAATGCGCGCGGACGCAGTCTCGGCGCCGAGGATGTCGCAAGCGAGCTTGCGCTCTCCACCCGCACCATGCACCGGCGTCTGCGCGAGGAAGCCACCTCGCTGCGCGATCTCAAGGAAGAGGCAAAATTCGAACTCGCCAAGCAGGAGCTGATGCGCGGCCGCACGCCGATCAAGCGGATCGCCGAGATCGCCGGCTTCCGGAACGAGAAGAGTTTTTCCCGCGCCTTCCGCACGTGGACCGGTGCGAGCCCGCGCGAATTTCGCGGGCGGTATCGCTAAGAGGTCATAGCGCCCTGCCCAGACATTTACGGCCTCCGGGAACACTCCCGAAGGCCGTAAAGGTCGAAGCCACCAGTCCCCCCTGATCAGTTCGAGTTGGTCTGCGCGCCGGGCCGAAGCTTGCGATGCTTCGTCTGCTTTGGTTGGTAGGCGAGCGCGTCGCTGGTCTTCGCGCCACCGCTCTGCGCACACACGCCGCCGATACCGTCGGCAGCGGCGCGGCAGGTCTCCATCGTCGGATAGCCGCAGCCGTGAGCGGCCTGGGCGCCGTTCGTGATGCAATAGTCTTCCGCCTTCGCAGTCGGCGCCGTCAGCACAAGAAACGCGGACGCAAACAGCGTCGCGGCGGAAACTGCGAACGTTTTCGAAACCGAGGTCATCTGTCTCTTCCTGCTTGAGAAGTCCCACATCGAGTCCTCGACGCGCGGCGCGCGCTGAAGCTCATGCGCCGCATGTAAGCCGACCACCGAAACCATCAATCACGCTTCAGCGCATTGCAGGGATGTAATAATCACATTTCTAAGTTAGGTGATTTAATCAGCATTATAGCGCCGCCACGGCCTGCCTGCGCAGCGCCGTCGCTACCGACGCTTGCCTGCAATTCCGTTGGAATTGTTTCAAATGCAGGCCGCCGCCGGCGCGACCCACTAACCCGCGGACGCGGCCGCGACGTCCTGCAACGGCAGCGGCACATCCTTGGCGACACCCAGCACCGGGAAGCTGCGCACGTTCTTCACGTCAGGCATGGCCGCGAAATGCAGCAGCTGCTGGCGCATGCTCTCCACGCTTGGCGCCACGCATTTCAGGAGATAGTCGGTATCGCCCGAAATCCGCCAGCACTGCTGGATGCGCGGAATCGCTGATATCGAGCTCTCGAACGCCTCCAGCACCGGCTGGGCCTGGCTGCCGAGCTGGATCGAGACGAACGAGACCACCTCATAGCCGAGCCGCCGCTCGTCGATCACGGCCCGCACCGCCCGGATCACGCCGCGACTAAACAGCGATTTCAGCCGTCGCAGGCAGTTCGGCGCCGACACACCGACGCGTAGCGCCAGCTCGTTGTTGCGCACCCGTCCGTCCTGCTGCAGCTCGGATAGGATCTTCAGATCGACGCTGTCGAGCTGGTCACGCCCGGCCATCCCCTGCCCTCGTTATGGTCGTGTCATACGGGCAGCGAAGCACGGGGCGGAAGGGGTGCCAAGGGGCTGGAGCTGCACTTGGCGCTCCCGTGTACGAGCAGAATGGCT
>RXJC01000496.1 GCA_003963435.1 Bradyrhizobiaceae bacterium | reverse complement strand
ATATTCGACCAGGATTTTCAGATTGGCGCGGTCGAGCGTCACGCGGCTAGTGAAGGATTCCTTGACCAGCTTGAACGACACCGTCATGTCGGCCACCAGCACCTCGGTGCCGTCGGGCTTGGCCATGCGCTGGCGCACCTTCAGCGCGCTGCACAGCGGCACGAATTCCGGGTAGCGCTCGACGTCGGCGACCAGATCGAACATCTCGGAGGCGCTGTGATTGACACGGCGCTTGCTCGAAAATTTGGGCATGGTGACTCAGATGGCGGTTCAGCGGGCGCTTGCTGCCCGCGCGGCCTTCAGTCTCGCAAAGTCTTCGCCGGCATGATGCGACGAGCGGGTCAGCGGGCTCGCGGACACCATCAGGAAGCCCTTGGTGTAGGCGACTTTCTCGTAGGACGAAAACTCGTCCGGCGGCACGTAGCGCATCACGGCATGGTGCTTGCGGGTCGGCTGCAGGTACTGGCCAATGGTCAGGAAGTCGACGTCGGCCGAGCGCAGATCGTCCATCACCTGCTGCACCTCGTGGCGCTCCTCGCCGAGGCCGACCATGATGCCGGACTTGGTGAAGATGGTGGGATCGAGCTCCTTGACCCGCTGCAGCAGCCGGATCGAGTGGAAATAGCGCGCGCCGGGACGCACCGTGAGATAGCGCGACGGCACGGTCTCGAGATTGTGGTTGAAGACGTCAGGCTTGGCGGCAACGACGATTTCCAGCGCGCCCTCCTTGCGCAGGAAGTCCGGCGTCAGGATCTCGATCGTGGTCGTGGGACATGCGGCCCGGATCGCGCGGATGGTCTCGGCAAAATGCTCGGCGCCGCCGTCGGCGAGATCATCGCGGTCGACCGAAGTGATGACGACGTGGGCAAGGCCGAGCTTGGCTACGGCCTCCGCGACGTTCCGCGGTTCGGCTGCATCCAGCGCGTTGGGCAGGCCGGTCTTGACGTTGCAGAAGGCACAGGCGCGGGTGCAGGTGTCACCCATGATCATGAAGGTCGCGTGCTTCTTGTCCCAGCACTCGCCGATGTTCGGGCAGCCTGCCTCCTCGCACACCGTGTGCAGGCCGTTGGACCGCACGATGTTGCGGGTGTCGGCATAGCCGCGGGTGTTGGGGGCGCGCACACGGATCCAGTCCGGCTTCGGCGGGGAAGCGGAATCGGGCCGGTTCACCTTTTCGGGGTGGCGTGGGCGCAGCGGGTTCGTGATGGTATCGACAATAACGACCATGGTCCGTCCGGTCTGTTCAGGTCCTACCTAGTCGGTCTGCCTGCCTGCCGCAACCCGGCTCGCGCCGCTTCAGGGAACATGGCAGATATGGGCAATATCTTGCTCTGTTCTCAGGCGATTCTCTCCTCGAATGGCTCCAAGCTCGAAGGCCCCATCCCCGCGGCTCGGCAAATTGCTCAAGCGCAGCTTTTTCGGCCGCGACGTTCGCGAGGTCGCGCATGAGCTGATCGGCGCGACCATGCTGGTGGATGGCGTCGGCGGCATCATCGTCGAGGTCGAGGCCTATCATCATACCGAGCCGGCCGCGCACTCCTACAACGGGCCGACGCCGCGGAACCAGGTGATGTTCGGCCCGCCCGGCTTTGCCTATGTCTATCGCTCCTACGGCATCCACTGGTGCGTGAATTTCGTCTGCGAGGAGGAAGGCTCGGCCAGCGCCGTGCTGATCCGCGCGCTGGAACCGACGCATGGGATCGCCACGATGCGCCGACGTCGTCATCTGCAGGATCTGCACGCGCTGTGCTCAGGCCCCGGCAAGCTGACCGAAGCGCTCGGCATCAGCATCGCGCACAACGCCCTGCCGCTGGACCGTCCGCCGATCGCCCTGCATGCCCGGACCGAGGATGTCGAGGTCGCGACCGGCATCCGGATCGGCATCACCAAGGCCGTCGAGCTGCCCTGGCGCTATGGCGTCAGGGGCTCGAAGTTCTTGAGCAAGCCGTTTCCGAAGTAGGCCCAGGATTCAACTCACGACGCCTGCTTCAGCCGCTCCAGCGCCTCGAGCAGCTTGGCCTTGCGGGCCAGCGCCGCCTCGCGCTTCTCGCGCTCCTCCTCGACGACCTCCTCGGCCGCGTTGGCGACGAATTTCTCGTTCGCCAGCTTCGACTCCGCGCGCTTGATGTCGGCGTCGGCCTTGCCGATCTCCTTGTCGAGGCGGCTGCGTTCGGCCGCGACGTCGATCACGCCCTTGAGCGGCAATGCGGCGACCTCACCGCGCACGAGCAGCTGGACGGCGCCGTCGGGCGCGCGGTCGGCGAAGGAGATATCCGACAGCCGCGCCATGCGCTTGACCACGTCGGTCCAGCGCGGCGCGCGCTCCCGGGTCTCGGCCGAGGCGCCGGCGAGCACCAGCGCCGTCAGCGTCGCCGGCGGAATGTTCATCTCGGCGCGCACCGAACGGATCTGCGTGACGAGGTCGATCACCCAGCCGATCTCGGCTTCCGCCGCCGGGTCGGTGAAGTCGGCATGGTCGAAGATCGGCATGACCAGCAACGGCGACACCAGCGGATCGGTCGGCCCGGCCGCCGCCGCGAGCATGGCGAGCTGTTCCGGCGTCGGCTCGGACGGCTTCAG
>RXJC01000634.1 GCA_003963435.1 Bradyrhizobiaceae bacterium | reverse complement strand
GCATTCCGCAGGTTTCGGGGCAGGGCCTCACCGAGGCGCTGATGGAGCAGATCAAGCCGTTCCATCCGACCTTCCATCTCGGCGAGATGGTCGAGACCGTGGAGAAGATCGGCGATCCCGCATTCCGCTGCACCACGGACGCGGGCAAGGTGTTCGAATGCAAGGTGCTGGTGATCGCGGCCGGCGGCGGCTCGTTCCAGCCCAAGCGTCCCCCGGTGCCGGGCATCGAGGCCTATGAAGGCACCTCGGTGCACTACGCCGTGCGCAAGATGGAGACGTTCCGCGACAAGAACGTGCTGATCGTCGGCGGCGGCGATTCCGCGCTCGACTGGACGCTCAATTTGCATCCGGTCGCCAAGCGCATCACCCTGTTGCACCGGCGCGACGAGTTTCGCGCCGCGCCCCACAGTGTCGAGCAGATGCGCGCGCTGGTTGCCGGCGGCAAGATGGATCTGAAGCTCGGCCAGGTCACCGCGCTGTCCGGCACCGACGGCAAGCTCTCCGGCGCCACCGTCAAGGGCAACGACAACAGCATCACTGAAGTCGCCTGCGACACCATGCTGCCGTTCTTCGGACTGACCATGAAGCTCGGTCCGGTCGCCAACTGGGGCATTGCACTGGAGAACAATCTGGTGCCGGTCGAGACGAGTGCGTTCGAGACCAACGTGCCCGGCATCTTCGCGATCGGCGACATCAACACCTATCCGGGCAAGATCAAGCTGATTCTGTGCGGCTTCCACGAGGGCGCGCTGATGTCGCAAAAAGCACATCGCTACGTCTATCCGGAGAAGCGGCTCGTGTTCCAGTACACGACCTCGTCCTCCAGCCTGCAAAAGAAGCTGGGTGTCAACTGACGGCAACCGGGCGGGAAGGGGATGCCCCATGTTTCTGGTGCTGGAACCGTTCGCGAAATCGCCGTAGTCTGCGGCCATTCCGGTCGTGGAATAACAAGGTGATCTAATGCGGATTTTTTCCAGCTTTCGGCTGCTCTCCTTCCTTGCGCTTGTATTGCCGCTCGCGACGGTGACGCCGTCGGCGGCGCAGACCGCCGAGCCCACGGCGGCGGGCCTGTGGCAGAAGGTCGAAAGCGGCAAGACGGTCGGATGGTTTCTGTTCATCGACCACAGCGGCATCTTCGAAGGCGTGATCGCAAAGACCTTCCCGCGGCCCGGCGACGATCCGAACGAGGTCTGCAGCAAGTGCACCGACGACCGCAAGAACGCGCCGGTGCTCGGCATCTCCTTCGTCCGCAACATGAAGCGCGAAGGATTGAAGTACGAAGGCGGCAATGTGCTCAATCCGCGCGACGGCCAGATCTGGAAGGCCAACATGAAGGTCAGTCCCGACGGCCAGACCCTGACGCTGCGCGGCTATCTCGGCATCTCGCTGCTCGGCAAAGACGAGACCTGGACGCGCCTGCCTGACGCCTACATCGCCCAGGTCGATCCCGCCATCGTCGCAAAATACCTGCCCGCGCAGGCTGCCGCCACCAAGCCGCTGCCGCCCGCGACCAAGAAGGGCGGCGGGATGATGGCTCCGGCGAAGCAGTAGGCTGGTTTTCGCATTTTTGAGTCTCGGCTCGTCGGCGTCGGATTTTGATCCTAGGCCGCGTTGGTCGAAAGGCGCATGCCGTTGCGCCTTGCGGCAGTAGTTCCCCGGAATGCGCGCTGGCAGCGGATTTGCATAGTTGTCGTCAGCTGCTGGGGGAACGAGTCGCCGTGACGCGCCTGATTAAGGCAAGGACAGCGGACGGCATTGTCTGTCCCCCGCATGGATCATTTTGATCGCGGGGCGACGAGATGAAATTCTTGGGATTGTGCGCAGCGACGCTGCTGGGCGTGACGGCGCTTCTGGCATTCCCGGCACAGGCGCGCGACGACGGGCGTTACGCCAACTCACCGTTGAAACCCTGGTTCGAAAGCCTGCACAGCGAATTCGGCCAGTGCTGCACCGATGCCGACGGCTACGTCATTGCCGACGTCGATTGGGAATCCGATCGCGGCCGTTACCGCGTCCGTCTCGACGATGAATGGGTCGTGGTGCCCGACGGTGCCGTGATCACCGTGCCGAACAAGATCGGCCGCACCATGGTGTGGAAGCACTATATCGACGGCCATCCGCGCGTGCGCTGCTTCATGCCGGGCAGCATGACCTGAAAACGCAGACGGCGCCCGCATCGGGTGCAGGCGCCGCAAGCGGATGCGGGGCTTAGCGCGCCTCGTTGTCCGAACCGGCGCTGGCAAGCCGCTTTACACGCGGCCACAATACCGAAATCTGTGCGGGCGAGGCGGGCATGCCGGCGACAACAATCGCGGGCGCGGCCGACTGCTCCTCAACGCCGGCGCCGCCGAGCACCTGCACCTGCATCGCCGAGATCGGCAACGACTTCACTTCGTAAGAGGGAAGCTCGCCAGCGAACGCGCCGGTCGAGCTCGCAATCATGGCGCCGGCGACGGCAATCATTGTGAGAACACGCATTGGAAAATCTCCGTTGAAGATGTCAATCGGAGGTTTGGTCGTGGCGATGCAGGAAGAGGTTCGCGCGTGTGCGAACATTCGTGTGTCCGCAAGCGAACCCTTTGATTGCGTGATACGACGCGACGAAACGGCGGCGAAGTTTTCCGCTGCAATGTTTCCGGACGGTTTCGTGCCATCGCGCGGCGCAGCCGGCAGCTAGCTTGCCTGCAATTCAAGCGGCGCAGAAGTGGTCGTTGCGGCGTTCACCGGAAAGCGCAGGCGCACGGTGGTGCCGCGGCCGGGGGCGGACGAGATGATGAGCTCGCCGCCGTGGGCCGCCATGATTTCGCGCACGATCGACAGGCCGAGGCCGGCGCTGTCGCCGGCGGTGTTGCCGGTCTGAAAAGGCTCGATCGTTCCGTTCTCCACGCCATCGGGCAGGCCTGCGCCGTCGTCATGAATCGAGACGCCGTCGCGGTCCAGCGTGGCGACGATGCGGCGCGCGCCGCGCGCGTGAATCAGCGCATTACCCACGAGATTGGCAAGTGCGCTGCGGATCGCGGCGTCCACGCCCTGCACCAGAAGTGGACCCGTCTCGGCCTGGTCCAGCGCGAGCTCGATGCCGGCGTCGACCGCCGAGGGTCCGAAATCGGCGAGCACGTCCAGGGTGATCTCCGCCAGATCGATCGGTTGCTTCTCGATCGCATGATTTTTCAATCGGGCCAGGTCGAGCATGGCGGACACCAGCGACGTCAGGCGCCTGACGTCGCGCACCAGTTCGGTCCTGAGGGCCGGTTCGGGCACGTCCTCGATTTTCGCGCGCAGCAGCGTGAGCGGCGTGCGAAGCTGATGGGCGGCGTTGCCGAGGAAGCGGCGTTGCATCCTGATGTAGGCGTCGATCTCGCCGAAGGCGCGGTTCAATGCCTCGACCAGAGGCTTCAGCTCGCGAGGAACCTCGGACAGTGAGATGAGGCCTTGCGGCGCCGACGGGTCGATCGCAAGCGCGCGAAGCGCCACACGCTCGATACCGCGTGAGACGAAACGCGCGGCCAGCGCGGCGCCGGCCGCGACGGTCGCGGCAAAGGCCAGCGCCAGCACGGCAATCGAAAAGGCGCTGCGGATGAGGAAATTCCTGGCGATCCGGCCGAAGCGCACCTGAGGCTCGCCGACCATTATCGTGAGCCGCAACGCGCCCCGCTGCACGACAGCGAGACAGAAGGTGCTCTTCTGGTCGAGCGTGCTGAACACGGATGCGCCGACGGGGCCGCGATAGGGGAACGCGAAGGGGAGGGCGGGCCGGCGTTCGCTGCCGTATTCGCTAACCTGATCGCCCGCGGACACGACGTACCAGAGGTTCGGGCTGTCCGTTTTCAGCTCTTCGAGGGCGGGGGTCGGGCGGACCGTGAGGTTTTGCCCTTTGATATCGGTGGCACGATCGAGAACGGCAACTACGACCCGGCAGGCCCTGAACTCACGCTCCTCCATCGGATAGCGCCACGTGAAGAGGCCGAGCATGATCAGGAAGATTGTGGTCGCGGCGATGCCGAGCGACAGCGCGAAGGTTCGGGCGATCGAGGTCATCGCGGTGTCGCAAGCCGCAGGATGTAACCGATGCCGCGCATGCTGCGGATCTCGACGTCACCGCCGAATGCGGTCAGCTTCTTCCTCAGGCGTGAAACCTGCGCTTCGAGCGTGTTTGATTCGATCTCGTCGTCGAAACCGTAGATTTCCTCGATCAGGGCGGCGCGGGTGATGACGCGGTCGCGACGCATCAGCAATGCGGCGAGGATCAGCGCCTCGCGCCGCCGCAGCAGGATCTTCCTGTCGGCGACCATGACTTCGTTGCTGCCGAGGTGCAGCTCGACATTGCCGAGCGACAGCACGGACGGGGCGAGCAGCCGGGGCCGCCGCAGCACCGCGCGCACCCGCGCGATCAGCTCCTGCGGCTCGAACGGCTTGCCGAGATAGTCGTCGGCGCCGCCGTTGAGGCCATCGACGACGTCCTCCTTGGCGTCCTTGGACGTCAGCATGATGATCGCGGGGCGCTCCGGCGACCGGCTCAGCGCCGTGACCACCTGGAGCGCATCGCCGTCGGGCAGCATCCGGTCGACGATCGCGAGGTCGTATTTGAAATTGTCCAGCGCCTGGCGGGCATCGGCGATCGAGCCGACGAGATCGACGACGCCGTGCAATTGCCCGAGCAGCCGGCTGACATAGGCGCCGATCTGCGGTTCGTCTTCGATCACGAGGGAACGCACGCGGGTCGTCCTTGACTCTGCTGGGCAACAAAACCCCGAGCGTGACGCTCCCTGGCCGAAATCTGGCGTCTCGGCTCGTGCGCAGAGTTCCCATAAAGGCAGCGAGCTTGGCGAATAAAAGGCAGACGCGAGCGGGCCGACCGGCGCAGCCGGCCAAAGTTTGGGCGCGAGAGCGCGTCCCGGCAATGTTGGGGCAATGTTGGATCGGCGGCCCGTGCGCCGTGCACGTCGGGAACGGATTGAGCCTGCGGCTTTCGCCTTGCAATCTTGGGGCAATTTTGCCGGCCCACATGCTGGGGCTCCGAACCACAACAATCGATCAGGCCAGCAAGGCCGTCCGGGGCACCGTAATGAAGCATTTTGACGAAGCCGCTCTCCGCCTCATGGTGAATGCGCGGCTCGCGACCACCGTCCTTGCCGCACTCGGCGTGGTCGTGACGATCCCTCAGCCGGCTTCGGCGCAGACCGCGGTCACGCTGCCGGCGCCACCGTTCGAGTTGCCGATGCTGCCTTCGCCCTCGGGAAACTGGACGGTCATGGTGGGCATCGGCGGACAGTACATGCCTGACTTCGTCGGATCGAAGAACGGCAAGTTCATGCCGATCCCGATCTTCTCCATTCGTCGTGCCGGTTCGGTCGACCAGTTTCGCGGCCCGCGCGACAGCGCCAGCATCGCGCTGCTGGACGTCGGCAATTTCCGCACCGGACCTGCTTTCAAGTACGTCTCTTCGCGCAAGAGCAGCAAATATGCCGAGCTGACCGGGCTTGGCGACGTCAAGGCCGCCTACGAGGTCGGCGGCTTCGTCGAGTATTATCCGGTCGACTGGCTCCGCCTGCGCAGCGAACTGCGCCAGGGCATTGGCGGCCATACCGGCACGGTCGCCGACGTCTCCGCCGACGTCATCGTGCCGCTGATTCAGAGGCTCACGATCTCGGCCGGTCCGCGCTTCACCTGGAAGAGTACCAAGGCGACCGCGCCGTATTTCGGCGTCGACGCCGCCCAGGCGCTTGCGTCGGGACTGCCGACCTACGACGCCAAGGGCGGCGCACATTCGGTCGGCTTCGGCAGCCAGATCTCCTATCGCATCAATCCGCAATGGGAGGTCCACGCCTATGTCGAGTACGAGAAGCTGCTCGGCGACGCCGCGGACAGCCCGCTGGTGAAGCAGCGGGGATCGTCGAACCAGACCACGGTCGGTCTCGGTGCGTCCTACTCGTTCGATTTCAGGATTCGATAGCTCGCCATGCGCCGCATTGCATTTCTATGGATCGGCCTCGCGGCCGCCTGCGTCGCCCTCGGCGCCGCCGCGGCGTTCGAGACGCGCGCAAGCCGTCTCCAGGCGATCAAGACCGTCGGCATCGTCTCGGCGATCGGCGAGGAGATGAGTCTGACGCAGGCCGGGCTGACCGGCCCTGGCAACAACGCGCAAAGCGTCTCGATCAGCGCCTGGGGGCTGGACGAGTTGATCGTCCAGCAGGCGACGAGGCTGCTCGACGGACGTTTTCGCGTGCAGCCGGTGAACTACAGGCGCGCAGCATTCGCTGCGATCAGGGACTCCGTGGTTGCACCCGTCAATCTTCTGCGCAGCGATCCCTTCAAGGAGCTGGTTCGCGGCGACGTCACGCCGCAGGGGCTCGACGCCTATATCGTCATCACCCGGGCGCGATCGAAACTCGGCAACGGCCGCAACGTCGAGGGCGTCGGCTTCGCCGAATACCGGACGCTGCTTGCGAACTACGGCCTGATCCACGCGCTGTACGAAGTCCGCGTCATCGACGGCAAGTCGTTCGACGTGATCGAGAAGCGGGCGGCCGCGCCGCTCGACAACACCGGAACCGTGCACATCGGCGGCCCGAGCGGCCAGGTCGACGACACGTTCGACGTCCCGACCTCGGGCGACCGGTTGCGCGCAGCGATTGCGGACCTGATCATGCGAAGCCTGCCCGTCACGCTGGGCGACATGCACCTGATCGACGGCCAGTGACCTCAGGTCACCGGCGCCGGGTTGAACAGCGTGAGGTCGTTGTGGATGCCCCAGCGGTCCGACCAGGGCTTGGTGCGGCCGGAGGCGACATCGAGGATCAGGCGGAACAGGTCCCAGCCGCATTCCTCGATGGTCTTCTCGCCGGTGGCGATGCTGCCGGAATCGAAGTCGATCAGGTCCTTCCAGCGCCGCGCCAGCTCGCTGCGGGTGGCGACCTTGATCACGGGCGCGGCGGCGAGGCCATAGGGCGTGCCGCGGCCGGTGGTGAACACCTGCAGCGTCATGCCGGAGGCGAGCTGGAGCGTGCCGCAGATGAAGTCGCTCGCCGGCGTTGCCGCAAACAGCATGCCCTTCTGCGTCGCCTTCTCGCCGGGCGAGAGCACGCCGGTGATCGCGCTCGAGCCGGACTTGACGATCGAGCCGAGCGACTTCTCGACGATGTTGGCAAGGCCTCCCTTCTTGTTGCCGGGCGTGGTGTTGGCGCTGCGGTCGGCACCGCCGCGGGCGAGATAGGAATCGTACCAGGCCATCTCGCGCACCAGCGCGCGGCCGACGTCCTCGTTGATGGCGCGCCGCGTGAGCAGCTGGATGGCGTCGCGCACTTCCGTCACTTCCGAGAACATCACGGTGGCGCCGGCGCGCACCAATAGGTCGGCGGCGAAGCCGACGGCGGGATTGGCGGTGACGCCGGAGAAGGCGTCGCTGCCGCCACATTGCAGGCCGATGACGAGATCGGAAGCCGGGCAGGTCTCGCGCTTGCGGGTGTTGAGCACCTTCAGCCGCGCCTCGGCCTGGGTCATGATGGCGTCGACGATCGCGCCAAAGCCGTCGAAGGCCTCGTCCTGCATCCGCACGATGGCGTCGCTGACGCCTTCCGGCACCAGCCGTTCCGGCGCGAGCTTTTCGCAGCCGAGACCGACCACCAGAATCTCGCCGCCGAAATTCGGGTTGAGCGCGAGGTTCTGCAGGGTGCGGATCGGCACCACCGCGTCGGGCGCGGTGATGGCGACACCGCAGCCATAGGCGTGCGTCAGCGGCACCACGTCGTCGACCTCAGGGTATTTCGGCAGCAGTTCGGCGCGGATGCGCTTCACCGCATATTCCATCGTGCCTTTGACGCATTGCACGGAGGAGGAGATGCCCAGAATGTTTTTCGTGCCGACCGATCCGTCCGGATTGCGGTAGCCCTCGAACGTGAAGCCTTCGAGCGGCGGCAGCGGCGCCGGCACGGCGGTGGAGATCTCGAGCTTGTCGAGGTCGGGGGCCTCCGGCATCCGGATGCGTGCCTCGTCGACCCATTCGCCGGCCGAGATCGGCGACAGCGCGTAGCCGATGATCTCGCCATAGCGGACGATCGGCGCGCCTTCCGCGATGTCGACCAGCGCCGTCTTGTGCCCCTGCGGCACGAAGGCGCGCAGCGTCAGGCCATCGGCAAAGCGGGAGCCGGCGGGAAGCCCGAAATCATTGACCACGATCGCGACATTGTCGCGCTCGTTGAGCTTGATGTAGCGGGGCTGCTCTTTTGCTGCGACGTCCTGGTCCATGGGAGCACTCCGGGATTTGTAGGGTGGGTTAGCGCAGCGTAACCCACCACTGTCTTTATGCTCGGAGGCAGAAGAGGTGGGTTACGCTGCGCTAACCCACCCTACGAAGTTCGTCAGCCCGGGAACGTATAGGCCGTCTTCACCGTGGTGTAGAACTCGCGCGCGTAGGAGCCCTGCTCGCGGGCGCCGTAGCTCGAGCCCTTCCGGCCGCCGAACGGCACGTGATAGTCG
>RXJC01000332.1 GCA_003963435.1 Bradyrhizobiaceae bacterium | reverse complement strand
GCAGCTGTTCGATTCCAACCGCTTCATGCTGATGGCGATGCTGCGCCGTCTCGGCTGCGAGGTCAGCGACCTCGGCATTCTCCGCGACGAGCGGACTTCGCTTGCGAACGGCTTGAAGCAGGTTGCAGGGCGCCACGATCTGGTCCTCACCACCGGCGGCGTCTCGACCGGCGAGGAGGATCACGTCAAGGCCGCGGTCGAGAGTATCGGCTCGCTGGTGCTGTGGCGGATGGCGATCAAGCCCGGCCGGCCCGTGGCGATGGGCATCATCGACGGCACGCCGCTGATCGGGTTGCCCGGCAATCCGGTCGCGAGTTTCGTGACGTTCGTGCATGTGGTGCGACCGACGGTATTGGCGCTGGCGGGTGGCTTGCCCGAGCCGTTGACGCCGATCCCGATGCGTGCGGCGTTCACCTACAAGAAGAAGGCGGGCCGGCGTGAATATGTTCGCGCCACCCTGCGGCGCGCACAGGACGGCCGGCTGGAAGCAATCAAGTTTCCGCGCGAGGGGGCGGGGCTGTTGTCCTCGCTGGTCGAAACCGACGGCCTCGTCGAGCTCGGTGAAGAGGTCACGCAGGTCGAGCCGGGGCAGAGCGTAGGCTTTCTGTCCTACGCCGATCTGCTCTAGAGTGCCCCCGCGTTGACGCCATCGCTCCCTCTCGCCATGTTGCCGCCATGACCAGAACGACGCTCGATCTCACCGGGCTGAAATGCCCGCTGCCCGCCCTCAAGACGCGCAAGGCGCTGAAACCGTTGCAACCGGGCGATCAGCTCGAGGTCCACTGCACCGATCCCTTGTCGGTGATCGACATTCCGAACCTCATCCGCGAGACCGGCGACAAGGTCGAGATCACCGAGCGCAACGAGGCGCGCATCGTGTTTTTGGTCGAAAAGAGCGACGTGCCATAGAAAGGCGAATGTTCACGGCGGCAACGTTTGACTATGCTGTGCGCGCAGAGGAACGGCCGGAGTTTCGCTGCAGTGCGAAAGGTGCCGACTATTGCGGTGGATGATCTCAAACTTAAGACATCGGGCATGACTCTCCCGACACCGAGGGCAAGCGCAGGCGCAGGTCCCGCGGTGGGCCGCGAGCCTGCCGTCAAGCTCGCCAAGACGTCTGCAGGGCCGGAATTCGGCGTGCTGGCGCAAGCCTCCATCCTGATCGTCGACGACGAGCCGGGTATGCGGAACTTCCTAGTGCGCACGCTTGCGCCGCTCTGCAAGCTGGTGGAAGAGGCCGCCGATACCGACCAGGCCTCGCGCAAGCTCGATTCCAACCGCTACGACGTCGTCATTCTCGACAACATCATGCCCGGCAAGAACGGCGTCGATTGGCTCGCCGAGCAGCGCGCCGTCGGCTTTTTCGCCGACGCCATCCTGATCACCGCCTATGCCGATCTCGACACCGCGATTCAGGCCCTGCGCGCCGGTGCGGCCGATTTCGTGCTCAAGCCGTTCCGCTCCAACCAGATCCTCAACGCCGTGGCACGGTGCCTCGATCGTGTCCGCCTCCAACGCGAGAATTACGTCCTGCGCTATGCTTTGCGTGCCTCGTCCGACCGTACCTTCCTGCGCGACAATCTGATCGGGCAGTCGGCAGCGACGCTGCGCGTGCGTGAAACCATCGCACGCGTCGCGCGCCTGCCGACCTCGGTCCTCCTCACCGGCGCATCCGGCACCGGCAAGGAAGTGGCGGCGCGCTCGATCCACTCGCTGTCCGATCGCGCCGACAAGCCCTTCGTGCCCGTGAATTGCGCGGCGATCCCGCCCGAGATGATCGAGGCCGAGCTGTTCGGACACATCAAGGGCGCCTTCACGGGCGCCGATTCCGGGCGCGAGGGGCTGTTCCTGTATGCGCATGGCGGCACGCTGTTCCTCGACGAGATCGGCGAGCTGCCGCTGCCGATGCAGAGCAAGCTGCTTCGTGTGCTCGAAGATCGACGCGTGCGCCCGGTGGGCTCCGAGCGTGAAGTCCCGGTCGACCTGCGCTTCGTCTTCGCGACCAATGCCGAGCTTCAGAAGGAGGTCGAGAAGGGCCGCTTCCGAGCCGATCTGTTCTATCGGCTCAACGTGATGCAGATCCACCTGCCGCTGCTGAAGGATCGCGGCGACGACGTGCAGGAGCTTGCCGCGATCTTCATGAGCAAGCTGTCGGCTCAGCTCGGCATGCCGCCGGTGCCGATCGACGCCGCGGTGCGGGCGGCGCTCGCGAGCTATGACTGGCCGGGCAATGTGCGCGAGCTCCGCAATTTGATCGAGCGTACGCTGATCCTCGGGGCCTTTCCCGACGATTTTTCCGGTCCCCGCAACGACGGTCAGTCGACGCCTGCCGACAGTCTCGCGGAACTCGAGCGCCGTCACATTCTCGGCGTGCTGAAGGAGGCCAACGGCAATCGCGAGGAGGCGGCTCGGCGCCTCGGTATCTCGCG
Source organism: Bradyrhizobiaceae bacterium (assembly GCA_003963435.1). Lineage (GTDB taxonomy): Bacteria > Pseudomonadota > Alphaproteobacteria > Rhizobiales > Xanthobacteraceae > Bradyrhizobium. Next base: position 6,099 of record RXJC01000332.1, on the reverse strand, counting down.
CAAGACCATCGACCGCAAATGCGCGTTGTGGGATGTCTGATGGTGCCGGCCGCAGCGACGAGCCCGTGCGCGGACGCTCCGTCCGCTTCCGGCTGCTCGCGATCGCTTTGCTGCCGATGCTGGTCATCCTGCCGCTCCTGCTCGGTGTTGCGATCTACCGCTGGAACGCGAAATTCGACGCGGCCCTGATCTCCAAGGTGAACGGCGATCTCACCATCGCCCACCAATATCTCGCCCGCATCCTGGAGAAGACCGGCGTCCAGGTCCGGGCGCTCAGCCTGTCGGCACGCTTCCACGAGGTGCTGGCGCCTGATGCGCACGGCGCGCTGCGGGATCTGCTCGACGAGACCCGCAAGGACATCGGTCTCGATTTCCTGTATCTGACCAACAGTCACGGCGACGTCCTGGCGTCTTCGCCGCCCCTGCAGCGTCAACCGAGAAATGACTGGCCGATCGTCATGTCGGCGCTTTCAGACAAGGTCTCTGCGACGGGCGTCGACATCTTCAGCAATGACGAGCTCGCCGCGATCTCGCCGACCCTGGCCGAGCGCGCGCGATTGGACCTGGTGCCGACCCCGAACGCGGTGCCGACCGACCGCAGCACGGAAGCGCGCGGCATGGTCGTGCACGCGGCGAGCCGGGCGATGTTACCTGACGGCGGCGCCGCTGCGCTGGTCGGCGGCACATTGCTCAACCAGAATCTCGAATTCATCGACACGATCAACGATCTCGTCTATCGCGCGGCGAGCCTGCCGGAGGGCAGCCAGGGCACCGCGACACTGTTCCTGGACGACGTGCGGATATCGACCAACGTCCGTCTGTTCGAGGGCCGTCGCGCGCTTGGCACGCGCGTGTCGGCGGCGGTGCGCTCGGCTGTGCTGGGCGAGGGGCGTACCTGGCTCGACAGCGCTTTCGTGGTCAACGACTGGTACATCTCCGCCTACGAGCCGCTGGTCGACAGCTACGGCAAGCGGGTCGGCATGCTGTATGTCGGCTTTCTGGAGAGGCCGTTCAGCGAGGCCAAATACCAGACGTTGGGGATCATCGTCGCAGCCTTCATCGCGATCACTGCAGCGACCGTGCCGATCTTCCTGCGCTGGGCGAGCTCCATCTTCATGCCGCTGGAGCGCGTCACGGCGACGATCACCGAGGTGGAGCGCGGGAACCTCTCCGCCCGCACCACGATGCCGGCGTCGGGGGACGAGATCGGCCGTGTCGCGGTTCATCTCGACAGCCTGCTCGACCAGATCCAGGAACGCGACCGACAGCTCCGGGAATGGAATGAGGAGCTGAACGTCCGCGTGCTGGAGCGCACCCGGGACCTCGAGCACGCCAATCTCAAACTTGAGGCAACCACCAAGCAGCTCATCATGTCCGAGAAGCTGGCCGCGATCGGCGAGATCACCGCCGGCGTTGCGCACGAGATCAACAATCCGATCGCGGTGATGCAGGGCAATCTCGACGTCATCCGCAGCGTGTTCGGGGCCGATGCCGACAAGGCGAAGGTCGAGTTTCGTCTGCTCGACGAACAGATTCACCGCATCAGCCAGATCGTGACCAAGCTGCTGCAGTTTGCGCGGCCCGAGGAATATGCCGGTTATGTCGAACGCCACGCGCCGGAGAGCGTGATCTCCGACTGCTTGCCGCTGGTGCAGCATCTTCTGAACAAGACCGAGATCGCCGTGGTCAGGGACGACCGCGCCGATCGGCTCGTGCTGATGAACCGGAACGAGCTGCAGCAGGTCCTGGTCAATCTCATCGTCAACGCGATCCACGCCATGCCGAACGGCGGAACCCTGACGCTCCGCTCCTTCGATGCCGAGCGCGACGGCCATCCGGGCGTCGTCATCGAGGTCGCCGACACCGGCATCGGCATGAGCCCTGAGGTGATCGAGAAGATATTCGATCCCTTCTACACCACGAAGCGGCGGCAAGGGACGGGGCTAGGCCTCTCCATCAGCCAGACGCTGGTCAAGCGCCAGGGCGGACAGATCACGGCCGAAAGCCGACTCGGTTCCGGCAGTACATTCACGATGTGGCTGCCGGAAGCGAGCTGATTGGACATTTTGTCCCGCGATTCAGGACATTCTGTCCGGCGCGGCACGTTGCATTGCGGGAAGTCGTTGAATCGTCACGATGCGACTTCTGGCACGCGCGTTGCTCACCTCAAGACAGGGTGTTGAGGGGGATGAGGGCGCGATAGCGGTCGCGGCAAGACGGGTTGCCGGGCGAAGGGACATCACCCGCGATCAGCTGCTTGCCCGGCGCATACAACGCGATGCGCACCAGACGATTCCACTTCGGCATGAAGTCCGACCTGTCATGCGCGGCTGCCAAGGCACGCGCGCGACCGGTCTCAAACCGATGTGCCGGCAAGGCCGCGCTTGGGAGGGAATGCTTATGACGACTGCCGATACCGTATTTGCACCGGTTGGTGCTTCCGGCTTGCTGGATCGTGAACGCACGATCGCGAAGGCTGGTTTCAATCGCTGGCTGGTGCCGCCGGCTGCGCTCTGCATCCATCTGTGCATCGGCATGGCCTATGGCTTCTCGGTGTTCTGGCTGCCGCTGTCGCGCGCGATCGGCATCACGCAGAGCAAGGCCTGCGCCGACATCTCGCTGTGGCAGGAGCTCTTCACCACGACCTGCGACTGGAAGGTCGCAAGTCTCGGCTGGATGTACACGCTGTTCTTCGTGCTGCTCGGCGTCTCTGCCGCGATCTGGGGCGGCTGGCTGGAGCGTGCCGGACCGCGCAAGGCGGGCTTCGTTGCGGCGCTGTGCTGGGGTGGCGGGCTTCTGATCGGCGCTTTCGGCGTCTACGTCCATCAGCTCTGGATCATGTGGCTCGGGGCCGGCGTCATCGGCGGCGTCGGGCTCGGGCTCGGCTACATCTCGCCGGTGTCGACGCTGATCAAATGGTTCCCCGATCGCCGCGGCATGGCGACGGGCATGGCCATCATGGGCTTCGGCGGTGGTGCGATGATCGGTGCGCCGCTCGCCAATCTCCTGATCAACTACTTCAAGAGCGCAACGGATGTCGGCGTCTGGCAGACTTTCGTCGTGATGGGGTTGGTCTATTTCGTCTTCATGACGATCGGAGCCTTTGCGTATCGGGTGACGCCGCCCGGCTGGCAGCCCGACGGCTGGACGCCGCCGAGCGAAAAAAAGTCGATGATCACCGAGCACCATGTGCACCTCAACAACGCGCACAAGACGCCGCAATTCTGGCTGATCTGGTGGGTGCTCTGCTTGAACGTTTCGGCGGGTATCGGCGTGATCGGCATGGCCTCGCCCATGCTCCAGGAGATCTTCGCCGGCAAGCTGATCGGGCATCCGGAACTGACCTTCAGCCAGCTTTCTGTTGAACAGAAGGCTGCGATCGCGGCGATCGCGGCTGGCTTTGCGGGTCTGCTGTCGCTGTTCAATATCGGCGGCCGGTTCTTCTGGGCCTCGATGTCGGACCTCATGGGGCGCAAGAACACCTACTACACGTTCTTCCTGCTCGGCATCGCGCTCTACGCGCTGGCGCCGACCTTCGCGGCGATGGGCTCGAAGCTGCTGTTCGTGCTCGGTTTCGGCATTATTCTGTCGATGTATGGCGGCGGCTTCGCGACCGTGCCGGCTTATCTTGCCGACATGTTCGGAACCCAGTTCGTCGGCGCCATCCACGGCCGGCTGCTGACGGCCTGGTCGACGGCCGGCATCATCGGTCCCGTGGTGGTCAACTACATCCGCGAGTTCCAGCTTGCGGCCGGCGTGCCACGCGATCAGCTCTACAACACCACGATGTACATCCTGTGCGCCATGCTGATCGCCGGATTGATCTGCAACTACATGATCAAGCCGGTTGATCCGAAGTGGAACATGAGCCCCGAGGAGGTCGCCCGATTGCAGGCGGCCAGCGCGAAGAGTGAGGCGGCGATCCAGCACGGCTCGTTCGGCATCGGCAAGGGCGGTCTGGACGCCAAGGCAGCGCTGTTCTGGGCCTTCGTCGGCGTGCCGCTGGCCTGGGGCGTCTGGAAGACGCTCGAGAGCGCGGTCAAGATCTTCTGATCGCAGTTGACATGGTCGCGGGACGCTGATTGTCGGCGTCCCGCGGCATTCGTCTTTCAAAATTATCGAGAATGGGACTTAGGGGGATTCCTATGCTTAGCACCCGTATCTGCCTTGCCGCAGTGCTGCTTGCTGCAAGCCTACATGCTGCATCCGCACAAACCGCGACAGCGCCTGCAACCACGGCTGCGTCGACCGAGGCCAAGCCTGGAAAGATCAAGCTCTCCATGCAGAAGCTGAAGGATATGAAGGCCAAATGGTCGGCCAACAAGCCGAAGCTGAAGGCCTGCCGCGCTGAAGTGAAGTCCAAGGGCCTCGCCGGCGACGACCGCTGGTTCTACATCGAAGAATGCATGAACAAGACCTGAGGCGGGTTCCGCAAACAGATTGCGTAGGGGGCATGGCGTGCGGCTGCCTGCCCCCTAAATCACGATAGAGCCGTTCTAAATCTTCTTGCCCCTCTGGTATACCAGAGACTAGAGTTGGAATGAGGCTCGATTCAGGGGACGCGGAAGCACGCGGTTCCATCGAGCCCGGAAGGGCAGGTCGCGATGAAGATCTCGCCTGAGAATCATCGCGGGTTTAGGGAGAACGCGACGTTTCCATGAGTAGCAACGACGACGTGCACAAGGTCCGCCCGTTCGAGCATCCCGGCGAGGGACGCAAGCGAGCCAAGGCCACGCCCAAGGGGCGGCAGGTCGATCCCACCGCCGCGCACGAGATCGAGCAGCTGCTCGGCGATAGGCCACGGCGGCGCGATCTGTTGATCGAATATCTGCACCTGATCCAGGACAAGTATCACCAGATCTCGGCCGCGCATCTCGCCGCGCTCGCCGACGAGATGAAGCTCGCCTTCGCCGAAGTGTTCGAGACCGCGACCTTCTACGCGCATTTCGACGTGGTGAAGGAGGGCGAGCCCGACATCGCGCCGCTGACGATCCGCGTCTGCGACTCGCTGACCTGTGCGATGCTCGGCGGCGAGAAGCTGCTCGCGGATTTGCAGAGCTCCTCGGGTCCCGGCATCCGCGTCGTGCGCGCGCCTTGCGTCGGGCGTTGCGACACCGCGCCTGCTGCCGAAGTCGGGCACAATTTCGTCGACCACGCCAATGTCGCCAACGTCATGGCAGCGGCAAAGGCCGGCGACACCCATGCGCATCTGCCCAACTATGTCGGCTACGAAGCCTACGTCGCCGGCGGCGGCTACAAGCTGCTGGGCCGTGTGCGCTCTGGCGAGCTGTCGACGGATGATCTCTTGAAGGCGCTGGACGATGCTTCGCTGCGCGGTCTCGGCGGCGCCGGCTTCCCGACGGGACGCAAATGGCGCGCGGTGCTGGGCGAGCCCGGCCCGCGACTGATGGCGATCAACGGCGACGAAGGCGAGCCCGGCACGTTCAAGGACCGCTATTACCTCGAAACCGATCCGCATCGCTTCATCGAGGGCATGCTGATCGGCGCGCATGTGGTGCAGGCTAGCGACGTCTACATCTATCTGCGCGACGAATATCCGGCCTCGCGCGAGATCCTGGAGCGCGAGATCGCAAAGCTGCCGCCGGGCGGCCCGACGCTGCACCTGCGCCGCGGCGCCGGCGCATATATCTGCGGCGAGGAATCCTCGCTGCTGGAGAGCATCGAGGGCAAGCGCGGCCTGCCCCGGCACAAGCCGCCTTATCCGTTCCAGGTCGGCCTGTTCGGCCTGCCGACGCTGATCAACAACATCGAGACGCTGTGGTGGGTGCGCGACATCGTCGAGAAGGGCGCCGACTGGTGGAAGGGCAACGGCCGCCATGACCGCCACGGCCTGCGCAGCTTCTCGGTCTCGGGCCGGGTGAAAAATCCCGGCATGAAGCTGGCGCCTGCCGGCATCACCGTGCGCGAATTGATCGACGAATATTGCGGTGGCATGGCCGACGGCCATCAGTTCTACGCCTATCTGCCGGGCGGCGCGTCCGGCGGCATCCTGCCGGCGTCGATGGACGACATCCCGCTCGATTTCGGCACGCTGGAGAAATACGGCTGCTTCATCGGATCGGCCGCGATCGTGATCCT
>RXJC01000429.1 GCA_003963435.1 Bradyrhizobiaceae bacterium | reverse complement strand
ACCCGCCACGAAGAACGTGGATGCCCGGGCCTTCGCCGCGCCGAAGCGGCTTCGGCCGCGCAGGCGGGACAAGCCCGGGCATGACGGAAGTATTGGACGATGACAAAACCGCTCGCCAACCGCATCGCTCTCGTCACCGGCGCCTCGCGCGGCATCGGCTACGCCACCGCAATCGCCCTCGCCAAGGCCGGCGCGCATATCGTGGCCACCGCGCGCACGCAAGGCGGACTGGAAGAGCTCGACGACGAGATCCGCAAACTCGGCGGCAGCGCCACCCTGGTGCCGCTCAACCTCACCGATTCCGACGGCATCGCGCGGTTAGGGGCCGGCCTGCACGAGCGCTACGGCAAGCTCGACATCCTCGTCGGCAATGCCGGCGTGCTCGGTCCCTCCTCGCCGATCGGTCATATCGAGCTGAAGACCTTCAACGACGTGATGGCCGTCAACGTCTCCGCCAACTTCCAGCTGATCCGCTGCATGGAGCCGCTGCTGAAGCAGTCCGATGCGGGGCGCGCCGTGTTCATCACCTCGGGCGCCGCCAACAAGGCCACCGCCTATGTCAGCCCCTACGCCGCCTCCAAGGCTGCGCTGGAAACGCTGGCCCGCGCCTGGGCGCAGGAGACCGCGAACACCAAGCTGCGCGTCAATCTGTTCAACCCCGGCCCGGTCCGCACCCGCATGCGCGCCACGTTGATGCCGGGTGAAGACCCCGAGACGCTGGATACGCCCGAGCAGGTCGCCGAGTTCATCGTGCCGATGTGCGCGCCCGGCTGGACCGAGACCGGCAAGTTCTACGACTACAAGACCCGCACGCTGATGAGCTTCCGCGCACCGGCGTGAACGGCCGCGAATTCAAGACAATTCCGCTGCTGCACGCCATGGCGATCGATGCCAAGGGTAACGCCTATACCGCCGACGTCGATCCCCGAAAGCGCATTCAAAAAATTCAAGATGACATCTGACGTGCTCAAATAGCGTCTCAACGCATTTTGCCCAAAAGTTAACCGACAGATGACGCTACGACGCAGCATCATCCGGCTTTAGGCGCATTGCCGCCGGCCCTGGGACAGGCTAGAGCCATCACAAGGACCGAGACTCCGAAAAGAGAGCCGTCCGCATGTTTGACAATGGAGGAAATCCTTTATGACGACGTTCGCGTGCCGCACTGCGGCCCTTCTGGCTTGTGCCGCTTTCGGTTTTGCCACATCTGCCCACGCTCAGGACAAGACCGTCACGATCGGCGTTCTGAACGACATGTCGAGCCTGTACGCCGACATCGGCGGTCCCGGCTCCGTGGCGGCGGTCAAGATGGCGGTCGAGGATTCCGGCCTGCTTGCGAAGGGCTGGAAGATCGAGGTCGTCAGCGGCGATCACCAGAACAAGCCTGATGTCGGCGTCAACATCGCGCGGCAGTGGATCGACACCCAGAAGGTCGACATGATCACCGATACGCCGAACTCCGGCGTGGCGCTGGCGGTCAGCAACGTCGCCAAGGAGAAGAACGTCGTCCTGCTCAACAACGGCGGCGCCAGCGCCGATCTCACCGGCAAGGCCTGCAACGCCAACACCATCTCCTACACCTACGACACCTACATGCTCGCCAACGGCACCGGCAAGGCATTGACCAAGGCCGGCGGCGACAGCTGGTTCTTCCTGACTGCCGACTACGCCTTCGGTGCGGCGCTCGAGCGTGACACCAGCGCGGTCGTGACCGCGAACGGCGGCAAGGTGCTCGGCGGCGTCAAGCATCCGCTCAACACCTCGGATTTCTCGTCCTTCCTGCTGCAGGCGCAGAACTCCAAGGCGAAGATCATCGGGCTTGCCAATGCCGGCGGCGACACCACCAATTCGATCAAGCAGGCGGCCGAGTTCGGCATCGTCGAAGGCGGCCAGAAGCTCGCCGCGCTGCTGCTGTTCATCAACGACGTCCACTCGCTCGGCCTCAAGACCGCGCACGGCCTGACCTTCACCGAATCGTTCTACTGGGATCTCAACGAGAACACCCGCGCCTGGTCCAAACGCTTCCAGGAGAAGGTGAGCAACCACGCGATGCCGTCGATGACGCAGGCCGGCAACTATGCCGGCGTGATCCATTACCTCAAGGCGCTCGAGGCGCTCGGCGGCAATCCGCATGACGGCGCCAAGGTCGTCGCAAAGATGAAGGAAATCCCGACCGACGATCCGCTGTTCGGCAAGGGCCCGCTCCGCGAGGACGGCCGCCGCATCATCCCGGCCTACCTGTTCGAGGTGAAGAAGCCGGAGGAATCGAAGGGACCGTGGGACTATTACAAGAAGATCGCCACGATCTCGGCGGAAGACGCCGCCAGGCCGCTCAAGGACAGCGAATGCCCGCTGGTGAAGAAGTGACCGCGTAGCGGTCGTTTCTGGGTGAACGATATTGTGCCCGGGCTCGTCCCGGGCATTTTCGTTTTGCAATGGAGAATGTTGCCGTAGGGTGGGCAAAGCGAAGCGTGCCCACCACCTGTCTCGATCAAGGAAAGATGGTGGGCACGGCGCTTGCGCGCCTCTGCCACCCTACGAGACGGTCCTCGTCACCAGCGTCCGCACCGCGATCGCCACGCACACCACCATCAGCACCGCCGCCAGCAGGAACGGCGCGCCGGGCAGATGCAGCGGCGCGCTGGCGCCGATGAAATAGGAAAAGGTCAGCG
>RXJC01000709.1:11627-15529 GCA_003963435.1 Bradyrhizobiaceae bacterium | reverse complement strand
CGGGGCGAGATCGTCCTTGTGCTTCATGGTGACGACCGCGGTGCGGCGTCCCGACAGCAGCGAGTGATAGACCCAACCCTCGGCACCCTCGGAATCGCGCACCCGGCGCCAATTCTCGAACTCGGCGGTAATTTCGACCGGTAGACCGGCCCGGGTATAGACCCAGGCGACGTCATTGTCCTTGGTCGGGCCGGCGCGGACGTTGACGTGATCCGACTTGAGGCTGACGTAACGCGGCACCGGCAGGCCGCTGGCGGTCTGCGGGGTCGTGTCCTTGGCCGAATGCGAGGGGCCGACCGAGGCGCTCCACCAGGTGCAGACAAGCGCCATCACCGAACAAAAACGCCCCAACGCCATCAACCCGTCTCCTGTCGAGGACCCGGCCCTGCCGGACCCTCACCCCAAATTCCAAACCCTGCCGCGCAGATCCCGACCCGCCCCACGCGGGTGTTCCCCAAGCCTGGCCCGTGGTTCTTGTCTTGGCCCGGCCTTCTGCTAGAGAGGACGGGCACTTGAACAACCAGTTTGCCCCGATTTTCCGGCCGGAAATGTCGGGAGAGCTTGAAGGAAACGCCGGGGACGGACACGGCAAGGGCAGTGTCGAACAACCGGGTTAATGAGGCCTCAACGACCAGCCTTTGGCGACAGAGGCGGCTTGCGATGCCTCATGAGAGCAGGACATGTCGGTGAAGAAAAAGCCCCTCGTCGTGGTGACGCGCAAGCTGCCGGATTCGATCGAGACGCGCATGCGCGAATTGTTCGACGCGCGGATCAATCTCGAGGACACGCCGATGTCCGCCGAGCAGCTCGCGGAAGCCGCGCGCACCGCCGACGTGCTGGTTCCCACCGTCACCGACAATATCAACGCCGACATCGTCAACCAGCCCGACTGCAAGCTGCGGCTGATCGCCAATTTCGGTAACGGCGTCGACAATATCGACGTCGCCGCCGCACACGCCCGCGGCATCACCGTCACCAACACGCCAAAGGTCCTGACCGAGGACACCGCCGACATGACCATGGCGCTGATCCTCGCCGTGCCGCGCCGGATGATCGAAGGCGCTTCGATCCTGACCGAAGGCAAGCCCTGGCCGGGCTGGTCGCCGACCTGGATGCTCGGTCACCGCATCGGCGGAAAACGCCTCGGCATCATCGGCATGGGCCGCATCGGTCAGGCGGTTGCGCGCCGCGCCCGCGCCTTCGGCCTGCAGATCCACTATCACAATCGCCGCCCCGTCGCCCCTGTCATTGCCGAAGAGCTTGGCGCGACCTATTGGGAAAGCCTCGACCAGATGTTGGCGCGGATGGACATCATCTCGGTGAATTGTCCGCACACGCCGGCGACCTATCATTTGCTGTCGGCACGACGGCTGAAGCTGATCCGCAAGGACGCCTATATCGTCAACACCGCGCGCGGCGAGGTCACCGACGAGGACACGCTGATCAAGCTGATCGAAGCCGGCGAGATCGCCGGTGCCGGCCTCGACGTCTACGAGCACGAGCCCGCGGTCAACCCGAAGCTGGTGCGGCTTGCCAAGGCCGGCAAGGTGACGCTGCTGCCGCATATGGGTTCGGCCACGATCGAAGGCCGCGTCGAGATGGGCGAAAAGGTCATCATCAACATCCGCACCTTCCTCGACGCCCACAAGCCGCCGGATCGCGTGCTGCCGAGCATGCTCTGACGTAACGGCTGCAATCAGCTGCGATGGGCGCTGAGGTCGGCGACCACGGGCCCGTCGCCGTTGAGTGGATTGGCGGGATCGCGCGCATAGCGCAGCGTCTCGAAGCGCATCGCGCGCGCATCGATCATCAGGAGGCGGCCGACGAGGCCTTCGCCGAAACCGACGATCTCGCGGATCGCCTCCAGCGCCATCATCGAGCCGAGCACCCCCGCCAGCGCCCCCATGACGCCGGCTTCCGCGCAGGCCGGCACCGTGCCGGGCGGCGGCGCTTCCGGAAACAGGCAGCGATAGGTCGGGTTGAATTCGCCCTGCGCGTTTCTCTCATGCGCGCGAATGGTGGTGAGCGAGCCGTCGAAGGTGCCGAGCGCGGCGGTAATCAGCGGCCGCTTGGCGAAGAAGCAGGCGTCCGAAACCAGATAGCGGGTCGAGAAATTGTCGGAACCGTCGAGCACGAGATCGTAGTCGCCGATCAGGCTGAGCGCATTGTCGGCGTTGAGCCAGGTGGTGTGGCCGACGAAGCTGACATGCGGATTGAGCGCCGTGATCCGCTCGGCGGCGCTCTCGACCTTGTGCCGGCCGATATCGGGCGTGGTGTGGATCACCTGGCGCTGCAGGTTGGACAGCGACACCACGTCGTCGTCGACCACGCCGAGCGTGCCGACACCGGCCGCGGCCAGATACATCAGCGCCGGCGCGCCAAGGCCGCCCGCGCCGATCACCAGCACGGAGGCCCGCTTCAGCGCGGCCTGGCCGGGGCCGCCGACATCGCGCAGCACGATATGGCGGGCATAGCGTTCGAGTTCGTCCGGGCTCAGCACCTTGCTCTTACTCCTGAACCACCCCAACATTGTTCGCGACCAACGAGATGTGCTTCAATGGCAGTGCGTTCAATGGGCTGGTTGGATTTGTCATGAGATCGATGCTTGCGGCAACACTGATGTTTGCGGCTGCCACAGGTGCGAATGCCCAGACGACGTCGCCGCAGGTCCCCGGCACCAGGCCGAAGCCGGTTCAGACCTTACCGATCAAGCCGCCCGCGCTGCAGACGGCTTCGGAGACGGCGGACGGCATGACGCAGGCCGAGCGGCTGGCGCTGCAATCCGACCTCGCCTGGGTCGGCCAGTACAACGGCGCCATCACCGGCGATGTCAGCACGCGCATGGTCGAGGCCATCAAGGAATACCAGAAGCTCAAGGGCGGCAAGCCGACCGGGGTACTGAACCCGCAGGAGCGCGCTGCGCTTGCCGAGACGGCGCGGAAGAAGCAGGACAGCGTCGGCTGGAAGATCGTGACCGAGATGACCAGCGGCGCCCGGCTCGGCATCCCCGCCAAGCTGGTGCCGCAGCAGACGACCGATGCCAACGGCTCAAAATGGACCTCGCCGACCGGAACCGTGCAGGTTCTGCTCAGCCGCCGCAAGGAGGCGAACCCGACCACGGCGAAGCTCGCGGACGCAGAGAAGAAGGAGCCGAACCGCAAGGTCGATTACACCGTGGTGAAGCCCGACTTCTTCGTGCTGTCGGGCTTGCAGGGCCTGAAGAAGTTTTACGTCCGCGGCACCTTCAAGGGTGACGAGGTCCGCATCATGACGATCCTTTACGACCAGGCCACCGAGAATACGGTCGAGCCGGTCGTGATCGCGATGTCGAGCGCCTTCAATGCATTTCCGTCAGGTCCGCAGGCCGGGCCGCCGCCGCGCAAGACCGTCGAATACGGCACCGGCATCGTCGTCAGCGACGACGGCGCGATTCTGGCCGACCGGCTGGTGACCGACAACTGTCTCGCAATCACGATCGCAGGCCACGGCAGCGCCGACCGTCTCGCCGAGGACAAGGAACACGATCTGGCGCTGCTGCGCATCTACGGCGCGCGTGGACTGAAGCCGCTCAGCCTCGCCGGCGGCGCGGCGAAGGCCAGTGTCGATGTCGTCGGCATCGCCGATCCGCAGAGCCAGGGCGGCGCGGCCGGCGTGTCGAGCCTGAAGGGCGCGTTGGCGCCGGTCACATCAAGTGATTCCGCGCTGTCTCCGCCGCCGCCGGTTGGATTCTCCGGTGGTCCGGCCATCGATGGCGACGGCAAGTTCGCTGGCGTCGCCTTGCTGAAGCCGGCGAGGGTCGCGGGATCCGCTACGTCCGTGCCGGCCTCGCAGTCCGTGATGGTGTCTGCAGACGCCGTGCACGACTTCCTGAAGGCGCACGCCGTCGCGGCGAACGGCACGTC
>RXJC01000709.1:10966-11577 GCA_003963435.1 Bradyrhizobiaceae bacterium | reverse complement strand
GGCAGCGACTGCGCTGCTGGGCTTTGCGGCCTGGGCGCAGTCGCCGGCGCTGCCGACGCCGAAAGTGGAAGAGGTGATGGTGAAGGTGGCGTTGCTGACGCTCAATGACGCCAATCTTACCGGCAACTACAATGTCCTCTACGCGAAAATGGCAGAACCGTTTCGCGATCGATTTTCAGCCGACACGCTGAAGCAGGCGTTCAGGGACTTTGCCGGCCACCATATCGACGCGGTTGCGGGCATGCCGATCATCACGACGGAGCCGCCCAGGATCGACGACAACGGCGCCCTGTTGCTGCGCGGCTATTTCGACACGACACCTTCGCGGCTGAGCTACGAGCTCGACTACGCCATGTCGGAGGGGGAGTGGAAGCTGATCACGATCGACGTCAAGGTACGATCGGTCCAGATCAACGCGAACGCGACCGACCTAATCGCGCGCGCTGCCGCGGACCTCGCGGGCGGCGGCGCGCGAAAATAGAAACTGTCAGGCAAGCCTGAACCTGATCCCGCTCTTCGCAAGACCGCCCGAAATCCCGACCGGCGTGCCGTCGGCGCGCCAGCAGGCGGCGCCGGTCATGGTGCCGTCGTCGTGGAAGGCGATGCCGTTC
>RXJC01000709.1:10095-10916 GCA_003963435.1 Bradyrhizobiaceae bacterium | reverse complement strand
CTTGTGACCGAGCGCCGCGAGCTGCGCGCGCACGCTCTCCGGCACCGTCTGCTCGACCTCGAGCGCATTGCCCTCGGTCCAGACCCTCGGCGCCTCGACGGCCTCCTGCAGGCTCATGCCGTGGTCGATCAGATTGACCAGCGCCTGCATCGCACTCGGAAAGATGCGCTTGCCGCCGGGCAGGCCGAGCGCGTAGCGCAGCTTGCCACCTTCAAGCGCCATCATCGGCGACATCGAGGTCGTCACGCGCTTGCCAGGTGCCAGCGACAATGCGTGGCCCGGACGCGGATCGAACAGGTTCATGTAATTGTTGGCGATGGCCCCCAAGCCCGGGATCATGATCTTGGCGCCGAACAGATTGTTGATGGTCTGCGTGGTCGCGACCACGTTGCCGAAAGCGTCCGCCGCCGTCATATGCGTGGTGTGTGCGCCTTCGAGCTGGGACACGCCGGCGCCAAAGGCCTGCGCACGTGCGGGGTCGATGGCGCGGCGGCGCGCCTCGGCATAGGCTTTCGAGGTCAGCTTCTCCACGGGCACGCCGACGTAATCAGGATCGCCGCTGGCCGCGGCGCGGTCGGCGAAGGCGATCTTCAGGACTTCAGCGAGATAGTGGATGGTCTCGGATGTGCCGAAGCCGAGGCCGCCGATGTCGTAGCCTTCCAGAATGTTCAGCATCTGCGCGATGTGCACGCCGGATGCGGCGGGCGGCGGCGGGCCGAGAATGGTCCAGCCGCGGTAGTCGGCGCGGATCGGCTGCCGCTCGACCGTCTTGTAGGCCGTGAGATCATTGCGGCGGATGAAGCCGCCGGCCTTCTCCATGT
>RXJC01000709.1:8667-10045 GCA_003963435.1 Bradyrhizobiaceae bacterium | reverse complement strand
CGTGATTGGCGATGGTGCGCAGCGTCTCGGCATATTCGGCCTGCACCACCCGCTCGCCGACCTTCAGCGGCTCACCGTCAGGCAGGAAGATCGCCGCGATCGGCTTGTCCTTGCGCATTTCATCGGCGCTCTCGCTGATGCACTCGTGAAGATACGGCGTCGCCGCATAGCCGCGGGCGGCATGCTTGATCGCAGGCTGCATCACGTCGGCAAGGCTCATGGTTCCGAACCGGCGCAGCGTCTCGCACCAGGCCTTCAGCGAGCCCGGCACCGCGACGGCCTTCGGCCCGTTGAGGTTCTCGTTGCCGACGGTGTCGAACACGTCGTGCGCCGAGCCCGGCTTCGAGGTGTAGGTGGTGTCGCGCACGGAAGCTGGCACGGTGCTCTGGCCGTCGATGAAGCGATGGCTGCCGTCCGCGAGCCGGATATGCGCCATGCCGCCGCCGATGATGCCGACCATCATCGGCTCGACCACGGTCAGCGTGAACAGGGTCGCGATCGCGGCATCGATGGCATTGCCGCCGGCGGCCAGCATCTCCGCGCCGGCGCTGGAAGCCAGCGGATGGTTGCTGACGACCATGCCGCGGCTCGAGACCGCCGGCATCTTCTGGCACTCGAAGGTTGTTGCTGTCCGGTCGCGCCAATTCCCGCTCATGTTTCTTGCCCTTCTATTCACGGCAGCGAGCACATCATACGTACGACTACTGGTCCAGTAATGGTACGGATTAGCTGGCATTCCCGATTCCGCCATCATCGTTGGCGTTGATTCGGACATCCGCGGTCCCCTTTGGATCGGGCAGGGCACGTCCTGAGCGAGAAGAGCTCAGCATCCAGAAGCGATGCACGTTCGCGTGGCGTTACCCCAAAGACCCCACTCCAAAGGATTCAACTTTCCATGCACACGATCGTACTCGCCACCCAAAAGGGCGGTAGTGGCAAGAGCACCCTCGCCATCGGCCTCGCGCTGGCCGCCAAGCAGGCCGGCTTCACCGTTCGCCTGATCGAGACCGACCCGCAGGGCACCCTGTCCAACTGGGCACGCCGCCGCAACAACGACGATGTCGTCGTCGAGCCGATCTACCATGCCGCCGACATCGAGCCGCGCCTGAGGATGCTGGCCGACAGCGGCCTGCAGCTCGCGATCGTCGACACGGCCGCCGGCCTGTCCGCCGCCACCACCGCGGCGATCCGCCATTCCGATCTCTGCCTGATCCCGGCCCGCCCGAGCGTCGCCGACATCGAGGCGACCGCCTCGACGCTCAGCGTCGCCCGCGCCTGGAAGCGGGCCTACAGCTTCGTGCTCAACCAGACGCCGATCCGCGGCCAGCGCATCGACAACGCAGCAGGCGCACTCGCCGAGGAAGCTTCGCTCGATCTC
>RXJC01000709.1:0-8617 GCA_003963435.1 Bradyrhizobiaceae bacterium | reverse complement strand
GTGATGCGCAACGATCACCAGGATTCGCTCGCCAGCGGCCTTGCGGTGAGCGAATTTGCCCCGAACGGCAAGTCGGCGGACGAGATCCGCGGCCTCTGGCGCTGGATCGAGAACCGGCTCGAGCTCGAAGCCACGACCAATGTCCTGATCGACCAGGTCATCTCGGCTGCGAACGGTATTCTGCATGCCGCCACCGAGCCGTCAGCGGACGAGACCACGACGCTGGCGTCCTGAGCGGGGCAATCGCTCAGACGACAGCCGGCCCTTCGCCATCCGGAAGGGCCCCAGCGACGAAGCAATCCGGCCACCAGCCCGGCCGGATTGCTTCGCTTCGTGTTTTTGCAGACGCTCTATCTACTCGTCATCGCGAGCGCAGCGAAGCAATCCAGACTTTCACCGCGGAGGGATTTCTGGATTGCTTCGTCGCATCTGCGCAAATTGCTACGCAATTTTGTCGCTGAGCTCCTCGCAATGACGGCGTGGTGGGATCGTCCTGTTGCAGCGACACACAGCCTTCCGGCGGCGATCCCCGTCACTTCTGACATTTCGGACACCAGAAGGTCGATCGTCCGTTCTGGGTGAAGCGCTTGACCGTGCCGCCGCAGCCGGGCGTCGTGCATTTCTCGCCCTCGCGGTCGTAGACCTTGAAGGAGTGCTGGAAATAGCCGAGCTCGCCCGAGGTCTGGCGATGATCGCGCAGTGACGAACCGCCGGCCTTGATCGCATCGTTCAGCACGGTGTGGATCGCGCCGACCAATCGCTTGGCATGATCGGTCGGCTCGCCTCCGGCAACGCCCTTGCGACCCTTGGTCGCGAGCGTCGCGGCGATCCGGCGCGGCGACAGATGCGAGCGGTGCAGCGCTTCGCAGACATAGATGTTGCCGAGTCCGGCCACCACACGCTGGTCGAGCAGCGCCGCTTTCAGGCTCGTCGTCTTGCCGGCGCAGGCGCGCGCCAGCATCGCGGCGTCGAACTCGTTGCCGAGCGGCTCGGGACCGAGCCCGCGCAACAACGGCTCCTCGTCGAGCGCGTTGCGCGCGATCACTTTCATGTAACCGAAGCGGCGTGGATCGTTGAAGACGACGTCGGCGCCGGAGGACATCCGAAACAGGACATGGTCGTGGGCGGAGTCCTTGCCCTTCGGATAGTGAAACTCGCCCGGCGCGGACTCGTTGGTGTCCGGCTTGATCACGCGGAACGAGCCCGACATGCCCAGATGCATCAAGAGCACGTCGCCAGAAGCGAGATCGGCCATGAGATATTTTGCCCGGCGGCCGAGGCCGGTGACGACCTGCCCCTGCAGCCGGGCGACGAAGTCCGGCTGGAACGGAAAGCGCAGGTCCGGCCGGCGGGCCTCCGCCTTGAGGATTTTCGCGCCCTCCATGACGGGCTGAAGGCCGCGGCGAACGGTCTCGACTTCGGGCAATTCAGGCATGGTCAGGCATTCACCTTATGAGGGCGGTGTGATAGCGCCATTGCGGCGGGCGCGCTATGGTCCGCCCAGTGGAGTAGAGTAATGGATCGGCCGGGCGAAACCACGCATTTTGGCTTCAAGGACGTCCCTCTCGGGGACAAGCAGACGCTGGTGAACGACGTGTTTCACAGCGTGGCGTCGCGCTATGATCTGATGAACGATTTGATGTCCGGCGGCCTGCACCGGGTCTGGAAGGACATCATGATCACGGCGCTGGATCCGCCCAGGAGCGACCGGCCGTTCGCCCTGCTCGACGTGGCCGGCGGCACCGGCGACATCTCGTTTCGCGCCGCCAAGGCCGCAGGTGCAGGCTTCCGTGCCACCGTCTGCGACATCAATTCCGACATGCTGGCGGTGGGCCGCGAGCGCGCCCTCAAGCGGCATCTCGAGACCCAGGTCGATTTCGTCGAAGGCAATGCCGAATCGCTCGGCTTCGCCGACCGCAGCTTCGACGCCTATACGATCGCTTTCGGCATCCGCAACGTGCCCCGGATCGACTTGGCGCTGCGCGAAGCCTATCGCGTGCTGAAGCCCGGCAGCCGCTTCCTCTGCCTGGAATTCTCCACCGTCGAGATGCCCGGGCTCGACAAGCTCTATGATCTGTTCTCGTTCAAGGTGATCCCGCCGCTCGGGCGCATGGTCACGGGCGACGCCGAATCCTATCAATATCTCGTCGAATCGATCCGCAAATTTCCCAAGCCCGCCGCCTTCGCCGACATGATCCGCGACGCCGGCTTTTCGCGCGTCAGCTGGCAGACGCTCTCCGGCGGCATTGTCGCGCTGCATTCGGGCTGGCGTTTGTGATCTCTGCCATCACCCACATTTCGCGCCTGATCCGCGCCGCGTTCGTGTTTGCCCGCGAGGGCGTGTTCGGCTCGGTCGATCCGAGCCTGGTGCCGCCGCCGGGACAGCTCGCGCTGAAGCTGGCGCGCCTGATCGAACGGCGCGGCCCGAAGCACGGACCGCGACTGTCGCGCGCGCTCACAAGGATGGGCCCGGCGTATCTCAAGCTCGGACAATTCCTGGCGACGCGGCCCGACGTCGTCGGCGTCATCATGGCGCGCGACCTCGAAAGCCTGCAGGATCGCCTGCCCCCGTTCTCGCGCGAAGAGGCGGAAGCCGTGATCGCGACCTCGCTGGAACGGCCGATCACCGACGTGTTCGCGAGCCTCGGCCCGCCGGTCGCGGCGGCCTCGATCGCGCAGGTGCATCGCGGCGAGGTGCTGCGCGACGGGGTCCGCAAGGCGGTCGCTGTGAAGGTGCTGCGGCCGAACGTCGCCGCGCGGTTCCGCCGCGACCTCTCCGATTTCTTCTACGTCGCGCACAAGGCCGAGACCTACTCGGCGGAAGCGCGGCGGCTGCGCCTGATCGAAGTCATCAACACCATGTCGCGCTCGGTCGCCATGGAGATGGACCTGCGACTCGAGGCGGCTGCGCTGTCGGAGATGGCGGAGAACACGCGCGACGATCCTGACTTCCGCGTGCCTGAAGTCGACTGGGACCGCACCACGCACAACGTGCTGACGATGGAGTGGATCGACGGCATCGCGCTGAACGATCACAAGCGTCTGGCAGAGGCGCAGGTCGACCTGCCCGATCTCGGCCGCAAGGTGATCCAAAGCTTTTTGCGCCACGCGCTGCGCGACGGCTTCTTCCACGCCGACATGCATCCGGGCAATCTGTTCCTCGACGACGCCGGCCGCCTGGTCGCGGTCGATTTCGGCATCATGGGCCGGCTCGGCATGAAGGAGCGGCGCTTCCTCGCCGAGATCCTGCTCGGCTTCATCACCCGCGATTATCGCCGCGTCGCCGAGGTGCATTTCGAGGCGGGCTACGTGCCCGCGCATCACTCGGTCGAGAATTTCGCCCAAGCGATCCGCGCCATCGGCGAGCCGATCCATAACCGCACGGCGGAAGAGATCTCGATGGCGCGGCTGCTGACGCTCCTGCTCGAGGTCACCGGCCTGTTCGACATGACGACGCGGCCCGAGCTGATCCTGCTCCAGAAGACCATGGTCGTGGTCGAAGGCGTGGCGCGGGGCTTCGATCCCAGGCTCGACATCTGGAAGGTCGCCGATCCCGTGGTGCGCGAATGGATCGAGCGCAATCTCGGACCGATCGGCCGGGTGCAAGGCGCGCTCGCCGGGACCGGCGACATCGCGCGCGTGCTGATGCGCCTGCCGGAGATCGCCGAGCGATCGGTGAAAGTGCTGGAGCAGCTCGAAACCATGACGCGGGAGGGCATCAGGCTGTCGCCTGAAAGCATCGCCGCGATGGGCCGCAGCGAGGGCCGCAAGAACCGCTGGCGCACCGTCGCGCTCTGGATCATCGCCGCGACCTTCATCGGGATTCTGATCGCCGTCCGGAATCTGTGATTGCACTGCAATCACGCGAGTGATAGCATCGCTATCATTCCGTGCTGGAGGGCGCCGTGGCAAGCCTGACCATCCGCAAGCTCGACGACACCGTCAAAACCTATTTGCGGCTGCGCTCGGCCAAGAACCGCAGGTCGGTCGAGGAAGAGGTCCGGGTCATCCTGCGGGAGCTGATCGAGGGCCGCGAGGAGCCGCTGACGCCGTTTGCGGCGCCGCCGGCACCCTCCACCACTCCAACGCCCCAGCGCGCCGGCGCAGTCGCAGAGGCCAGCGTCACCCTGATCATCGGCGGTGGCATCGCCGCCTACAAGTCGCTCGACCTGATCCGCCGGCTGAAGGAACGCCGCATCGAGGTCCGCTGCGTGCTGACCAAGGCGGCGCAGCAGTTCGTCACGCCGCTGGCCGCGAGCGCGCTGTCGCATGAGCGCGTCTACACCGACCTGTTCGACCCCCAGAGCGAGTTCGACGCCGGCCATATCCGCCTCGCGCGCGACTGCGACCTGATCGTCGTGGCGCCCGCGACCGCGGATCTGATGGCGAAGATGGCCAATGGCCATGCCGACGATCTCGCCAGCGCCATCCTGCTCGCCACCAATCGCAAGGTCTTGCTGGCGCCGGCGATGAATCCGCTGATGTGGAACAACGCGGCGACGCGCCGCAATGTCACACAGCTGCAGCGCGACGGCGTGGTGCTGATCGGGCCGAATTCCGGCGAGATGGCCGAAGCGGGTGAGGCCGGTGTCGGCCGCATGTCGGAAGCGATCGAGATCGCCAATGCCGCCGAGCGGCTGCTGCGGCCGCCGGTGCCGAAGCCGCTGGCCGGCAAGCGCGTGCTGATCACTGCAGGCCCGACGCACGAGCCGATCGACCCGGTGCGCTATATCGCCAACCGCTCCTCCGGCAAGCAGGGTTTTGCGATTGCCGCGGCGGCACAAGCCGCCGGTGCCGAGGTGATCCTGGTGAGCGGCCCGGTCGACCTCGACGCCCCCCCGGGCGTGACGGTGAAGCACGTCGAATCGGCCCGGCAGATGCTGGAGCAGGTGCAGGCCGCGCTCCCCGCCGACATCGCGATCTTCGCCGCCGCGGTCGCCGATTGGCGCGTCGCCAATGAAGGCGAGCAGAAATTGAAGAAGACCTCCGCAGGCATGCCGCCGCTGCAGCTGGTGGAGAACCCCGACATCCTCGCGACGATCTCCAAGCTCGCCGACAAGCGCCCGCCGCTGGTGATCGGCTTTGCCGCCGAGACCGAGCATCTCATCGACAACGCCAAGTCGAAACTCGCGCGCAAGGGCTGCGACTGGATCGTCGCCAACGACGTCTCGCCCGCCACCGGCGTGATGGGCGGCGACCGCAACACGGTACATTTGATAAGCCGCAAGAATGGAGAGATGACGGTTGATTCCTGGCCGGTGATGACCAAGGAACAGGTCGCGATCGAACTGGTCGCGCATATCGCGAAAAGCGTCAGCGACAAATCCCTGGAGCCGGCATCTTGAGCACTGAAGTCACCGTCGAACTGCAGCAACTGGCGCATGCCGAGGGCCTGCCGCTGCCGGCCTACCAGACCGCAGAGGCTGCCGGACTCGATCTGATGGCGGCGGTGGCGGAGAGCGAACCGGTGACGCTCGCGCCCGGCCAATATGCGCTGGTGCCGACCGGGCTTGCGATCGCCCTGCCTCCCGGCCACGAGGCCCAGGTGCGCCCGCGCTCGGGGCTTGCGGCCAAGCACGGCGTCACCGTGCTGAATTCGCCAGGCACGATCGACGCGGACTATCGCGGCGAGATCAAGGTGATCCTGATCAATCACGGCACGACACCGTTCGTGATCAAGCGCGGCGAGCGCATCGCGCAGATGGTAATCGCGCCCGTGGTGCAGGCCGCGCTGGTTCCCGTCACCGCCTTGTCGGCCACCGATCGCGGCGCCGGCGGCTTCGGCTCGACCGGCCGCTAACACACGGCAATCCCAGCCGAATCATCCCGAAGAATGACGTGCGTCCGGAACACGGGTCCGGCATTTTTTAAGGCCCGCCTTTGCGTTCACGATCTGGACTCTTACCGGCGGAGTCACGGTGAGGGTATTGTCTTTTGATTCGCGCGCGACGGGGGTCGCCGCGCGTAGATTCGTGCGGTCTTGGGGCAACTATGTCAGGCGTGATCGTGTCGATGCGTCGGACGCTGCTGTCGTGCACATCGCTTGCGCGCAACGGCTTGTTGGGAGGCGCTCTCGCAGCGCTGCTGCCGGCTGCGCCGGCTGAAGCCGCCGATCTCGTCGACACCCTCTCCATCATGCTGGATTTCAACCGGCAGGAACTCGCGGTGCTCGCCACCGCGCTGGCCTTGCTCGGCTTCTCGGTGATGGCCGCGATCCTCTTGATGCGCACGCGCGTGCGGACGGCGAAGAGCGAGGCGCGGCTGCGTGCCCGGATCGGGGAACTGCAGCTCCAGGCCGACCGCTTCGGTGCGCTGCTGTTCGCCGAGCCGCAGATCCTGATCTCCTGGCCGGCCGGCGACAACCGCGCCCAGATCTCCGGCGACATCTCCATGGTGCTGCCGCGCGATTCCTCGCCGCAACGCGTGCTCGCGTTCGGAACCTGGCTGCCGCCGGAACCGGCGCTGCAGATGGACCACGCGGTCGATGCGCTGCGTGACCGCGGCGACGGGTTCCAGCTGACGCTGACGACCGCGCACGGCCACACGCTGGAGGCCATCGGCCGCGCCATCGGCGGCCAGGCCATCGTCCGGATTCGCGAGCTCTCCGGGCTGCGCCGCGAGCTGGCCGAGACCAATCTGCGCTACAACGCACTGTCCGACGAGACCGAGATGCTGCGCGGCTTTGCCGCCGCCGCACCCTGGCCGATCTGGGCCAAGGGCGAGAACGGCGCCCTGACCTACGCCAACCCGGCCTATGTGCGCGCGACCGAGGCCGCCAGCGTCACCGACGCACAGGAGCGCAAGCTCGAGTTGCTCGACAGCGCCGACCGCACCGCGATGGAGCGGGGACTGAAGGATGCAGCGAGTTTTACCTCGCGGCTGCCGATCGTGATCGGCGGCGAGCGGCGCATCTACGACGTGCGCGCGGTCAATGTCGGCAGCGGCAGCATCGGCGTCGCGATTGATGCCAGCGAGGCGGATGGGCTGAGCGCGGCGCTGGTGCGTATGGCGGAGGCGCATCGCCGCACGCTCGACCAGCTCTCCTCGGGCGTTGCCGTGTTCGACGGCCAGCGGCGGCTTGCCTTCTACAACGATTCCTACCGCCGGCTGTGGGACCTCGATCGCACCTTCCTCGACGCCCATCCCGACGATTCCAGCGTGCTCGACCAGCTCCGCGCCGCACGCAAGCTGCCGGAGCAGCCCGATTTCCGCGCCTGGAAAGCCAAGCTCCACGAGGCCTACCGCGCGGTCGAGGCCGCCAAGGACACCTGGTATCTGCCCGACGGCCGCGCGCTTTCGGTCGTCACCACGCCGAATCCGGAAGGCGGCGTCACTTATCTGTTCGACGACGTCACCGAGAGCCTCGAGCTCGCCCGCCGCTTCGACGGCATGATCCGGGTCCAGCGCGAGACGCTCGACAGCCTCGCCGAGGGCGTCGCGGTGTTCGGCAGCAACGGCAAGGCGCAGCTGTTCAACCCGGCCTTCGTCCGGATGTGGAAGCTGTCGAGCGACGCCATGCGCGACGAGCCGCATATTCAGACCGTCGAGGGCTGGTGCCATCAGCTGTTCGACGACCCCGCGGTCTGGCGCCAGATCCGCGAGGCCATCACCTCGATCGAGAATCGCGCCGACGTGCCGCTCAAGCTGGAACGCAAGGACGGCAGCGTGCTCGACGGCATGATCCGTCCGCTGCATGACGGCGCCACCATGCTGACGTTCCAGGACATCACCGACACCGAGAACGTCGAGCGCGCGCTGCGCGAGCGCAACGAGGCGCTGGAGGCGGCCGACCAGATGAAGGTGGATTTCGTCCACCACGTCTCCTACGAGCTGCGCTCGCCGCTCACCACGATCATCGGCTTTGCGCATTTCCTCAGCGATCCCTCGACCGGGCCGCTGACGCCGAAACAGGCCGAATATCTCGACTACGTCACCAAATCGACCAACGCGCTTATGGCGCTCACCAACAACATCCTCGATCTCGCCACCATCGACGCCGGCGCGATGAAGCTGGAACTCGGGCCGGTCGACGTCAGCAAGACCATCGAGCTCGCCGCCGAAGGCATCCAGGACCGTCTCGCCACCGACCGCATCCGCCTCAAGGTCGAGATCGCGCCCGACGTCGGCAGCTTCATCGGCGACGAGAAGCGCGTGGTGCAGGTGCTCTATAACCTCCTCGCCAATGCCGTCGGCTTTTCTCCACAGGATTCCACCGTCGGCATCAGCGCGCGCCGCACCGAGCGCAGCGTGGTCTTCACCGTGACAGATTCCGGGCCTGGAATACCTGCCGACATGAAGGACAAGGTGTTCAACTGGTTCGAAAGCCGCTCGCAGGGCTCGCGTCACCGCGGCGCCGGGCTCGGCCTGTCGCTGGTGCGCTCCTTCGTCGAGCTGCATGGCGGCAAGGTGCGGGTGGATTCGATCGTCGGCCGCGGCACGGTCGTGATCTGCGATTTCCCGACCGACCAGGCGGCGCATCGCGACGCCGCCGAATGAATGAACCCACCACATTCTCCGTCGCGCTTCACAACGAGACGGCCACGGCGCAATTGATGGCCGATCTCGCCCTGCTGGTCGGTCCCGGCGACGTCATCACCCTCACCGGCGATCTCGGCGC
>RXJC01000118.1 GCA_003963435.1 Bradyrhizobiaceae bacterium | reverse complement strand
ACCTCGCGTGCCACGCGCGTCACCTCGCCGGCGAAGGCGTTGAGCTGGTCCACCATGGTGTTGATGGTGTTCTTCAGCTCGAGGATTTCGCCCTTTACGTCGACGGTGATCTTGCGGGAAAGGTCGCCGCGCGCGACCGCGGTGGTGACTTCAGCGATGTTGCGGACCTGCGTCGTGAGGTTCGCGGCCAGGAGGTTGACGTTGTCGGTGAGGTCCTTCCAGGTGCCGCCGACGCCAGGCACGACGGCCTGACCGCCGAGGCGGCCTTCGGTGCCGACCTCGCGCGCGACGCGCGTCACTTCGGCGGCGAAGGAGCGGAGCTGCTCGACCATGGTGTTCAAGGTGTCCTTGAGCAGCAGGATCTCGCCGCGCACGTCCACCGTGATCTTCTTCGACAGGTCGCCGCCGGCGATCGCGGTCGCGACCTCGGCGATGTTGCGGACCTGGGCCGTCAGGTTCGAGGCCATGAAGTTGACGTTGTCGGTGAGGTCCTTCCAGGTGCCGGCGACGCCGGGCACCTCGGCCTGGCCGCCGAGCTTGCCGTCGGTGCCGACCTCGCGGGCGACGCGCGTGACTTCGCCGGCGAAGGCGTTGAGCTGGTCGACCATCGTGTTCAGCGTTTCCTTCAGCTCGAGGATTTCGCCCTTCACGTCCACGGTGATCTTGCGCGACAGGTCGCCGCGCGCCACGGCAGTGGTCACTTCGGCGATGTTGCGGACCTGGGCGGTGAGGTTACCCGCCATCGAGTTCACGCTGTCGGTGAGATCCTTCCAGGTGCCGGCGACGCCGGGCACGTTGGCCTGACCGCCAAGGCGGCCTTCGGTGCCGACCTCGCGCGCCACGCGCGTCACCTCGCCCGCGAAGCGGTTGAGCTGGTCCACCATCGTGTTGAGGGTGTCCTTGAGCTGAAGGATCTCGCCGCGCACGTCCACTGTGATCTTGCGCGACAGGTCGCCGCCGGCGATCGCGGTCGCGACTTCGGCGATGTTGCGGACCTGGGCGGTGAGGTTGCCCGCCATCGAATTCACGGAGTCGGTGAGATCTTTCCAGGTGCCGGCGACGCCGGGCACGCCGGCCTGACCGCCGAGCTTGCCGTCGGTGCCGACCTCGCGGGCGACGCGCGTGACTTCGCCGGCGAAGGCGTTGAGCTGGTCGACCATCGTGTTCAGCGTTTCCTTCAGCTGAAGGATTTCGCCCGAGACGTTCACCGTGATCTTCTTCGACAGATCGCCCTTGGCGACCGCGGTCGCGACCTCGGCGATGTTGCGGACCTGGCCGGTCAGATTCGAGGCCATCGAGTTGACGCTGTCGGTGAGATCCTTCCAGGTGCCGCCGACGCCGCGCACGACCGCCTGGCCGCCGAGCTTGCCCTCGGTGCCGACCTCGCGTGCCACGCGCGTGACTTCGCCGGCGAAGGCGTTGAGCTGGTCCACCATGGTGTTGATGGTGTCCTTCAGCTCCAGGATCTCGCCGCGGACGTCCACCGTGATCTTTTTCGACAAGTCGCCGCCGGCGACCGCGGTCGTCACCTCGGCGATGTTGCGGACCTGGGCGGTCAGGTTCGAGGCCATCGAGTTGACGCTCTCGGTGAGGTCCTTCCAGGTGCCGGCGACGCCGAGCACGTTGGCCTGGCCGCCGAGCCGCCCTTCGGTGCCGACCTCGCGTGCCACGCGCGTGACTTCGCCGGCGAAGGCGTTGAGCTGGTCCACCATGGTGTTGAGCGTCTCCTTCAGCTGAAGGATTTCGCCCGAGACGTTCACCGTGATCTTCTTGGAGAGGTCGCCGCTCGCGATGGCGGTGGCGACGTCGGCGATGTTGCGGACCTGCGCGGTCAGGTTCGAGGCCATGAAGTTGACGTTGTCGGTGAGGTCCTTCCAGGTGCCGGCGACGCCGGGTACCTGGGCCTGACCGCCGAGCTTGCCTTCGGTGCCGACCTCGCGCGCCACGCGCGTCACTTCCGAGGCGAACGAGTTGAGCTGGTCCACCATGGTGTTGATGGTGTCCTTCAACTCGAGAATTTCGCCGCGCACGTCCACCGTGATCTTGCGCGAGAGGTCGCCGCGCGCCACGGCGGTGGTGACGTTGGCGATGTTGCGTACCTGGGCGGTGAGGTTGCCGCACATCGCGTTGACGGAGTCGGTCAGGTCCTTCCAGGTGCCGGCGACGCCGGGCACGATGGCCTGGCCGCCGAGCTTGCCGTCGGTGCCGACCTCCCGCGCCACGCGCGTCACTTCGGAGGCGAACGAGCGCAGCTGATCCACCATCGTGTTGATGGCTTCCTTGAGCTGAAGGATCTCGCCGCGGACGTCGACCGTGATCTTCTTGGAGAGGTCGCCGTTCGCCACCGCGATCGTCACCTCGGCGATGTTGCGAACCTGGTTGGTCAGGTTGTTCGCCATCGAGTTGACGCTCTCGGTGAGATCCTTCCAGACGCCGGTCACCTCCGGCACCTGGGCCTGGCCGCCGAGCTTGCCTTCGGTGCCGACCTCGCGCGCCACGCGCGTCACCTCGGAGGTGAACACGCCGAGCTGCTTGATCATGGTGTTGACGATGGTCGCCGACTGCAAGAACTCGCCCCGCAGCGGACGGCCGTCGACGTCGAGCTTGACGGTCTGGAGCAGGTCGCCTTGGGCGACGGCAGCGACGGCGCGCGTCACCTCGCGCGTCGGCCACAACAGATCGTCGATCAGCGTGTTGACGGAACCCTCCATGTCGGCCCAGGAGCCGGAGGCGAGGCCGAACTTCACGCGCTGCCGGGTCTTGCCCTCGCGGCCGACCACTTGACCAACCAGCTCGAGCTGCTGCGCCATGCGCTGGTTGGCGGCGATGATCTCGTTAAAAGTGTCTGCGATCTTGCCGTCGATGCCGAGATAGTCGCCGCTCATGCGGACGGAGAAATCGCCGCTGCGCATGGCCTGCAAGGCGAGCAGCAGTTCAGCCCGGGAATCCGGATCTGACGTATCGTTGGTTTTTGGCTTTGGGACACGACGACCCGACCGTGACGCAGTTCCGGGATCGAGGTCGCTCATACTAATTCCCCCGCAAGCATCGGCCGAATCCAAGGCCAGACGCGACTGGTCAAAATAGAGCGTCAGCCAA
>RXJC01000441.1:2934-4254 GCA_003963435.1 Bradyrhizobiaceae bacterium | reverse complement strand
CAGCGGCCGGGATCGAACGCTCTCGCCACGGCAAAGAACATCTCCGACACCATGACGAGGCTGAAGCAGAGCTTCCCCAAGGGCCTCGATTACAATATCGGCTACAATCCGACCGAGTTCATCGCCCAGTCCGTCCACGAGCTGATCAAGACGATCTACGAGGCGATGCTGCTCGTGGTCGTCGTGGTGCTGGTGTTCCTGCAGGGATGGCGGCCCGCGATCATTCCGATCATCGCGATCCCGGTGTCGCTGGTCGGAACTTTCGCGGTGATGGCGGCGCTCGGCTTCTCGGTCAACAATCTCACCTTGTTCGGCCTCGTGCTGGCCGTCGGCATCGTGGTCGACGATGCCATCGTCGTGGTGGAGAACGTCGAGCGGCATCTCGAGCACGGCCTGAGCCGGCGCGACGCCGCGCTCAAGACCATGGAGGAGGTCGGCGGCGCGCTGGTCTCGATCGCGCTGGTGCTGTGCGCGGTGTTCGTGCCGACGGCGTTCCTCGGCGGCATTTCCGGGCAGTTCTTCCAGCAATTCGCCGTCACCATCGCGGTTGCGACCGCGATCTCCTGCTTCTGCTCGCTGACCCTGTCGCCGGCGCTGGCCTCCCAGATCCTCACGCCGCACGAGGAGAAGAGGCCGCCGGCCGCCTGGAACGTTATCGCGCGTGGTTGGAATGCCTTCACCGGCGTGTTCAACCGTGTGTTCGACCGGCTGGCGCACGGTTATGCCGGTCTTGCCAATTTCGTGATCCGGCATTCGGTGGTGATGCTCCTGCTCTACGTCGTGCTGATCGGGAGCGCGGGCTGGCTGATCGTGACCACGCCGCAGGGCTTCATTCCGGCGCAGGACCGTGGCTACGTCATCGTGTCCGTGCAACTACCCGGCGCGGCCTCGCTGGCGCGCACCACCGAGATCGTGCGCGAGATCGAGCGGATCGCGCTGGACACGCCGGGTATCGTTCGCGTCGCGGCCTTTGCCGGCTTCTCCGGCGCGACGCGCACGCAGGCCGGCAATGCCGCGGCACTGTTTCCGGTGTTCGACGAGCCGGAAGCGCGGATCAAGAAGGGATTGACCGCCAATGCCATCACGGTCGACCTGCGCAAGCGCCTGTCAGCGATTCAGGGAGCCTTCATCATCGTGATTCCGCCGCCGGCCGTGCCCGGCATCGGCACCGGCGGCGGCTTCACCATCCGCATCCAGGACCGCCAGGGCCGCGGGCCTGAACTGCTCGCTGCGGCCACCGACGAGCTTGTCGCGGCGGCGCGCAAATCGCCCGCGCTGCTTGCCCCCTCGGTGTTCTCGCCGTTCACGGCCAACACGCCG
>RXJC01000441.1:0-2884 GCA_003963435.1 Bradyrhizobiaceae bacterium | reverse complement strand
AACACGCCGCAGCTCTTCGTCGACATCGACCGCACCAAGGCGCAGAAGCTCGGCGTACCCATCTCCGGCATCAACGATACGATCCAGAGCTATTTCGGCTCGACCTACGTCAACGACTTCAACCTGTTCGGCCGCACCTATCACGTCACCGCGCAGGCCGATTTCCCGTTCCGCAAGGAGCCGAGCGACCTCGCGCGCCTGCGCACGCGCAACGCCTCCGGCGACATGGTGATGCTCGGCAGCGTGGTCCAGTTCAAGGACGTCTCGGGGCCCGATCGCGTGGCGCGCTACAATCTCTATGTCGCGTCCGAGCTCCAGGGCGAGCCGGCGCCGGGCACCAGCTCGACCACGGCGCTCAACGCCATCAAGAAGCTGGCGGACGAAACCTTGCCGAGCGGCTTCACCTTCGAATGGACCGATCTGTCCTATCAGCAGGTCACCGGAGGCAATGCCGGCCTCTACGTGTTCCCGATCTGCGTGCTGTTCGTCTACCTCGTGCTCGCCGCGCAATATGGCAGCTGGACCCTGCCGTTCGCGGTGATCCTGATCGTGCCGATGTGCCTGCTCGCCGCGACCATCGGCGTGCGCCTGATGGGCCAGGACGTCAACATCCTCACCCAGATCGGCTTCGTCGTGCTGGTGGGGCTGGCAGCCAAGAACGCGATTCTGATCGTCGAATTCGCGCGCGACATCGAGCATGAAGGCAAGCCGCGCCTGGAGGCCGTCATCGAGGCCTGCCGCCTGCGCCTGCGGCCGATCCTGATGACCTCCTTCGCCTTCATCCTCGGCGTGCTGCCGCTGGTGATCTCGACCGGCTCCGGCTCGGAGATGCGGCAGGCGGTCGGCGTCGCCGTGTTCTTCGGCATGATCGGCGTCACCCTGTTCGGTCTGCTGTTCACGCCGATCTTCTACGTGGTGGTGCGGAACCTGGCGGAGGGGCGGAACGAGGGGAAGAAGCCGGAGGTAGTGGCCTAGGGAGTCGGGGGCCACCGGCCTATTGCCATCCACGGTGTCGTCCCGGATCTGGACGCGCTTGAGGCGCGCTTGTTCCGGACGACAGCTCATTTTGTCACGCCATCCTCGATGCCAATTGGCACAGCTCCATACGAACGACCAACTTGATGAAATGGATGGGCAGGTGCGGGGTTCTTCCCTAATATCCGCGCCATTTCAAAACAGAAAACTGCTGGGAGCTAACAGATGAAATCAGCACTTTTGGCCGCCGTCGCAACCTCTGCCCTGGTGCTGGCAGCGCCGGCTGGCGCGCAAGGCGTCAAGATCGGCATCCTCAACGACCAGTCCGGCGTCTACGCCGATTACGGTGGCAAATGGTCGGTCGAGGCGGCCAAGATGGCGATCGAGGATTTCGGCGGCGAGGTGCTGGGCCAGAAGATCGAGCTCGTCACCGCGGACCACCAGAACAAGCCGGACCTTGCGACCTCGATCGCGCGGCGCTGGTATGACGTCGAGAACGTCGACATGATCACGGAGCTGACGACCTCCTCGGTCGCGCTCGCGATCCACGAGCTGTCCAAGGAAAAGAAGAAGATCGACATCGTCGTCGGCGCCGCGACCTCGCGGCTGACCGGCGATGCCTGCCAGCCCTACGGTTTCCACTGGGCCTATGACACCCGCGCGCTCGGCGTCGGCACCGGCGGCGCGCTGACCAAGGCCGGCGGCGACACCTGGTTCTTCCTCACCGCCGACTACGCTTTCGGCTATGCGCTGGAGAAGGACACCAGCGAGATCGTCACCGCCAATGGCGGCAAGGTGGTCGGCTCGGTGCGCGTGCCGCTCAACTCCTCGGACTTCTCCTCCTTCCTGCTGCAGGCGCAGAGCTCGAAGGCCAAGATCGTCGGCCTCGCCAATGCCGGCCTCGACACCACCAACTCGATCAAGCAGGCCTCCGAGTTCGGCATCGTCTCCGGTGGCCAGAAGCTCGCCGGCCTCCTGATGACGCTTGCCGAAGTGAACGGCCTCGGCCTGCAGGCCGCGCAAGGCTTGGTGCTGACGGAAGGCTATTACTGGGACATCAATGACCGCACGCGCAATCTCGGTGAACGCTTCCTTAAGCGCACCGGGCGGATGCCGAACATGATTCACGCCGGAACCTATTCGGCGACGCTAAGCTATCTCAAGGCGGTCAAAGCCGCCGGCACCAAGGATCCCGATGCCGTCGCCAAGAAGCTGAAGGAGCTGCCGGTCGACGACGATTTCGCGCAAGGCGGCAAGGTGCTCGAGAACGGCCGCATGGTCCACGACATGTATCTGTTCGAGGTGAAGAAGCCGTCGGAATCGAAGAAGCCGTGGGACTATTACAAGCTGCTCGCCACCGTCCCCGGCGACAAGGCCTTCTTCTCCGCCAAGGAGAGCGGCTGCCCGCTGACGAAGTGAGGCTCTCGTGTCCCGGACGCGCTGCAGCCTGGGCGATGCGTAGCATCATCCGGAAACGCTGCTGCGCAGAGCCGGGACCCACGCCTCTCCGGGCGTGGTGGCTGGCCTGGGTTCCGGTTCAGCGGCGCAGCGTTAACACGCTGCACCGCGCCCGAACACGGACCCGCGTGACGCCGCGCTTCACTTCACCAGCCGCAACACCGCCGCGCCCAGTGCCCCCGCCCACAGCGCAAACGCCGCAAGAAACTGGATCGCAAAGCCCGGCCCGCGCTTGGCCGCCGCTCGCGAGTAGCCGATGAAATAGACGATGCGGCCGATGATCCAGACCGCGCCGAGCCCGGCCGCGGCGGCATCGCCGACATAGACCGCGAACAGCCAGAGCGACGGCAGGACAATCGGCATCCATTCCAGCGTGTTCATCTGGATGCGGAAGGCGCGCTCGAAATCCGGATGGCCCGACATTGCGGGCACCTTGACGCCGGTCTTGCTG
>RXJC01000149.1 GCA_003963435.1 Bradyrhizobiaceae bacterium | reverse complement strand
GCCGGCGCCGCCATGCGGGATGTAGGGCCCGAAGGTCGACAGATACGCGCCCATGTCGCCCATCAGGTCGCAATCCATCGCGAGGAACTTGCCGTCTTCAGCCAACGCCATCTTGGCGGTGGTGACGTTGTCGCGGCCCTGCGCATCGCCCATGAAATGCTCGGAGCGATCAGCGGCCCATTTCACCGTCTTCTTGAGCTTCTTGGCCGCGACCGCCATCAGGGCGTATTCCCGATACGGAAACAATTTCGTGCCGAAACCGCCGCCGACGTCGGGGCAGATCACCCGCATCTTGTCGGTGGGGATGTTGAGCACGTTCTGGCACAGGATGTCGCGCAGACGGTGGCTGCCCTGGCTGCCGACCGTCAGCGTCAGATGGTCGCGCTTGGCGTCGTATTCGCAGACTGCCGCACGCGTCTCCATGAAGCTCGCGACCACGCGCGGATTGACGATCGAGATCTCGGCGACCGCATGCGCCTTGGCGAAGGCAGCTTCGGTCGCTTTCTTGTCGCCGATCGAGACGTCGAACAGGACGTTGCCCGGCTTGTCCGACCAGACCTGCGGCGCCCCCTTCTTGACGGCGTTGACGACGCCGGTCACCGCCGGCAGCGGCGACCATTTGACCTCGATCGCCTCGATCGCGTCGCGGGCCTGGTCGATGGTCTCGGCGACCACGAAGGCGATGGCATCGCCGACATGGCGCACCTCGTCCTTGGCCAGGATCGGGTAAGGCGGGCCGGTGAACGGATCGGTCTCGAGGTTGAACAGGCACGGCAGATTGCCGAGATCCTTGACGTCGTCGGCGGTCAGGATCAGCGCGACACCGGGGAGGGTACGGGCGCGGCTCGCATCGATGGTGTATTTGGCATGCGCATGCGGCGAGCGCAGCATCAGGCAGCGCAGCGCAGCCTGCGGCGCGTAATCGTCGGTATAGCGGCCCTTGCCGCGGATGAGCGCGTCATCCTCCTTGCGCAGCACGCTTTGGCCAACGCCGAACTTGATGGGAGCCGCCATTTTATCTTCCCGTTCTCATGGTTGTTTTGCCGGCATATTGCCGTGGAAAAACTGGCATGGCAAACGGGTTTGGGCGGCCGCTCCGCAGCGAGACCGGTGATTCGAAGCCACCCTCGACGGTTCTGGCGCAACCGGGCCGGCTGGCCGTGCCAGAACGGCGCTAACGGCTGAACTTCCTCACCATAAGATATTTGTCATAGGTGATACCCCCTATGCGGACGGCCGCTGGATCGGTGCCGTAGACCTCGAATCCGTTGCGCTCGTAGGTCCTGATTGCAGCGGTGGCTTCGAGCAGGACCTCAAGATGCACCTGCTCGACGCAGGACTCGGCATGGGCAAGAAGCTCCTTGAGGAGCCGATCTCCGATCCCCCGGCCTCGGCCATCTTCCTTCACATAGACCGCGAAGACGTGCCCCCTGTGCCGCGATCGCCGATCTGGCGACACGTAGAAGCCCGCTATCCCGATCAGATGTCCGCACCTGAAGGCACCAAGGACCGTTCCGCTCAGCCAACGGCGATAGGCCGCCAGCATCGCCTCGCCGCCCTCGTCCTCTTCCCGGGAGCCAAAGGTTTGAGGGTGCGTCCGAAGCGCCTCCGCTCGAATGTCGCGAAAGAGATCGAGATCGTCGACGGTCAATCGGCGGATGTCCGCATCCGCCTGGGCACGCGCCGCATGCGCTGTCATGATCGCCTCCTCTCCTTGTCAGCGACGCTCGGCCGGGATTGGTGGCCTGTCACATCCCACCACGGCCCCACAGCGTCCTTGCATTGTCCCTCAACCTGTCGATGGCCCGTTCGGGCGCGAGGCTGTCGATCTCGCCGCGCGTCAGGCCGATATCCATCAGCTCCCTGTCGCTGAGATCCTGCAAGGTGATGCGCGGCCGCCGCTCCTGAAACGCCCGCCAATAGCGCCTGAGCAGGCTCAGGACGATGGAGAGGTCGAAGCGAAGTCTCGCGGCATCGCACTCCGTCGTGGCCGTGACATTCGTCTGTTGTGGTGGCATCGGATGCTCCTGCTGTTGAGCCGGCAAGGAGCGTGGCCAAAGAAAAGGCCCCGTCCGATGCCGGCGGGGCCTGGTGGAAAAGATGTCGTCGTCGAATTCCTAGCGCACGACTCCTCCCACGGCCCAGCCGAAGCGGGTCATGTGGTTGCGGTTGAGTTTGCGCGAGAATTTAATCATGCAGCGCTGATATCACGGCAATCGCACAAAATCAAGAGATGTGGAGTGGTTGCATGCACCCTGGAGGCGAACACCTCGTTTCAGCGGAGGCATCGTCCAAGGCCGGGATCGCCTTTCCGTAGGCAGGCGCTCCAGCGGAATGGGCGAGCGATCTCGATGCTCGCCGGCTGCTACTTTTGCTGAATACGACCGAGATAATCGACGACAGAGAGGATGCGTTTTCGCACGACGACTTCCGGGCTTTGCTCCGGTCCGGCTTTCTGCCAATAGGACGGATCGACATAGTGAGGCAAGTTGACGATGGGGTTGAAGCGTTCTCCCCAAATCGGCATTTCACGCGTGCCGTGAGCGGGAATTGTTTTCATTCCATCGATGGTTTCATAGACAGTGTTCGTGGGAAACACGCCGTTGTTCTTCTTGGCCAGCATGGTCAAATCAGGAGGCGGTGTCTTGAGCTGGTCGCTGACCGGTCCTTTGCCCTTGGCATCTGCACCATGGCAACTCGCGCACGAGGACTGAAATTCCAACTTGCCGACGTCGAGATCTTCAGCCTGAGCCGCCGCGGCGAAACCTGCGGCAAGACCGGCAATGATCAGACATTTCACAGCAGATTTCACCATGTCCTGCTCCCCGCGCCTGGCCGGCAAAACTAGCCGCTTCGCCCGCCGGCAGTTTGACTCACATCAAGACCGGCTTCCAGCCCAAAGGTTGCGAAAAGCTGTCGCGTGCGATCGGTCTGCGGCCTAGCTGCGCACCAGCGAGACCAGCCAGCCGCGGCCGAACAGGATGAGGATCGCGAGCGCATAGACGATGACGCCACCGACCGCGAGCAGAACCAGCATCACTTCGTCGTGGAAGTGCATCGGGCCCAGCGCGGGTCCGCCAAAGCGCGCAATCAGCCAGAACGCGGCGGCGAGGACGATCCCGGTCAGCAGGAATTTGGCGAGCGACATCAGCCAGGCACGATCCAGCACGAGAAAGCCGCGCCGCACGGCGAAGAACAGCACCAGCAGCAAATTGGTCCAGACGCCGACGGCGGTGGCGAGCGCGAGACCAATCTGGGCCAGCGATCCCATCAAGGCGACCTTCAGCGCGACGTTGACGGCGATGCCGGTCAACGACGCCCGCACCGGCGTCGCGGTGTCTTTACGGGCATAGAAGGTCGCAACCGCGCTGCGGATCAGCACGAAGGGGATCAGCCCGATGGCGTAGGCCGCGAGCGTGCCGCCGGCGGCGACCGCATCGGCCCTGGAGAATGCGCCGCGGGCGAACAGCGCGCGCATGATCTCGTCGGGCACGGTGAGGAAGGCCGCTACGAACGGGATCGAGAACAGCAGCGTGAAATCGAAGGCGCGGCGCTGCGCCTTCATCGCGCCGTCGTGGTCGTTGGCGGTGATCCGCCGCGACATTTCCGGCAGCAGCACGGTGCCGATGGCGATGCCGATGACGCCGATCGGGAGCTGGTTGAGGCGGTCGGCATAATAGAGCGCCGACAGCGCACCCGCGGGCAGGAAGGTCGCGATGATGGTGTCGGCGAACAACGCGACCTGCGTGCCCATCGAGCCCAGCGTCGCCGGGCCGAGTGCCTTGAAGAAGCCGCGGACGTCCTCGTCGAGCTTGAGCGGCGCAAAGCGCGGCAGGCCGCCATGACGGGCGAGATCGCCGGCGAGCAGGAAATATTGCAGGAAGCCGGAGATGAGGACGCCCCAGGCCGCGGCGTGGCCCGCGGTCGGAAACCAGACGGCCACCGCCAGCGTCATCATCATCGCGACGTTGAGGAAGATCGAGGCGGCCGCGGCGCTGGCAAAACGCTGCATCACGTTGAGCATGCCGCCATAGAGCGTCACCAGCGTGATCAAGAGCAGATAGGGAAACGTGATCCGGGTCAGCTCGATCGCCAGCTTGCGCTGCTCGGCGTCCTCGGAAAAGCCCGGCGCCAGAATGCTCATGGCCTGCGGCATGAACAGCCAGGCGGCGACGAGCAGCAGAACTTGCGAGGCCAGCAGCAGCGTGAAAATGCGGTCGGCGAACAGGTGCGCCGCCGCCTCGCCCTTCTCGCCATGGACATGGGCATAAGCCGGCACCCAGGCGGCGTTGAAGGCCCCCTCGGCGAAGATCGCGCGGAAATGATTGGGCAGCCGCAGCGCCACGAAAAAGGCGTCGGCCACCGGACCGGCGCCGAGGATGGCCGCGAGCATGATGTCGCGGGCAAATCCCGTCAGCCGCGAGAGCAGCGTGTAACCACCGACCGTGAAGATGCGTCCGAGCATGCGTCTGTTTTAGAGCATGGCGCGATTAGGTCTAGGTGAAAGCGGCGACGGAGGGCCATCGTACATGAGGTGAGCGTTGGGGCTACCGAAAGTCACCCCCGGCGTCATGGCCGGGCCTGTCCCGGCCATCCACGCCTCGCCACGCGCACTTGAAGGACGTGGATGCCCGGGACAGGCCCGGGCATGACGAGCAACGTGGCAAGAACGCAGAGAATCACCCCGCCAGCGCGCCTTGCACGGCGGCGATGATTCGCTCCTGGTCGGCTTCGGTCAGGTAGGCGTGCATCGGCAGGCTGATGACATCCTGCGACAGGCTCTCGCAACCCGGCAGGCCGCCCTCGGCGACCGGGTAGTGCTTGTAGGCGGTCTGCTGATGCATCGACTTGCCGTAATAGACCGCGGTTGGCACGCCCTGGGCCTTGAGCGCGGCAGCGAAGCCGTCGCGATCGGTGCCTTTGGGAAGACGGATCGTGTACTGCGCCCAGACCGAGGTGTTGCCGGGC
>RXJC01000366.1 GCA_003963435.1 Bradyrhizobiaceae bacterium | reverse complement strand
CGGATCTATTCGGAGGTGCGGCTCGGCGTGAAGCCGGAGATCAACGCGATCTGCACGCTGGTGATTGCCCTGATCGCGGTCGTCATCGTCGTGGCCTCGCTCGCCTCGAAGCTGTCGAGCTCGCAGGGCGAGAGCGCGGCGCCGCTGTAACAACAAAGCGCGACGTGTCGCGCGTGCGACGAAGTGCCGCTCAACAAGATTATTCTACCTCTGGATGTGTAATCCACTTCACAGCCCTTCGCTGAGGTCGGGCGCATAAAGTTCCGTCGCCCCACGGGCGTCAGCTCGCATTGCCTCACATCCTCATTTCACAAGGAAATCATTATGGCGAAGCGTAAGAAGAGCGATCGAACTCAGAAGACATCCGCATCTGAAACGTCAGGACGTCCCGAACAGCACCGAATTTGCAATCTGGTGCCGTCCCGCGACACCCAGAACGACTGGCAGTACGAAAATGCACTGGCCGCAAACGCCGTCGCCCCGATCGCGGCGCTTCCGGCCAGCGTCGATCTGCGCGCGGCGTGGTGGGACATTGGAAACCAGGAATCGACGGGGTCCTGCGTTGGCTGGAGCTCAACGGACGGCATCGCCCGGTATCATCTGGTCAAGGCCGGCAAGCTGGATGCGAAAGTCAAGCTGTCGCCCCGCTTCACCTGGATGGCGTCCAAGGAGACGGACACGCTGACCAGTTTGCCGGAAACGATGATCGAGGGAGCAGGCACCACCCTGAAGGCAGCGATGGACATCCTCCGCAATTATGGTCCGGTGCCTGAGACCTTGCTGCCGTTTCACATTACGACCAACATGTATCTTGGCAACGAAAAGACCTTCTTCGCGACGGCCGCGACGCGCAAGATTGCGTCCTACGTCAATCTGCAGCGCAATACGGCAAACTGGCGGTCATGGCTCGCCACGCACGGGCCGATCCTGGTCGGATTGAATGTCGATCACGCCTGGGACAATGCCACTGCCACGCAAGGCATCATCGACACGTTCCAGCCGGGAACGGTACGTGGCGGCCATGCGGTGTGCGCCGTCGGATACCGGGCCGATGGCCGCATCATCATTCGCAACAGCTGGGGCACCGCCTGGGGCGACAAGGGGTTCGCTTACGTCAGCGAAGCCTACATCAATGCCGCCTTCTATACCGAGAGCTATGGGGCGACGGTCTAGACGGGATTGGCGAGCTCGGCGCGGACGGGCAGGAACTTGACGTCCGTCCGCGCGTTTGGTGGGCTGCCGTGCATAGGCCGGCTTTGCTGCGGGAGTGATTGTATGCCGTCGTTGACTGAAGCGGATAACGATCGCACGCTTGATCTGCGGGTCGGAGACACCGTTGAGATCACGCTCGCCGAAAACGCCACCACCGGCTATCGCTGGGCCATCGAGCGGATCGATTCAGGCATCGTCGAGGATGGCCAAGCGACGCCGAATTATCCTTCGGGCCAGCCCGGAAGCGGAGGCGAAGTGAAGTTCTCCTTCAGACGCACGTCAGCCGGAAGCGGCGATGTCGTGCTGAAGTACTGGCGTCATTTCGAGGGCGACGCATCCGTGACGAGACGTTTTCGCGTCCGGCTCGAGTCAAGATCCTGAATGGTCGCGCACACCCGACGCCTACGACTTCACCGCGCCCGCCGTGAGCCCGCCCACCATGTAGCGGCGGAAGGCGTAGTAGACCGCGGCCGGGGGCAGCGCGTAGATGAAGCCGGTGGTCATCAGCAGCTCCCAGGGCGAATCGTCGGCGGCGAGGAAGTTGCCGAGCGCCACAGGCAACGTGAGTTCGCGGTCGTTCGAGAGCAGCAGGAACGCGTAGAGATATTCGTTCCAGGCCAGCAGCACCGCATAGGTGCCGATCGCGACCAGCGAGGGCATCATCAGCGGCAAATAGACCAGGCGGAAGATCTGGAGCGTCGTGGCGCCGTCCATCACGGCGGCCTCGTCCAGCTCGACCGGCAGCTTGTCCGAGGCCTGCTTGAGCACCCAGATCGCGTAGGGGCTCGCGATCGTCACCATGGCCAGGATCAGCGACCAATGATTGTTGAGCAGGCCGTAATTGCCCATGGTGCGGTACATCGGCACGGCGAGGAACGCGGCCGGAATGAAATAGGTGAAGAGCGCGAGGTTGAGCACCATGCGTCCGCCCGGCACCTTCAGCCGCGAGATCGAGAACGCCGCGGCGGTCGCGATGAACAGCGTCAGCGCGCCGACGGATGCCGCGATCACCACCGAATTCCAGAACTGGACGTAGAAGTCGCGCAGGAAATAGTGCTGCTGCTTGAACACGATCTCGAAGTTGTGCAGCGTCGGGTGGTCCGGCCACAGCTTGCCCGAGAACGCGTCTTCCTTGGGGGAGATCGCGAACAGGAACATGTGATAGATCGGGATCATCGTCCACAGGAAGACGGGAATGCCGATCAGCAGGAGCCGCGCTTCGGTCGCGACGTCGCGCCAAGAAAATTCGCTTACGCCGGGGAGCTTCATCGCGACAACCGTTTCATCATGAAGTACACGAGCGGCAGGACGAACGGCATCGCGCAGACGATGGAGGCCATCGCAAGCGAAAGCTGGTCGAGCCGGAGATAGCGGATGCCGAGCGTCGACAGCACATGCGTAAGGTCGGCCGGGCCGCCGCCGGTGAGCAGATAGACGCTGTTGAAGTCGCCGAGCGTCCAGATCATCGAGAGCAGGGTGCAGGTGATGTAGAGCGTCTGCATCGACGGCCAGGTGATGAAGCGGAACTTCTGCCACCAGCTGGCGCCGTCGACTTCGGCGGCCTCGAACAAGTCGTGCGAGATCGCAAGGCGGCCGGTGATCAGGATCAGCGTCCAGAACGGCAGCGACTTCCAGATGTGCACGGCGATCGCCATGCTCAACGCCACGGTCGGGTCGTTCAGCCAGTTCGGGCCGTCATCGCCGGTGAGGGAGAAGATGAAATGGTTCACCATGCCCCATTCGGGATTGAGCATGAACCGGACCGACAGGATGGTCGGGATCGACGGCACCGCCCAGGGCAGGATGAAGATCACCGAGAGCCATTTGATCCAGGTGCGCTGCACGGCGAAGAAGCCGGACAGGAACAGCGCGATCAGCATCTTGATGTTGATGCCGATGACCAGGAAGATCAGCGTATTGACCGCTGCGCGCGCGAAGATCGGGTCGTTATAGAGCGCGACGTAATTCGACGGCGCCCGCGCCAGCCACAGTCCGTAACAGACGGGATAGACCACGAAGGCGAGGAAGACGAGCAGATAGGGTGCGAGCAACACGATGCCCCAGACCTGCGCCGGGGTCAGCCGCGACGACAGGGGCGGGCCGGGGAGTGCCTGATCGCCAGAGAGCGTGATCGCCATTCTTTTTGGACTCTTCAAAGAGAAGCCGGCCGCGAAACGCGGCCGGTGTTGTTCTTAGCACCTCTCCCCGCCGGGCGGGGAGAGGCGAGGGTGGTTTAGCCCGCGACCTGCTTGATGCGGGCGATCAGTTCGTCGACGGCCTTGTCGACCGGAACCTTCTCGCTGACGACGCGGTTCATCGCCTTCGCCCACACGTTCTCGTTGTTGAGAATCGTGAACTTCCAGTTCTTGGTGAAGTCGAACGGCGCGGTGCCGCCCTTGAACTGCGCGTAGACGGCCTTGCGGTGCTTGTCAGCCTGCCAGAACGGGCTTTCCTGACTCTCCTTGGTGACCGGGAACCAGCGGCCGAGCGCGCCCTCGATGTAGGGACGGACGTTCTCCTCCTGGAGCAGGAAGCTGATGAACTGCTTGGCCTCGGCCTTGTTCTTGGCCGCGGTGAAAATCAGACCGGTCTTCACGTCGGAGCGGTACTTGATCGTCGACCCGTCCGGTGCCTTCGGGAAGGACGCGGTGATGATGTCCTGCTCGTAGGCCTTCTTGCCGGCCGCACGCTGTTCCGGCGTCAGTGCCTGGTTCTGGGAGTCCTCGTACCACTTCGCCGCGATCGAGATCGTGAAGTTGTGGGTCATCACGATGGTCTTGTTGTGGAAGGCGACGTTGTTGTCGGGATCCTTCCAGGTCGTCGAGGACGGCGGCGTGCAGCCCTTGATGTAGGTGTCGGTGTAGTCCTTCATCGCCTTGATCAGGTTCTCGCGGACCTTGGGATCGTCGACCGTGAGCTTGCCGTTATCGTCGACCAGCTTGACGTGGTAGGCGTCCATGAAGGTGTAGAACGACTGGAAGGAATCGGTGGATTCCACGCCCATCGGCTGGCCGACGGCGTAGATGCGCTGGCCGGTGGCCTTGCGGATCGCCGGCTGCACCTTGTCGCACCAGAAGGTCCAGTAGCCGTTCCAGTCGTTCGGGATGTCAGCCTGCTTGAAGCCGGCTTTTTCCAGCATGTCGCCCCAGATGTTGACGTGCATGCTTTGCTGCTTCAGAGGGAAGCCGTAATAGGCCTTCTTCTTGGCGACGTCGTTGTAGAGGATCGACGCATCGAGCGTGTTCTGCACGAAGCGGTCCTTGATCGGCTCCATGACGTCGGAGAGATCCTCGAGCTTGCCCTCGTAGGCCCACTTGCCCTGGGCCTGGACGTCATAAGAGTCAGAATAGGCGACATCGGGCACGGTGCCGGCATCGAGCGCGGCGACCGTCTTCGGAATCATGTCCTGGATCGCGTATTGCGACAATTCGACCTTGATGCCGGTCTTGGCCTCGAATTTCTTGATCGTCTCGAGCAGTGCGTCGTCTTCGGAGCGATAGAAGCCCTTGCCCCACCAGACCGTGATCGTCTTCTGCTGCGCAAATGCGGGTGCAGCGGCTGCAAACAGCCCGGCCGCAGCGACCGCCAGTGATACTGCGCCAATAACCTTGGATTTCACGTTTTTCTCCCTCAAACGGCCGGTGTTTTTAACCGGTCGAAAAAACACTAGCGCAGTATGGTAGCGCAATCAACGCAGCATGTTGTCAGACCTAGGTCGCGGTTGAAGAGAGGCTGTGGAGGCGCGAATTCGCGTATCGATCCAAAGGCCGCATCAATACATGCCAATCAATTCGTCTCGTGGTGTCTGGCGCCTTGTCAGCGCTTCCCTCGCGGGCCGGTCGCAGCGGCGTCCGGGCTGATGTCAGCGGTTCGCGAGCGCTGCTTGCCTTGCCCGCTCGTCCGGGCAGGCGAGCGCCACGCTTCGAGCAGCATCTTGAGAAACTGGCTGGCATGCGGGGACAGCATTGCTCCGCGCCTGCGCACGATTCCGATCGTCCGCGACACCTCAGGTTCGACCAGGCGAATGGTGTGAATGATCGGATGGCCAGCGGCGGGCGTCGCCAGCCGCGGCAGCACGGCGACGCCGAGGCCCGCTTCGACCAGGCCCAGCGAGCCGGAGAGGTGAGCGACCTCGTAGGACCAGTTCAGCTGCAGGCCGTGTCGCGCCAGCGCATTGTCGATCAGCGCACGATTGCCGCTGTTGCGGCCGACGGTGATGACCCGGTGCGGCGCGATCTCCGGCCAGCTGACCTGCTTGCGCGATGCCAGCGGATGGTCGTGGCGACAGGCCAGCACGAAAGGATCCTCGACGAGCTTCTCGAATTCGATCTCGGCGTGCGAGGCGCCAATGAAATTGATGCCGAAGTCGACTTCTCCGCGCGCGACCGCTTCCAGTCCCTCATTGGCGCCAATGTCCAGAATGCGGATGCGAATGCGCGGATAGGCCTCGGCAAACCGGCCGATCGCACGCGGCAGGAAGTAGAACACCGCGGTCGGCACCGCAGCCACTGAGACGAGGCCCGAGCTTCGCGCGCCGATATCCTGGATGGCGAGCACCGAGGTCTCGAACTCGTCGATGAGACGGCGCACCTTCGGCAGGAAGTCACGACCGGTCATGGTGAGGTTGACGTGGCGCGTCGACCGTTCGAGCAACGGCGCACCGAGGCTTTCTTCCAGTTTCTGAATGCGCCGGCTGAGCGCGGGTTGCGACAGGTTCAACGCCTTGGCGGTCCGGACAAAGCTGCCCGTCTCCGCAACCGTGATGAACGCCTTGAGGTCGAGCAGTTCCGCGTTCATGCCGTCCCCTCCATTATTTCGATAAAAGGAATAATACCTCAGATATTTGCATTTCACAAAAGAGTTCGGAGGGAGGATGCTCTGGTTCAGGCGACTTCGCCGAACGGAACAGCCCCATGAACGATCAGATTGCCATTCCCTGTGTGGTCATGCGCGGAGGGACCTCGCGCGGACCGTTTTTCCTGGCCCGCGACCTTCCGGCCGACCCGAGATCGCGCGACGCGGTCCTGTTGTCGGTGATGGGAGGTGGGCACGATCTTGGCATCGATGGCATTGGCGGCGGCAATGCCGTTATCAACAAGGTCGCGATCGTCGGACCGGCAACGGTGCCCGGCGCCGATGTCGACTACCTGTTTGCCCAGGTGCGCGTTCGTGAAGGGATCGTCGACACCTCGCCGAACTGCGGGAACATGCTGGCGGCGGTGGGGCCGTTCGCCATCGAAGCCGGCCTGGTCGCCGCCGCCGGCGAGCGCACCCATGTCCGCATCCACAATGTCAATACCGGCAAGCTGATCGATGCGACCGTTGCCACGCCGGGCGGGCGGGTGACGTACGAGGGCGAGGCGCGGATCGACGGCGTGCCGGGAACGGCCGCGCCGATCGAACTGTCGTTCCCCAACGCGGCCGGCGCGCGGACCGGTCGCCTGCTGCCGACGGGACGCCCGGTCGATCGCATCGAAGGGATCGATGTGACCTGCATCGACGCGGCCATGCCGGTCATGCTGGTCCGTGCGGCGGATCTGGGCTGGACCGGCCGTGAAGCTCCGTCGGACTTCGC
Source organism: Bradyrhizobiaceae bacterium (assembly GCA_003963435.1). Lineage (GTDB taxonomy): Bacteria > Pseudomonadota > Alphaproteobacteria > Rhizobiales > Xanthobacteraceae > Bradyrhizobium. Next base: position 3,603 of record RXJC01000366.1, on the reverse strand, counting down.
CGACAGCGGCTTCCGCGCGCGTCTCGAGGGGCTGCGTATCGAGGCCGGGCGCCTGATGGGATTTCCAAATTCCGCGACGATGGTGATCCCGAAGCCGGTGCTGATTGCGCCTGCGGGCAAAGCGGCGTTGAACACCCGATACTTCATGCCGCACGACTGCCATAGCGCGCTGGCGGTGACCGGCGCCGTCGCGATCGCGACGGCCTGCCTCACGCCGGGAACGATCGCCGCCGAGATGGTCGGACCGCTGGCGCCGCCGGTGCCGATCACGCTCGCTCATCCCTCCGGCCAACTCGTGGTTCGGCTGGAGCCCGGCCCGGTCGCCCGCGTGCAGCGGACGGCCCGGCGCATCTTCGAGGGCCACGTCTTCGCAAGGCGGGCCCACGTGCCTCAGTCGGTGCTGGCGGCCTGAAGCCGGACCGCTCCGAAAGCCTTCAAGAAACCAGACCCAAGGGAGAAACGAGAATGCAGATGCAAGCGCCGGCGGAGTCCGCCAATGGTGAGCCACGTAAGCCATTCTACCGGATTCTCTACGTTCAAGTGCTGATCGGGCTCGCGCTGGGCGTCCTCACGGGCCATTTCTGGCCGGAGTTTGGCGCGGCGCTGAAGCCGTTCGGAGACGGCTTCGTCAAGCTGGTCAAGATGATGATCGCACCGATCGTGTTCTGCACCATCGTGAGCGGCATCAACAGCATCAGCGATTCCCGCGAGGTCGGCCGCACCTTGGTGAAATCCATGGCGCTGTTCTATCTGCTGACCGCGCTCGCGCTGCTGGCGGGGCTGATCGCCGTCTCGTTGATCCAGCCCGGCGCCGGCATGCATGTTTCCGTCAATACGCTGGATCCGTCAGTGGCCGCGAAATTCAGCAAGCAGGCGGCGGCGACCGGATTTGCGGACTTCATGCTGCACATCATTCCGCATTCGTTCTTCGGAGCGTTCGCCGACGGCGAGGTGCTGCCCGTCCTGTTGGTCTCCATCCTGATCGCCTTCGGCCTGAGCCGTGCCGGCGATAGCGGTGTTGCGGTGACAAAGGCCGTCGCCTCGTTCTCGCACGTGCTGTTCGTGTCGTTCGGGTTCATCATGAAGCTGGCGCCGCTCGGTGCCTTTGGCGCCATGGCGTTCACGGTGGGCCGTTACGGCGTCCGTTCGATCGGCTCGCTCGGACTGCTGATTCTGACCTTCTATGTCGCCTGCTCCGTCTTCGTGGTGGTGGTGCTCGGTACGCTGGCGCGGCTGAACGGCTTCAGCCTGTGGAAGACCATCCGCTACTTCAGGGAAGAATTGCTGATCGTGCTCGGCACGTCCTCGTCGGAGCCGGCACTGCCTGGCGCGCTGCGCAAGCTGGAGCAGCTCGGATGCCGGAAAGGCGTGTCGGGGCTCGTGTTGCCGATGGGCTACTCCTTCAATCTGGACGGCAGCGCCATCTATCTCACGCTGGCGTCCATGTTCATCGCGCAGGCCTGCGACATCCATCTGTCATGGGGGCAGATCGCGGCGATGCTTGGGCTGATGCTGCTGACGTCCAAGGGAGCGGCAGGCGTCACCGGCAGCGGCTTCGTCGCGCTTGTTGCGACCCTCTCGGTGATGCCGGATCTGCCAGTGACCGGCGTCGCGCTGCTCGTCGGCATCGACCGCTTCATGTCGGAGGCGCGGGCGCTGACGAGCATGATCAGCAACTGTGTCGCAGCCATCGCCGTTTCGCTGTGGGAGGACGCCTGTGACCGTGAGGTATTGGCCCGTGAACTGGGTCAGAGCGGCACTGTCGTGCCCGCGGCCAGGACGAGGATCGCGGACGCCGCGCCGGTACTGGCGGACAAGAGCTGGATCACGACGACGCAATCGGCCGCCTGACCACCGCGTTTGAATAGCCCCAGGGATCAGGCAGGTCTCAGTCGGGCCGGAGCGTGCTGCCAAGGGCAATCTCGCCCATGCTAGTTGTCCTTGGCGTTTTCCTTGGCTGCGTTTTCCTTGGCGTTCTCGGCGGTCGGCGAGTCCGCCGGCGCCGGACGCTTGACCCCGGTGATTTTCTCGATAACCGATCGTACCGTGTTGCCGGTCTTGTCGTCCTTCGGCGGCTTGAGGAGCTGCGCGCCGAAAGGCGAACGGCGGATCAATACTTCCGAATCGGGGAAGATCAACGGATCGTCCCAGGGGCCCTGCACCACGAACGGCAACTCGAAGCCGGAGGTCGTGTTGAGGCTCGCCACGCCCTTCATGTCGTATTCGCGCGCCGGCACGGAGGCCGTGCCGGTCAGCGTGATCTTCGTGGCCGGCCCCTCGATGCGAATATCCTCGGCGGTGGCAACGCCGTCGGCGAATTTCACCGCAATGGTGAGATTGTCGTAAGGCGTCGAGCCGTTGCGGAAATTGCCGCCGCCCGACAGCGGCCGCCGCTCCAGGCGCTTCAGCAGCTGCTCGGCGTTGAAGCCCGCGATCGCGCCGTCGTGTCCGGTGACGGTGGCGCTGCCGTCGAGCGATTGCACGAGGCCGAACGGGCTCGAGCCCGAGGCGAACAGCGAGACGTTGATGTTGCCGCGGCCGGACAGCTTGTTCAGGCCGAACAGTTCGGTGGCGCAGGCCTGGAGATCGACGTCGGTGAACTGGAATTGCGCCTTGATGTCGGCGACGGCGTCGGCGCGCGTGATGCCGAACGAGCCCTTGGCGATGCCGCCATAGACCTGGGCTTCGCCGACCGAGAGCGCCAGCGTGCCGTTGCGCAGATTGGCGCCGATCGCGGTGCGGCCGAGCCTGGTCGGCCCGACCGTCAGCTTGGCCGCCGACAGGCGCATGTCGAGGTCGGTGGTCGACAAGCCGTTGAGGTCGAACAGCTGCCTGTTCCAGTCGCGCGCCCCGCTCGCGAGCAGGCGGAAGGTGGAGATATAAGGTGTGAAGTCGAGCGCGTCGGCGGCGAGCGTCGCCTGCAGCGTCTGCCGGCCGTTATTGGCGTAGGTCATGACGCCCTCGGCGGCGTTGCCGTCGAGCTCGACATTGACGTTGGTGAGCGCGATCGAGGCGCCGACCACGTTGGCGCGCGCCTTCAGCGCGAAGCGGCCGAAGCCGCCGCTGGCGGGCTGCGGCTGCCCGGTCCAGCGCAGCGCGTTGCGCAAGGAGGGGCTGTCGATCGTCAGCGTCCCCTCCATCATCGGACTGGTGCGGTTGGCGACGCTGCCGTCGAAGGCGAGCTTGAGCGGCGCGCTGGCGATCCGCGCCTTCAGCCCCGAGCGCTCGCCGGAGAGGGCGGCGACGAAATCGGAAAAGCTGATCGTGCCGTCGACGCGCTCGCCGCGCCAGTCGAATTGTCCGGTCGCCGCGAAGGAGCGCGAGATCGAGGGCCAGGCCAGCGACAGGTCGATGTCCTCGAGCTTCTCGGTGGCGTGGGTGGCGACGTCCTCATAGTCGAGCACGCCGTCCTGGATCCGGATTTCGGAGAACGACACCTGGTTCTCGGCGCCGGGCTTCATGGTGCGCGCGATGGTCTGGATGAAGGGCGTCCAGTTGCTCTCGCCGTCCGGCTTGAGGCTGACATGGATGCGCGGCCGCAACAGCGCCAGGTCGGCGATCTCGAACCGCTGCAGCAGCAGCGGCAGCAGCCGCAGATTGGCG
>RXJC01000414.1 GCA_003963435.1 Bradyrhizobiaceae bacterium | reverse complement strand
AAGGCGGATCTGACCATCAAGGCGACCGGCAAGCAGTGGTACTGGTCCTATGCCTATCCCGACAACGGCAAGTTCGAGTTCGACTCGCTGATGGCGCAGGACAAGCAGCCCCGGCTGCTCGGCGTCGACAACGAGATGGTGGTGCCGGTGAACAAGGTGATTCGCGTCCAGACCACCGGCGCCGATGTCATCCACGCCTTCGCGGTGCCGGCTTTCGGTGTCAAGATCGACGCCATCCCGGGCCGGCTGAACGAGACCTGGTTCAAGGCCACCAAGACCGGCATGTATTACGGTCAGTGTTCGGAGCTGTGCGGCAAGGACCACGCTTTCATGCCGATCGCCGTGCGCGTGGTGAGCGATCAGGAGTTCGCCTCCTGGGTCGAAACGGCGAAGAAGAAATACGCGAGCGGCGGCACCAGCACCTACGCCTCCGCGGCCGGCCCGACGCAGTGAGCGCCGGGTGACGGCTTCTCGGGACTGAAAGCGAAATAAGGGCGGGACCTCCTGGAGGTCCGAATGGGACGCAAGGCAGGATTTGAAAATGGCAACGAGCGCAGCGGCACACGGCGATCACGCCCACGGACATGACGAGCACGCCCATCCGACCGGATGGCGCCGCTACGTCTATTCGACCAATCACAAGGACATCGGCACGATGTACCTGGTCTTCGCGGTCATCGCCGGCATCATTGGCCTGGCGATGTCGATCGCGATCCGTGCCGAGTTGATGTATCCGGGCGTGCAGATATTCCACGAGACACACACCTATAACGTGTTCGTGACCTCGCACGGCCTGATCATGATCTTCTTCATGGTCATGCCCGCGATGATCGGCGGTTTCGGCAACTGGTTCGTGCCGCTGATGATCGGTGCGCCCGACATGGCGTTCCCGCGCATGAACAACATCTCGTTCTGGCTGCTGCCGGCCTCCTTCGGCCTGCTCCTGATGTCGACCTTCGTCGAGGGCGAGCCGGGCGCCAACGGCGTCGGCGCCGGCTGGACCATGTACGTGCCGCTGTCGAGCTCCGGTCATCCGGGCCCGGCGGTCGACTTCGCGATCCTGTCGCTGCATCTGGCGGGCGCCTCGTCGATCCTCGGCGCCATCAACTTCATCACCACCATCTTCAACATGCGCGCGCCGGGCATGACCCTGCACAAGATGCCGCTGTTCGTGTGGTCGATCCTGGTGACGGTGTTCCTGCTGCTGCTGTCGCTGCCGGTGCTCGCCGGCGCGATCACCATGCTGCTGACCGACCGCAATTTCGGCACGACCTTCTTCGCGCCCGACGGCGGCGGCGATCCCGTGCTGTTCCAGCATCTGTTCTGGTTCTTCGGTCACCCCGAGGTGTACATCCTGATCCTGCCCGGCTTCGGCATGATCAGCCAGATCGTCTCGACCTTCTCGCGCAAGCCCGTGTTCGGCTATCTCGGCATGGCCTACGCCATGGTCGCGATCGGCGGCATCGGCTTCGTGGTGTGGGCGCACCACATGTATACGGTCGGCATGTCCTCGGCGACGCAGGCCTATTTCGTCGCCGCGACGATGGTGATCGCGGTTCCGACCGGCGTGAAGATCTTCTCCTGGATCGCCACGATGTGGGGCGGATCGATCGAATTCCGCGCCCCGATGATCTGGGCGGTCGGCTTCATCTTCCTGTTCACGATCGGCGGCGTCACCGGCGTCGTGCTGGCGAACGCCGGCGTCGATCGCGTGCTGCAGGAGACCTACTACGTCGTCGCGCACTTCCACTACGTGCTGTCGCTCGGCGCGGTGTTCGCGATCTTCGCCGGCTGGTACTACTGGTTCCCGAAGATGTCGGGCTACATGTACAACGAGACGCTCGCGAAGGCGCATTTCTGGGTCACCTTCGTCGGCGTCAACCTGGTGTTCTTCCCGCAGCACTTCCTCGGCCTGTCCGGTATGCCGCGCCGCTATGTCGACTATCCCGATGCGTTCGCGGGCTGGAACCTGGTCTCGTCGCTGGGCTCCTACATCTCCGGCTTCGGCGTCCTGATCTTCCTCTATTGTACGATCGACGCCTTCATGAAGAAGGTGCCCGCCGGTGACAATCCGTGGGGTGCGGGCGCGACCACGCTGGAATGGACGCTGCCCTCGCCGCCGCCCTTCCACCAGTTCGAAGTGCTGCCCCGCGTGCAGTAGGCAATCTTCCGCGGCGCCCGTGACGGGCGCCGCGGTTCTTCTCACGAAGCGAGTTGAATTTAGTGTCCGTCCTCGACCAGAACGCCATCGACATCAATCCCCGCATTTCCGAGGCGGAGGTCGGCGACTACATCGCGCTGTTGAAGCCGCGGGTGATGTCGCTGGTGATCTTCACCGCGCTGGTCGGGCTGGCGATGGCGCCGGGCCACTTCCATCCGGTGCTCGCCTTCACCTCGCTGCTCTGCATCGCCGTCGGTGCCGGCGCCTCGGGCGCGCTCAACATGGCGCTCGAGGGCGACATCGATTCCAAGATGTCGCGCACCGCGAACCGGCCGATCCCGCGCGGCCGCATCACCCGCCCCGAGGCGATGGCGTTCGGCCTGACGCTGTCGTTCTTTTCGGTGATGACGCTCGGCATCCTCGTCAACTGGATCGCGGGCGGCCTGCTCGCCTTCACCATCTTCTTCTACGTCGTGATCTACACGATGGGCCTGAAGCGCTGGACCGCGCAGAACATCGTGATCGGCGGCGCCGCCGGCGCGCTGCCGCCGGTGGTGGCCTGGGCCGCGGTGACGGGCACCGTCGACGTCGAGCCGCTGCTGCTCTTCGCCATCATCTTCTTCTGGACCCCACCGCATTTCTGGGCGCTGGCGCTGTTCCGCTCCGACGACTATGCGCGCGCCGGCATTCCGATGCTGCCCAACGTCGCCGGTCCTGATGCGACGCGGCTGCAGATCCTGCTCTACACCATCGTGCTGATCGCGGTCGCCGCCGCGCCCTGGGCGCTCGGCTATTTCGACGCCGTCTACGGCATCGTCTCGCTGATCCTCGGCGCCGGCATGCTGGTGCTCGCGATCAACGTCTATCTGCGCCGCGAGCGCAGCCAATCGCTGCGGGCGACCCGCAAGCTGTTCGCCTTCTCGATCCTCTATCTGTTCGCGCTGTTCGCGACCCTGCTGGCCGAGGTCGTGTTCCGCGCGCTGGCTCCGATGGTTGGGGGCGCATGATCACCGCGATGGCCGACAAACCCGAGACAGACGGAATCGTCCTCACCGAGGCGCAAAAGAAGAGCCGTCGCCAGCGCTCGATCGCCATCGCGTTGGCGCTCGGCGTGCTCGTGGTGCTGTTCTTCGCCGTCACCATGGTCAAGGGGCCGGCCGTTCTCGTGCGGCCGATGTAGCAAAGATGGATCGCGAGCCCACCATGTCGCAGGACGTCAGCGCCAAGCCGGCCAGTGTCAAGCCGGCCAAGCGCCGTGGGCTGGGTCGCGACGTGGTGGTCGCGTCGATCTGCGGCGGCGTGGTCGCGCTGATGGTCGGCGCCTCCTACGCGGCGGTGCCGTTCTACAACTGGTTCTGCCGCGCCACCGGTTTCAACGGCACGACGCAGGTGGCGACCTCCGCGCCGACCACGGGGCCGATCGCGCGAAAGATCTCGGTGCGCTTCGATTCCAACGTGGCGCCCGGCCTGCCCTGGAAATTCGAGCCGGAGCAGAACGAGATCGAGGTCAATATCGGCCAGGTCGTCACGATCTTCTACACCGTGACCAACCAGGCCGCGCGCACCACGGCAGCGCAAGCCGCCTACAACGTCGCGCCGCTCACGGTCGGCTCCTACTTCCAGAAGATCAACTGCTTCTGCTTCACCGAGCAGACCATGGCTCCGGGCGAGAAGCGCGAGATGCCTGTTGTCTTCTACGTCGATCCGTCGATCGCCGACGACCACGAGAACGACGGGGTGAACACCATCACGCTGTCCTACACCTTCTATCCAGTGAAGGATCCCGTGGTGAAGCCGCTGGCGTCGGGCGAAGGCGACAAACGCAAGGGAAATCTCTGACCGCCGGGCTGGCGCCCGAAAGGCCGGAAACAAGGGGATAAGTGCCTGACAGGCACGGGATTGAGGAGAGAGACCGCAAATGGCAACGGCGCACACCAAGCAACACGACTACCACCTGGTCGATCCCTCTCCGTGGCCGGCGGTCGGTTCGCTCTCGGCCTTCATCATGGCGGTCGGCGCGATCTCCTGGATGCACCACATGTTCTCGGCCGCGCCGATCGTGTTCGGCGTCGGCACCGTGGGCGTGCTCTACACGATGGCGAGCTGGTGGGGCGACGTGATCAAGGAAGCCCAGTACAAGGGCGACCACACCCGCGTCGTGCAGCTGCATCACCGCTACGGCATGATCCTGTTCATCGCCTCCGAGGTGATGTTCTTCGTCGCCTGGTTCTGGGCCTATTTCAACGCGGCGCTGTTCCCGGCCGACGCCGTCCATGCCACGCGCGATGCGGTGTTCGGCTGCGGCCTCGGCACCCAGGCCGGCGCCTGCGCGGTCCCCGGCACCTGGCCGCCGCATGGCATCGAGACTTTCGATCCCTGGCACCTGCCGCTGCTGAACACGCTGATCCTGCTGACCTCGGGCACCACGGTGACCTGGGCGCACCACGCGCTGCTCGAGAACGACCGGCAGGGCCTGAAATACGGCCTGATCCTCACCGTCGTGCTCGGCGCGCTCTTCACCTGCGTGCAGGCCTATGAGTACAGCCACGCGGCGTTCTCCTTCGCCGGCAACGTCTATGGCGCGACCTTCTTCATGGCGACCGGCTTCCACGGCTTCCATGTGCTGGTGGGCACCATCTTCCTACTCGTCTGCCTGTTCCGCGCCTATGCCGGCCACTTCACGCCGAAGCAGCATCTCGGTTTCGAGTTCGCCGCCTGGTACTGGCACTTCGTCGACGTGGTCTGGCTGTTCCTGTTCCTCTGCATCTATGTTTGGGGACACGGCGCCGAGACGATGGCCCACGGCGCGCACTGAGCCGCGACGTTGAGTTCAGAAAGGGCGGCCACGGGGCCGCCCTTTCGCTTTTCCGGCCGCCGCAAGTTTCGGCGAAAATTGTGATAGAGTCCGCATCATGAACGACACCGTCGGCCAATCCGCGCCCGAAACCACCGTCCTGCAAAGCGCGCTGCGCGGGCTTGCCTGCAAATGCCCGCGCTGCGGCAAGGGCAAGCTTTATGCAGGCTTCCTCAACCTCGCGCCCGCCTGCGACCGCTGCGGCCTCGATTACGCCTTCATCGACACCGGCGACGGTCCGGCGATCTTCATCATCATGCTGGCCGGTGGCATCGTCGTTGCGGCCGCTCTCATCGTCGAGGTCAAGTACCAGCCGCCGTACTGGCTGCATGCGGTGCTGTGGTTGCCGCTGATCCTGGCGACTACGCTGTTGCCGCTGCGGGCGATGAAGTCGCTGCTGATCGCGCTGCAATTCCACCACAAGGCGGCGCCGGGCCGGCTGGTCGATCGCGAGAAATGAACGAGCCTGCGCGCAAGCCCCGCGTGGCCGGCTTCGCGCTGTTCACGCTGTTCCTGACGGCCGTCTTCCTCGCGCTCGGTTTCTGGCAATTGCAGCGGCGCACCGCCAAGCACGAGCTGGTTGCGGCACTCACCGAGCGTCTCGCGGCGGCGCCCGTCGCGCTGCCGCCGCCTTCCCGATGGGCTGCGCTGAATCCCGCGCGCGACGAGTTCCGCCGCGTCAGCTTCACCGCGACCTACGCAGCCCTGCCCGATGCGATGGTCTATTCCTCCGGCTCCGCCGTGCGCAAGGACGCCTCCGGCCCGGGCACCTGGGCGTTCCTGCCGGCGCGGCTTCCGAGCGGCGAGACGATCGTGATCGATGCGGGCTTCGTCGAGAACACGATGCAGGAGCGCAGCGTCGAGGATCGCGCGGTGAGGAAGCTCGTGACCGGCGCACCCGTCACATTCACCGGCTATCTGCGTTTTCCCGAGGCGTCCGGCTGGGCGACGCCGGCGGAGAACCGCGACAAGCGGCTGTGGTTCGTGCGCGATCATCTGGCCATCGCGAGTGCGCTCGGCTGGGGCGCGGTGGCGCCGTTTTACGTCGATTTGGAGCAACCCGCGCCAGAGAACAACATTCCGCGTCCCGGGCCGCTCGACGTGCATCTGAAGGACGATCACCTGCAATACGCCATCACCTGGTTCGCGCTTGCGGGCGCCGTGATGATCGCGTTCGCGGTGTGGGCGAGAGGCCGGCGGCAGCGTTGAGCTGGTCGGCCTCCGCGCGGGAACCCGGTATCTCCCGGGGTTTATTATTCAGCGCATATTCACGAGTGTGGTCCTAAGCCGCCAGGGTTTTTCTGCGGCAGACAGGATTGCGGCGTGAGCGATTTCGATCAGATGGGAATTGTCGTCGACTGGGTCGACGCCTGCAGAAAGGGCGACCTCGCGGCGCTCCTCGACCTCTATGCGGACGATGCCCAGCTCGAATGCACGTGCAACGGCACGCAGCGCTATCGCGGCCGGAGCGAGCTCGAGACCTATTGGGGCCCGCGGCTCAGCGCGTTCTCGTCGGCTGGCTTTGGCCTCGAGGAGATCAATCCGGTGCCATATGGAATCGATCTCGAATATTCCGTCGCCGGCGCGCTGCGCATTCACGCCTCGTTTCGCTTCAGCCCGGATGGCAAGATCCGCAGCACGCTGTGCCAGCCGGCGCGGCAGAATGCGCATGACGGCTGCTGCGCATGCTAGAGCATGATCCGGAAAAGTGCGAAGCGGTTTTCCGGAAAGATCATGCGCAAACAACACTCTAAAGCGCGATGACGATTCATCCAAATCTCATTGCGCTTTAGCGCGGTCAGCCGCCGACCGGCAGGCGGCAGCGGACATAGGTTCGCTGATCCGCACGCAGCAGTGACAGCGATCCGCTCAACGCGCGCACGCGCTCATGCATGCCGGTCAGGCCACGGCCGAACACATTGTCGGCGGGAAATCCGCCGCCGTCGTCGGAGATCTCGATAGTCAGCATCTCGCCGGCAACGCTCGCCTGCACATGGACGTTGTTCGCGCCGGCGTGGCGCAGCACGTTGGTGAGCGCCTCCTGGATCACCCGGTAGATGGTCCGGGCCAACGGCCCGTCGATCACGTTCAGATCCGGATCGATCGTGTCCGTCAGGGCGATATGCGGCGCCTGCTTGCGAAAATTCCCGAGCAGCGTCTGCACGCTGGCCGCAAGGCCCAGCTCCTCGATGTAGAGTGGCCGCAGCCGATCGAGGATGCGGCGGTTGGTCTGCTGGAGCGCCTCGACCGATTGCAGCACCTGCTCCGCCGAATTGCCGAGATTTCCTGCCTGCGGCGCGGCGTCGATCAGCGCGATCGTGCCGGCACGGATGCTGAACAGCAGCGGTCCGAGCTCGTCGTGCAATTCGCGGGCGAGATCGCGTCGCTCGTCGTCCTGGAGCGACACCAGGCGGTGCATCAGGTCGCGATTGTCCTGGCTCAGCTGCGCCAGCGTTGCAGCCAGCGCATTTGCCTCCGCGCAGCTCTGCCGAATCTCCGGCGGCCCTCCGACCGGGATCGGCCTTGCGTAATCGCCACGCCGCATCCGTGTCAGTCCTTCGCCGAGATGCTGCAGGGGGCGCAGTGCCGACCCCGCGAAGACATAGGCGATGATTCCGGTGAGCAACGTCAGCACGACGACGAGGCTGGCCAGCGCGAGGAAGCCGATCCACTTCTCGAACAGGTCGGCTGACAGGTCCGGCAAGAACACGATATCGCCGACCCGCTTGCCATCGATGAGAACAGGCGCAGCGGCATCCATGTCCGGTATGGTCAGAAGGTCGATGAACCATCCCGGAACCAGCTTCAGGTTTCGCGCGTCGTCTTTCAGGGAGGGAGAAGGACCCCCTTCGATACGACGGAATTGGATATCGGAGGAGGTGTCCAGAGAGTGGACGAAGGCGTCAAGCGTCTTCCGCGGGTTGTCCGAGGCGCCCAGAGCGTTGTTGAGGGCGGCGGCGATGGTGCGGGTCGAACGTCGGGCGGGCTCGTTCTCGTCGGCCAGCTGCCCCGTTGCAAATATCTGCAGCAATACGCCGCCCAGGATCAGCGCCGCGAGAAAACTTGCGCCCAGCGGAAGAAACAGTTGCGTTCTGAAGGAGAGTTGCTGCCACATTAGGTCAATTCTAACGCGCAACGGCGGAATTTGCTCTTTCCATTTGTTCCCGCCGGTCTATGAGTCAAGAAAACAAGAGAGCGCGCGATGCAAGATACTGCCAAGCCGGGGACCCGGGTCCTGATTGTCGACGACCATCCTGTGGTGCTGTCCGGTTGCCGGACCCTGTTCGCTTCCGACCATTCGATCCGCATCGAGGAGGCGACGGACGCCAAATCCGGGCATCGCGCCTATGTCAGCAAGCGGCCCGACGTCGCCGTGATCGACATCAGCCTGCCCGATGTCTCCGGCTTCGAGCTGATGCGACGCATCCGCAAGGACGATCCCGACGCCAAGATCATCATGTTCAGCATGAACGACGATCCGGCCTTCGTGGTGCGCGCGGTCGAGCTTGGGGCGCAGGGCTATGTCTCCAAGGGCGATGATCCCAGGATCCTGTTGAAGGCGGTGCGCAAGGTGGTCGCGGGCGACAACTTCATCTCACCGCAACTGGCGGAAGCCGTGACGTTTTCCGGCGCGGCCATCAAGGCCAACCCGGCCTCGCAGATGACGCCGCGGGAGCTCGAGATTCTCCGCCTGCTCGGACGCGGCGACAAGATCGTGGAAGTCGCCGAGGCGCTCGGCATCTCCTACAAGACGGTCGCCAACACCACGTCCCTGCTCAAGCAGAAGCTGGGGGCCAAGAACCATTCCGACCTGATCAGGATCGCAGTCGAAATCGGAATGAATTGACGTCCGGGCACTGGCGGCCGGGGCAGTGGCGGCCCGGCACCAAAGCGCGATGAAGCTTGGAGAATCATCATCGCCCTTTGGGTTGTCGTTTGCGCATGATCTTTCCGGAAAACCGCTTCGCACTGTTCCGGATCATGCTTTAGCGGCCCGGAAGTACCGAACCGGCCGCTCCAGGATGCAGCCGGTTCGGCGGGACGGATCGGTGGCAGCGCGCAGCCGGGCAATGCATGGACACCGCCGACACCCATCCGCCAAGCCCAATGGGCGGAGCCACTATTCGTTCCCGACATGTCCCGGGAATTCGGGAAAGAGCGGCAACGCACGACGGTCAGCCGCTTGGCTGTATGCGCCAGAGCCGGCTCTAGATCGGGAAAAATAGGAACATTCTCTCGCCTTCATCGTTTTCGCCCTTGACGGTTTCGTGACAGGCGACGCAAGGTTGCGCGAACAGTTTTGACGGGGCGGCGGCCCCGAGAGGCAAACCGGTCTGCACACATCAACGACAGACCTTCCAAGAGAGGGGCTGCGGTACCGCCGCAGCCCTTTTTCGTTGGAGCGGGCCCAGGCGGAAGCGGTTTCCTGATGCCGCAAAACACTTTATGGTGGCCCGAAGCCTCTGGCCGCTAACAAGTAACTTCGTAAAATCAAAGGCTTAACG
>RXJC01000427.1 GCA_003963435.1 Bradyrhizobiaceae bacterium | reverse complement strand
CACCTCGCCGCGCGCATCCGCCAGGATCGAGGCGTTGGAGGCGGCGTGGAAGAAGCCGGTGATCCTGAACAGGGTCGGGATCGGCACGACGAAATTGTCGTCGATCGCGACCACCATGCACGCGACACCGGCAATCGCGCCGCAGGATTCCAGCGAGCGGCGCGCCGCGTCGTCTGCGGAGGAGGCACCGAGCACCATGAAATATTGTCCGCCCGGGCCGAGCGCGACCGAGCGCGATTTCGCCGCGGGCGCGAAGATGTTCTCGAGCCGGACTTTCTGCGGCTCGCGCACCATCGGAAAATCCTTCGATGCGAACGGCCGTTCGGTGATGGCATCGTGCCTGATATAGGGCGGCTGCGGCATCGGCGGCTTGCCGTGCGCGTACACGACGGTATCGCCGACCGCATAGAGCTCGCACCGCCGCGGCGATTGCGCCGCATCTGCCCGCTTCTGGCACTGCTCCAGCGCGGCACTGCGCGCGGCCTCCTCGCTCGGCTGGTTCAGCGCCGAGCCGGTGAAGCCGCCGACATTGAGCGCGAAGGCCTTGTGATCGCCGGAGGCGGCGTAGTCGCCAGCCAGGAAGCTGCGCACGCGCTCGTTGATGAAGGGCACGCTGTCGGCGGAGAACTTGCCTGACATCGATGATGCCGATGGCGACGGCGCCGGCATCGGTGCCATCGCGGCGCTGGCATTGGACGGAGCCATCGGCACCTTGGCTAGCTGTGTCGGCATCGGGCTCGGTGCTGCGGTCGCCGCGGTCGGAGTTGCGCTTGGCGTTGCACTCGGTGCCGCCGCCGGCGTGGCCACGACGCTCGCCGTCTGCTTGAGCTTGGTGTTGTAGAGAAAGCCGGTGACGCCGATGCCGGTGACCGAGACCACGGCAACGACCAGCGGCCACATCCAGACCGGTGCCGCGGCGACCTTGGCAGCCGCCTTCTTCACCTGCGGTGTCGCGTAACTCCCGTCCTCGCGCCGCATCGCCACCATGTAAGCATGCACCGGCGTCGGGATATTCTTGACCTCCTGCGCACCGATATCGGCGAACTGCACCGAGAGCTTGTTGGCGACCTGCTCGTGCACCGCGCGGGAGACGCAGATGCCGCCGACCTCGGCGAGCCCTTCCAGCCGTGCGGCGATGTTGACGCCGTCCCCCAGGAGATCGCCGTCACGCTCGACCACGTCGCCGATGGTAATGCCGATGCGAAACGACATCTGCCGGCTCGGCGGATAGGCCATGTTGCGGGTTCGCAAGCTCTCCTGGATGTCGATCGCGCAGCGCACCGCATCGACCGCGCTCGGGAATTCCGCGAGCACCGCATCGCCGGCCGTGTTGAAGATGCGGCCGCTGGCCTTGGCGATGAAATCGTCGACGACCTCGCGATAGGAGGCCAGACGCCGCAGCGTCTCCTCCTCGTCTTCCGCGACCAGCCTCGAGTAACCGGCAATATCGGCTGCGAAAATCGCTGCGATCTTGCGTTTCATCTGCGCCCCGCCCCGGGAACAACATTCTTAGGCAGAATGCCGCGATCCCCAACGCGGTGCAACAAAGTTTCAGCGCCCGCCACTTTCGTGACGAGCGCTGAACCTGTTCAGAAAGATCGAGCTTGGCCCCGGAGGCGGTGCCCCGGGGCTTAGTGCATAGCCGTCGAGCTGAGCTGCTGCTGAATGCTCTTGTAGTGGTCGAGCCGCGCGATGGCGTGATCGAGCTCGCCACCTTCGTGCTCCTTCAGGCCCTCTTCCATCTCCGCGATGGTCTCGGCGAACTGGGCACGGTCGAGCTCGGCCAGCGACGTCGCTACGTCGGCGAGCACCGTGAGGCCCTTTTCGGAGACTTCGGCGAGACCGCCGAGCACGATGACCTTCTCGTGCTTGCCGGCGGCGGTGATGGTGAGAATGCCGGGCCGGATCGCCGCGACGACAGGCGCATGTCCCGCCAGCACGCCGAAATCACCTTCGACGCCGGGGATGTCGACCTGGTCGACCTCGCCCGAGAAGGCGAGCTTTTCCGGAGACACGAGATCGAAATGGAAGGTGGCCATGGGAAACCTGCGAATAGCGAGTGGCGAATAGGTAGCGAGTGGCGAGTAGCGAATGGCGAATAGATTCTACTCGCCACTCCCTATTCGCTATTCGCCTCTTAAGCCGCTTCAGCAGCCAGCTTCTTGCCCTTCTCGACGGCTTCTTCGATGGTGCCGACCATGTAGAAGGCGGCTTCCGGCAGGTGGTCGTACTTGCCTTCCACCAGGCCCTTGAAGCCCTTGATGGTGTCGGCGAGGTCGACGAACTTGCCGGGCGAGCCGGTGAAGATTTCGGCGACGTGGAACGGCTGCGACATGAAGCGCTCGACCTTGCGGGCGCGGGCCACGGTCAGCTTGTCCTCTTCCGAAAGCTCGTCCATGCCGAGAATGGCGATGATGTCCTGGAGCGCCTTGTAGCGCTGCAGCACCTGCTGGACCTGACGGGCAACCGCGTAGTGCTCCTCGCCGACGACCAGCGGGGAGAGCATGCGCGAGGTCGAGTCGAGCGGGTCCACCGCCGGGTAGATGCCCTTTTCGGCGATCGAGCGCGACAGCGTGGTGGTCGCGTCAAGATGCGCGAACGAGGTCGCCGGCGCCGGGTCGGTCAAGTCGTCGGCCGGAACGTAGATGGCCTGCACCGAGGTGATCGAACCCTTCTGCGTGGTGGTGATGCGCTCCTGCAGCGCGCCCATGTCGGTGGCGAGCGTCGGCTGATAACCCACCGCCGAAGGAATACGACCGAGCAGCGCCGACACTTCCGAGCCGGCTTGGGTAAAGCGGAAGATGTTGTCGACGAAGAACAGCACGTCCTGGCCCTTGTCGCGGAAGTCTTCCGCGATGGTCAGACCCGTGAGCGCGACGCGGGCGCGGGCGCCCGGGGGCTCGTTCATCTGGCCGAACACCAGCGCGCATTTCGACTTCACGCTCGGATCCGGGTTCTTCGGATCGGCGTTGACCTTGGATTCGATGAACTCGTGATAGAGGTCGTTGCCTTCGCGGGTGCGCTCGCCGACGCCGGCGAACACGGAGTAACCGCCGTGCGCCTTCGCGACGTTGTTGATCAGCTCCTGAATCAGCACGGTCTTGCCGACGCCGGCGCCGCCGAACAGGCCGATCTTGCCGCCCTTGGCGTAGGGCGCGGCGAGGTCGACGAACTTGCCGGGCGAGCCGGTGAAGATTTCGGCGACGTGGAACGGCTGCGACATGAAGCGCTCGACCTTGCGGGCGCGGGCCACGGTCAGCTTGTCCTCTTCCGAAAGCTCGTCCATGCCGAGAATGGCGATGATGTCCTGGAGCGCCTTGTAGCGCTGCAGCACCTGCTGGACCTGACGGGCAACCGCGTAGTGCTCCTCGCCGACGACCAGCGGGGAGAGCATGCGCGAGGTCGAGTCGAGCGGGTCCACCGCCGGGTAGATGCCCTTTTCGGCGATCGAGCGCGACAGCGTGGTGGTCGCGTCAAGATGCGCGAACGAGGTCGCCGGCGCCGGGTCGGTCAAGTCGTCGGCCGGAACGTAGATGGCCTGCACCGAGGTGATCGAACCCTTCTGCGTGGTGGTGATGCGCTCCTGCAGCGCGCCCATGTCGGTGGCGAGCGTCGGCTGATAACCCACCGCCGAAGGAATACGACCGAGCAGCGCCGACACTTCCGAGCCGGCTTGGGTAAAGCGGAAGATGTTGTCGACGAAGAACAGCACGTCCTGGCCCTTGTCGCGGAAGTCTTCCGCGATGGTCAGACCCGTGAGCGCGACGCGGGCGCGGGCGCCCGGGGGCTCGTTCATCTGGCCGAACACCAGCGCGCATTTCGACTTCACGCTCGGATCCGGGTTCTTCGGATCGGCGTTGACCTTGGA
>RXJC01000011.1:3314-3723 GCA_003963435.1 Bradyrhizobiaceae bacterium | reverse complement strand
CGTGCCAGGTTCTCGAACTTCCACTGCTTGAACATCGCGGGCGGCCAGCGGCTGAGCTTGGAGGTCTCCTCGACCTCCGGCTTGGCGACGATGCGCAAGGGCGCTGCGCGCCGGCGGTGCTGGCGCGTGGCCTCGCTGATCAGGTCGACATATTCCGGCTTGTTGGCCATGGCGCGCGTCCTCGCGAATTGCTCGCGAGGACGAGAGTGTCAGGCGATCGTTTAACGGCGCTTTGCCGCGATCGCTACAATTGCAAGGACTGGCTTAGCGCCAGTCCCTGACGTCGACGAAGTGGCCCGCGATCGCCGCGGCGGCTGCCATGGCCGGCGACACCAGATGCGTGCGGCCCTTAAAACCCTGGCGGCCCTCGAAATTGCGGTTCGAAGTGGAGGCGCAGCGCTCCTCCGGC
>RXJC01000011.1:0-3264 GCA_003963435.1 Bradyrhizobiaceae bacterium | reverse complement strand
GGCGCCAGCTTGTCCGGGTTCATCGCGAGGCACATCGAGCAGCCCGGCTCGCGCCATTCGAAGCCGGCCTTGATGAAGATCTTGTCCAGACCCTCGGCCTCGGCCTGCTCTTTCACCAGGCCCGAGCCCGGCACGACCATGGCGTTGACGTGCGCGGAAACGGTCTTGCCTTCCGCGATCTTCGCCGCCGCGCGCAGGTCCTCGATGCGGCCGTTGGTGCAGGAACCGATGAAGATGCGATCGACCTTGATGTCGGTGATCTTCGTCCCCGCGGTCAGGCCCATATATTTCAGCGCGCGATGCTTGGAGATGCGTTTGGCCTCGTCCTCGATCTTGTCGGGATCCGGCACGACGCCGGTGACCGAGATGACGTCCTCGGGGCTGGTGCCCCAGGTCACGATCGGCGGCAGCTTCGCTGCGTCGAGACGCAGTTCATTGTCGAACTGCGCGCCGTCGTCGGAGCGCAGTTTCTCCCAGTAGCGCATCGCCGCGTCCCAGTCGGCGCCCTTCGGCGCTTTCGGGCGTCCGCGCAGGAAGTCGAACGCCTTCTGGTCCGGCGCGACCAGGCCGGCACGCGCGCCGCCCTCGATCGACATGTTGCAGACCGTCATGCGGCCTTCCATGCTGAGCGCACGGATCGCATCGCCTGCGTATTCCAGCACGTAGCCGGTGCCGCCGGCGGTGCCGATCTCGCCGATGATGGCCAGGATGATATCCTTGCCGGTCACGCCGTCGGGCAATTTGCCGTCGACGGTGACACGCATGTTCTTGGCCTTCTTCTGGATCAAGGTCTGCGTCGCCAGCACGTGCTCGACCTCGCTGGTGCCGATGCCGTGCGCGAGCGCGCCGAACGCGCCATGCGTCGAGGTGTGGCTGTCACCGCAGACGATCGTGGTGCCGGGCAGGGTGAAGCCCTGCTCGGGGCCGATGACGTGGACGACGCCCTGGCGCTTGTCGAACTCGTTGTAATATTCGATGCCGAACTCCTTGGCGTTCTCGGCCAGCGCCTTGATTTGCTCGATGCTCTCAGGATCGGGATTCGGCTTGGTGCGGTCGGTGGTCGGCACGTTGTGATCGACGACGGCGAGCGTCTTCTCGGGCGCGTGCACCTTGCGGCCGGTGGCGCGCAGGCCTTCGAACGCCTGCGGCGAGGTCACCTCGTGGACCAGATGGCGGTCGATGTAGAGCAGGCAGGTGCCGTCCTCGGCTTCGTGCACCAGATGGTCGTTCCAGATCTTGTCGTACAAAGTGGTCGGCTTGGACATGAGCTTAAGCTCCGAAGAATGTGAGAAAGCGATAAGCGCGACGCGCGCGCGGGCAACAAGATCGTCAGCGCAGCCTTTCAGGCTGCGCGACTAAGTTCTGACGTTGCCGAGGTCGCGAAGCGCCCGAAGAACCGGCCAGGTAGCCGCGAGCGATCGTCGATGACGACACGCTGGACGGGGGCGAAGCTGGTCAGATCTGGAAACATTCCAGGAATATATAGCAGGCCGAACTGGAATCGCGAGTGGTTTGAAGCGCACGGCTGACGCAACAAAAAAGCGCGGAGCCGAGCCCCGCGCTTTCGAAAACGTGCCTGGAGAAGCGAGGCTTACTCGTTGACGGCAGCCTTGGCGTGCTCGGTCTTCTCGACGATGCGGGCCGACTTGCCGCGCAGGTTGCGGAGATAATAGAGCTTGGCGCGACGCACCTTGCCGCGGCGCACCACCTTGATCGAGTCGATCATCGGCGACATCACCGGGAACACGCGTTCCACACCCTCGCCGTAGGAGATCTTGCGCACGGTGAAGCTCTCGTTGAGGCCGCCGCCGGAACGGCCGATGCAGACGCCTTCATAGGCCTGCACGCGGGTGCGGTCGCCTTCGACGACCTTCACGTTGACGATCACGGTGTCGCCGGGACCGAATTCCGGAATGTCCTTGCCGGCGGACAGCTTGTCGAATTGCTCTTGCTCGAGCTGCTTGATCAGGTTCATGGGGTAATCTCCATCGGCGCGCCCAGCCCTGGAAACGGGGGGCTGCGCAAAATTCGTCTATCCAGCCATTGCGGATTTGGCCGCTCCTATAAGGCAAGCCGGAGCGTTTGTCACCCGTCTGTCTTGTTTTTTGGCGTTTTTTGGCGCCCGGCCCGATTCGCCGGCTTGTTCGAGATCTTGGGCGGGATCTGGGCCCATAAATCCGGCCGCCGGGCCTCTGTCAGGGCCTCCGATTGCGCGCGCCGCCAGGCTGCCACCTTGGCGTGGTCGCCCGAGGTCAGGATCTCAGGGATCGGCGCGCCCTCGAACAGCTGCGGGCGGGTGTATTGGGGGTACTCCAGCAGGCCCTCGGAGAAGCTTTCCTCGGTTCCGGAGGCTTCCTTGCCCATCACACCCGGCAGCAGCCGCACGCAGGCGTCGATCAGGGCCAGGGCCGCGATCTCGCCCCCGGACAGCACGTAATCGCCGATCGAGACCTCCTCCAGGCCGCGGCCGTCGATCACCCGCTGATCGATCCCCTCGAAGCGCCCGCAGACGATCAGGGGGCCGGGGCCCCGGGCGAGCTCCTGAACGCGGGCCTGGGTCAATGGCCGACCGCGCGGGCTCATCAGCAGGCGCGGCCGGTCCGGTGCGATCTCGGCGGCATCGATCGCCGCCGCCAGAACGTCCGCCCGCAGCACCATGCCCGGCCCGCCGCCGGCCGGGGTGTCGTCGACGCTGCGGTGACGGTCGGTGGCGGACGCTCTGATGTCCCGCGCCTCGATCGCCCACAGTCCTGCGGCCAGCGCCCGGCCGGCCAGGCTCACGCCGAGCGGCCCCGGAAACATCTCCGGAAACAGCGTCAGCACCGTTGCGCGCCAGGGTGAGGGATTGGTCATCGCATCCAAGATCTCGTCGTCCCGGACAAGCGAGCCTTAGCGAGCGCAGATCCGGAACCCATAACCACCGTCGTTAGATTTGCGATGGCTGGAGCCATCAGCTTAGCCAAAAAACCACGGCCTGTGGTTAGGGGTCCCCGCCTTCGCGGGGACGACTCGGGGAGGGATCATCATCCTTGTCCTCGCCCTCGATCTCCTGCGGCAGTTTGATCACGACGCGGCCGCCGGCAATATCGACCTCGGGCACCACCGCGTTGGAGAACGGCAGCAGCATCGTTGCGCCCTTCAGCGGCGCGATCTCGATGATGTCGCCGGCACCGAAATTATGGATCGCGAGCACGCGGCCGAGCGCGTCGCCATCCGTTGTGACGGCGGCGAGCCCGATCAGATCGGTGTGGTAATATTCGTCCT